>CALLGK010000021.1 GCA_938009905.1 uncultured Acidimicrobiales bacterium | reverse complement strand
AGACCTTCGCAACTTCGGCATCGACGGGTTCCGCAACCGCGGTCGAGCCCGTGGCGTACTCGCCTCGATGTACTCAAGCCCGAACGGCGCCGTCACCTCAACAGGTGCCGACTTGCTGTCGGTTGTCGACACGCTCGAAGCCATGCCGGGCGACGCTCCTGGCTCGTATGCGAACAACAAGCTGTCTCGTGACCTGGCGCAGGTTGCCATCATGTTGCGCTCGGGCCTCGGCCTGTATGCCGCAGCCATTGAATATGGCGGCTGGGACCATCACGACGACCTCGGTGCACCGGGTGACCCTGAAGGTCGGTTCATGCGACGGGCCTCAGAGCTTGCTGGCGCACTTCGCTCCTTCACCGACGACCTTGCGTCAGACGGCACGATCAACGAGACGACGATTCTCGTGGTCACCGAATTCGGTCGCACCATCAACGAGAACGGATCAGGCGGTACCGACCACGGTCGAGCAACCTCGATCATGGCCATGGGTGGCGGCATCCAAGGCGGCGTCTTCGGCAACGACTTCCCAGACGTCATCGAAGATGATCCCGACGAAGGTGACCTCACGGTGCTGACCGACTTCCGTCAGCCAATCACCGAGATCCTGTCGAACCGTGTCGGCATCGGCAACATCTTCCCGACCTTCACGCCCCCCGCCACCCCCATGGGCATCACCCGCCCCTAACTCACTCCCCTCCTCAACCGGATTGGTGTGCTGAGACGGTCGCAACTGGTCACCTCAACACACCAATCACCCCACCCCACCGCAATGGTGTGCTGAGACGGTCGTAAGTGGTCACCTCAGGACACCAATCGGGATCTGGCGCGGTAGATCGCCTGAAGATGACGGACGAGTTCGACTGGCTCGTGCGCCATACCCCAGGTTACGTACACCACCTCCCAGCCGATTGCCGCTAGCTCGAGGTCGCGAATGTTGTCGGCCTCTGTGCGCGTGGGGCCAAAGTGAAACCGGCGAGAGTGCGCTTCGATGCCGAGCTTGACATCGGGATACGCCAAGTCGAGACGACGGCGCCCCGACGCCACACGCACTTCGTGTTGCAACACCACAGGCGGCAGACCAGCAGCGTTCGCCACATGCTGCACGAGCCGCTCAAACCACGAGTCGGGAAGCATCCCCGTTCGCCGCGGGTCATCGATCAGCCTACGCAGGGTGCCCACGCCGGTGCGACCTGGTCGCCAAAGCCGTTCGAGTGTTTGCTCGAGCGCGACGGGAGACAACCCGTCGCGCAGGGCGCCGTCGAGGGCTTGTTCAACCTTGCGGCGTTCCACAACCGCACCGAGCTGAGCGAGCGTCCTCTCGACGGAGGTCGCCCTAATCCCGTCGATCACGACCACGTCGGCCTCGTCGGAGCGACGCCACCCATGCACGATGGCGTTGCGGTCGTTTGACTCCAGGTTTCGGGGCACGCATACCTCGACTGTCCCCGGACGGAACCCGTCGAACCCGTGGAGCGCGGCTGCAGCTCGATGGCTCGCAACAGCGCCTCCCTGCAAGGTCTGGATCATCAACCGCTGTCGCCAGGAGTCTGGCGAACCGGGTAACACAAACACATCCGGCAACGGACGAAGAAGATGCCCGTTGAGTTCGGCCCGACGGAGTCGGCGGGCAGAGAATGTGCGATCGGCGGCCTGTCGTCTGTTGAACGTCCCGTACTGAGAGGCCGCGAGCTCGAGTACGGCGCTCATGGCGTCGTCTACTCGCATACCCACATCATGTCCACGCCTAGTGACATTCCCACGCCCTCACTGGATTGGTGTGCTGAGACGGCCGTAACTGGTCACCTCAACACACCAATCGGGGGAAGGGTTGGGCGGTAGGTTTGGGGGATGCATCAGGTCGAGCTTGGACAGGGCGTGTTTGCGTTTGCGAGCGCCGAGCAGGGGTTTGGTCACTCCAACCTTGGACTCGTCATCGACGGTGATGGGCTGACCATGATCGATGCTGGACCAACGCCAGAGGTGGCCCACCGAGCTCGACGAGAAATCCTCGAGCTGACGGCCGAGCTCGAGTTGCCGATCAAGCGAGTGGTTCTGACGTCAAGCCGCATCCCGTTCGCGGGTGGAAGCTGGGCCTTCTGGAAAGCCGCGTTCTACGGCTCGGAAGCCACGAGTGGACAGCTGGACGCACCACTCAACCTCGATGCCATCGGCCGTCTGCTTCCCGAGTTTGCTGAGGCGTATCACGAGGAGTTCGAGACTCGTCCGATTACGCACACAATCGCGGAAAACGTCTGGATCACACCGGCCGCCGTCGCCGTTCCGCTGCCGGGTGAGTCACCCATGAACCTCGTCGTGCAGGTGCCTCAGGCTGGCGTTGTCTACACCGGTGCGCTCGGTGCCTTCGGCACGACTCCACTTGCGTTCGACGGCGACCCCGCCGCATGGGCCGACAGCCTCGATCAGATCGCCGAGCTCGGCAACACGTTTGTGCCCGGCCACGGGCCACCCGGTGGCGCCGGCGACCTTGCCTCGTTGCGCGACTACCTACGAGCGTGCGTCGAGGTTGATGGCGATGTGGGCGCGCTGCCGCCCGGCCCGTGGGACACGTGGACGGATCGACACTTCGACGCCGTCAACGTTGAGCGAGCGGCACGCCTCGCACGCGGCGACAACGACCCGCCGCATGCCATGTTTGAGCTGCTTGGTCTGGCCTAAGCGGCCAGCGCCTAGACGAGCTGCTCTTCGACCTTGTCCATGGCGTCGTCCTCGGACACGTCGAGGGCAAAGGAAAGCTCAGACACGAGCACCTTGCGAGCCTTGGAGTACATGTTCTTCTCGCCAGCAGACAGGCCCTTGGCGGCCTCACGCAAGGCAAGGTTTCGCACCACTTCGGCAACCTGATAGACGTCGCCGGACTTGAGCTTCTCTTGGTGGTTCTTGAAGCGACGGCTCCAGTTGGCCGGCTCACGCACGTCTTTCTTGGCGAGCAGCACGAAGAGGTCTTCGACGTCTTCAAGCGAGATCGGCGGACGCATGCCCACTTCGTCGACCTTGTCGACGGGTACTCGCACCGTGAGCTCATCGTGAGCAGTCTTCAGGACGAAGTACTTCTTCTTCTCACCATTGAGTTCGACCATCTCAGTCTTCTCGATGATGGCTGCCCCATGGTGGGGGTAGACCACGCGATCACCGGCTTTGAACGACATCGAACTCCTTCTGGGCCGACACAGCGCCGAAAAGTGGCCTGTACCGGGGAACTGAAACCGGCCCACAAGGCCGGACTACCCAGGATGGCGCACGCGGTACCGGATTCCCAACCAGTGCCTGAGACTTTTACGACAACAAGATGGCGAGTGGCACGGCAACAACGCTGAGCACCATGGCCAGCACGGCGATGATCACGACCCAAAACGTGATGGGCTTGCGTCGTCGAAACGACGGCAGTTCGCGCTCCAGCGCCTCTTCATCTTGGGGCGCTGTGACTCTGCCAGCCTTTTTGCCGTCTTGTCGTGTCATCGACTGCTCGCTGTCTCCGCCGTCACGCCTTGATGGTCTTGGTGTTCGCCACTTTGTCCCAGAGCGCCTGATTGTCGTCGTCGATGAAGATCAAGACGAGTGAGGCCAACCCAACGATCCAGAGCACCAGGTTGACGAACGGAATGATGTTGAGAAGTCCGACACCGAATCGCTTTACGAGCGAATCGGTTCCCGCCTCAGATCCGTCCATGTTGACGATCTTGATGCTTACCGCCCTGCGACCAAGCGTTTGCCCGCCGTTGCTGTTCATCAAAACGTGGTAGCCGAACCACACAGCGGTGGTGAGGAGCCCAGCCACGATTTGTCGCGCCGAAGCACCGAACACGCTCTGCTGCTCACCGCCAGCCACCGCAAACGAAATGATGAAGATGGGAATGATCAAGACAAGCAGGTCAACAAACCAGGCGCCGATGCGACTGCCCGCGTCTGCGAGCTGGCTCGTGGCTCCGTAGCCACCGCCAACAGGTTGCGGACCACCTTGCCAGGTCGACCCATCCCAGTAGCGCTGTGTTCCGACGGGGTCGCCCTGGGCGTAGTACCAGCCAGGGGGCTGGGATGACGGAATGTCTGTCATGACAGATACCTCGTGGGAATACAACGATCTCGACACGACCGGCGGGGCTCGTGCCCCGCCGGCGAGTCGCTAGCTCAGTAGATCAGGCTGGAATGACGTGGTTTCCGAGAACGTTGTCGGAAAGACGCTGATTGTTCTCATCAACCAGGATCCACCAGTGGTCCAGGTAACACGGAATGGCGAAGATGGCGCTGACGAGACCGCGCACAAACACCATGAGCATGCCGAGGGGCTGACCCGTGGTCTTGTCGACGAGCTTGATGTTGCGCATCTTCTTGCCGATGGTCTGACCCGTCGTGCCCTGCAGATAGATGTAGTTGTAGATGTAGTAGCCGAGATACGCGAGGCCAGCGATGAGGCTCAAGATGCCTCCGAGCGTGTCGCTAATGGCTGACGCGATGGCGATCAGAATCAGCATCACGATGTACGCGGCGATGATGATGCCAACGTCGATGAGGAACGCAACGAAACGGTCACCGTTCTCGGCCTTCATGGCTCCAGCCCCACCTGCGGCTCCACCAGCACCCGCAACTGGCTGAGGTCCACCCTGCCAGCTCGAGCCGTCCCAGTAGCGCTGGGTGCCGGGCGGATCGCCCTGTGCGTAGTACCAGCCTGGGGCCTGTGATGGCGTGTCTGACATTATTGCTCCTCCTGAAGAAAGACGGAGTTCCGGCCCGACACTGAGTCGGAGCACCCCCGTTCGTGGGCGAATGTAGTCGGCTCGCGCTCGCTGTGCGGGATTTGCACCGGATCGCCCGAGCCGCGAGAACCGAGATGACTCCTAGGCACGTACGACGGCGACCTTCAGAATTTTGTCAGTAATGCGCTCATCGCCCTCATCCCAGAGTGGCCAGAGGAAGTCGAAGATCCAGTAGACGTAGCAACTGAAGATCGAGAACGCCCACGGGATGAGGAACCTCAACAGCACCATGCCGATGCCGGGATCGTCGTTGTTTTCGAGACGCACGATCTTGGTGCCCATGACGCGCTTGCCAAGAGATCTCGACGTCAGCCCCTGCAGAATCAGGCTGTTGCCGACTCCAGCGAAGAGGGCCACCAACGCGATGAGGGCAAAGCCGTCACTACCAGTGGCGCCGCTAAGCATCGCGAACCCGACGAACGGAACCCACCACACGAGTGCATCGATGATCCAGGCGACAGCCCGCTGGGCGTAGTTGGCCCGGTCGCTTCGATACCGCGCCGCATGTTGCACCAACACACCTGGTGGCACGCCGGGACCGGTCGCAAACTTGGCACCCGGGCCGTACTGATGACCGCCCGCATACTGATGACCGCCCGCATACTGCTGGCCGCCTGCGTACTGCCCGGCCGGGGCACCGTACGCGCCAGGCGCGCCGTACGCGCCGTACGCACCGGGCGCCCCGGGCGCGGTCAGCGCAGCCTGGGGACTGCCGATCCACTGTGCTCCATCCCAGTACCGCTGGGTTCCCGCAGGATCGCCTTGCGCGTAGTACCAGCCGGCCGGAAGTGAGTTGCTTTCATTGCTCAACGTCGTCGATCCCTCAGTCGCTGTCACAGTAGTGTTTGACGTACAACGTCGCCGTCTGGTTCAAAGTTCCGCTTCTCTGGGCGACATCAGCCCCGCAATTCAGCAAACCTGCTTTGGTCAAGCTCGAAATCGACCGATGGAGCACCATGTCCATTCTCGTCACCGGCGGCGCCGGCTACATCGGCAGTCATACCGTCGTCGCTCTTCTTGAGCGCGGTCGAGACGTCGTTGTTGTTGATGACCTCTCGAACTCGAGCGAAGAATCGCTCAATCGCGTGCGGGAGCTCACAGGGCGAGATGTCACCTTCGTCAAGGCCGACATCACTGACCGTTCTGCGCTCGATGCGGTCTTCGAATCGCACACCATTGAGTCGGTCATCCACTTTGCCGGCCTGAAGGCCGTTGGCGAATCGGTAGCTGAGCCGCTGCGCTACTACCAGAACAACTTGGTCTCCTCGATGAATCTGCTTGGGGCGATGGCCGATCACGACTGCTGGGACCTCGTCTTCTCGTCGTCGGCCACGGTCTACGGCGATCCCGAGATTCTTCCGATTCCAGAGACTGCGCCCACCGGGGCCACGAACCCCTACGGCCAGACCAAGCTCATGATCGAAGACATCTGCCGCGACGTTGCGGCGAGCGATCCTCGTTGGCGCATCAGCCTTCTGCGCTACTTCAATCCGGTTGGCGCGCACCCGAGCGGCAACATCGGCGAAGATCCAAACGGACCGCCTAACAACCTCGTGCCCTACGTGATGCAAGTCGCCGTTGGACGGCGCGACAAGGTGAGCGTTTTCGGCGACGACTACGACACTGCAGACGGCACGGGAGTGCGCGACTACATCCACGTGGTCGACTTGGCGCTCGGCCACCTGGCCGCACTCGATCATCTTCCGAAAGGGTGCGACGTCTACAACCTCGGCACCGGCAACGGAGCGTCCGTGTTGGACATCATCGAGACGGCACGAGACGTGAGCGGACAAGAGATCCCCCACGAGATCACCGATCGCCGACCGGGCGACATCGCCACATCACTTGCCGACCCAACCAAAGCTCAGACCGAACTCGAATGGCGGGCTGACCGCGGTCTCGAACTCATGCTCAGCGACGCATGGCGTTGGCAAGAAAAGAACCCCAACGGGTTCAACGAACCTGACTGACCTCGTCACGCGTTGGCAGCGATGCTTGCGCTCCCCGGCGGGTGACAGTCACGGCGGCGACCTGCACTGCCCACTCGGCAGCCTCGGTCAACGTGGCGCCATCGCACAGCCGATCACCAAGCGCACCGCAAAACGAATCGCCCGCCGCCGTGGCGTCGATCGCATCGACCTGCAGGGCTGGCACGTGTGACGGCTCGCCATCTTCGAGGACGAGGGCACCCTGCTCGCCAAGCGTGACGACCACGCGAGGCCCACGTTCGGCAAGGCGGGCCGCCTGTGCGGCAACCTCGTCGAGTGACGCAGCACGATCCTCCCCGAGCAACGCGGCAAGCTCACCCTGGTTGGGCACCACCACACTGACCAGGCTCAACAGTCCATCGAGCTCCGCTCGAGTTTCGCCGTTGATGACGGTCGGAGCCGGGGCCGGGTTCAACACAAAGGTGCCGGATGCAAGCCGGGCCGCCGCCAGCACCGTCGGCAACGGCAACTCGAATTGGGCCAACACCACTGTGGCGTTGCGTATCTCGTCGGCTGCCGCGTCAATGTGGTCGGCGTCGACCCGGCCGTTGGCTCCCGGACTCACCACGATCTGATTGTCACCATCAGATCCGACGGCGATAGCCGCGAACCCCGTGCTGGCGTCGGGAATCACGGCGACATGCTGATGACCAACGCCGTCGCTCTCCAGGTTCGCCAGTAGCTGACGGCCAGGGTCGTCGTCGCCAACGCAGCCAACCATGCTGACGTCTCGCCCCAGTCTGCGAGCACCAACGGCCTGGTTTGCGCCCTTGCCTCCCGGCGACCACAAGGCGTCGCCACCGAGGACTGTCTCGCCCGCTGTCGGGAGGTGATCGACCACAACGGAGACATCGAGGTTCAAGCTCCCCACCACCACGATGTCGGCGGTGGAGTCTTGAGCGCTCACGTCATCAACGCTTCGTAGATCTCTTTGCACTCGGGGCAAACCGGAAACTTCGACGGGTCGCGCGTAGGAATCCACTTCTTGCCGCAGAGGGCTTCAAGCGGTGTGCCCTCAACCGTGCTGGGAAGAATGGCCGACTTCTTGACGTAGTGAGCAAACCGCTCGTGGTCACCACCGTCGTTTGTTACCGGGGTAACCCGCTCCTCAACGATGACATCGGTGTCGAGATCGGACATGACGCGAATCTACCGGCTCTGCTGTTGTCGCGGTTCTTACGGAGCAGCTGGCGTGTCAGCCCGCGGCGAGGGTTTCCCAGATCGTCGTGATCTGATCTTCCCCGAGCACACCGGACGAACGAGCAAGCACGCGGTTCTCACCGTCGAGGTAGACCACGAACGGGAACGGGCCTGCGCCGTAGGAGAGCAATGCCTCGCTGCCGGCGGTATCCCGCATAATGGCCGGGGTCCAGCCTTCTCGAGCAAGCCAGTTGTTGGGCGGGTAGTTGCCGCGAGTCGCGTCGGCCGACGTCGACACGCCGTACAAGTCAATGTCTGCCGGTACCGCTCCGGCCTCGATGAGTTCGACAACAGATGGCACCTCGGCCTGGCAGGCCGGGCACCAGTGGGCCAAGAAGTACACGGCCTTCGGGCGACCGTCAGGCTCGATACTGATCGGATCGCCGTTGAAGTCGGTTCCGACAAGAGTCGGTGCGATCGTGCCCACCGCTGGGTCAGTTGATGGGTCGGCGAGCACACCGCTACCCGGCATGGGCGGGAGCGGGGTGCCATCGATCGACACGTCGGCCGAGACCTCAACGTCGCCACCACGCGGAATGTTGGTGATGTTTGTGGCCGACTCGCGATTGGTCGCAACAAAGGCAATTGCACCAGCACCCAAGACGAAAATCGCCAAGATGCCGAACAGAAACCAGCGGCCGCCGGAGTCCGAGCCGTCATTGATCTTTTGAACCTGCGCCTGGGGCATGCAACTTCTTCTTTCGACGTGAAGGGGGGAGCTTCAAGAGTGAGACATAAAGCCAAGAGAAACGCCTATTCGCTCTCGCCGGCCATGCCTCGAAGGCTCAACGGCACAAGAGTAAACACAAGAGCGAACGCAACCGCGGCCATTGTTGGGATCGTCACCCAACCGAACTCGTTGACATACCGGCCCCAACACGGATTATCGACGGCACATGAGCTGCCGACCGTGTCTGGATACTGCTGCTCGAGCCGGTGGTAGACCGAGATGCAGAACCCAATCACCGACATGGCCACCGCGAGCCACGCCAGCTTGGGCTTCTTCATCAAGAGCGAGAGGCCAAGCACGAGGGCGGACGGATACATGAAGAAGCGCTGATACCAGCAGAAGCGGCACGGCGCGTAGCCCACGATTTCGGAGAGATACAAGCTGCCGAGCGTGGCCACGAGCGCAGCAACGAACCCGCCGATTAACCCGAACGACCGAATGTCTCGGGCCGTGCTCGAACCTGGCATGGCAAACGACACGACGGGAGCCAGCACGACAACCGCAGCGCCACCGAACGCCAGCAGGGCGAAGAACAACGTCACGGTGAAATGATGCCTCGAATCACCGTCGCATTTGCACACCCAGCGGTTGCGGCGCTGAGCTAGATTCGTTCGTGATGATTGAACAAGGCAGCCCGGCCGCACCATTCTCGCTCTCCGATGAAGCGGGCAATACCGTCTCGCTCGGCGACCACGCAGGCAGCTGGGTGCTGTTCTGGTGGTATCCGAAAGCCAGTACGCCTGGTTGAACGCTGCAAGCAGAGGGCCTGCGTGATCAGGCCCAGCAGTTCATCGATGCCGGATGTCAGGTGCTCGGAGCGTCGTTTGACTCCCCTGCCGACAACGCCGCATTCAAGGAAACGGTCGAGTTTCCGTTCCCCTTGCTTTCCGACGAAGACAAAGCGGTTGGCACTGCCTATGGCGTTCTGCGCGATGCCGACGACCCGTTCTCAGACTTCCCGAAGAGAGTCAGCTTTCTCATCAACCCGGATGGGGTCGTGGCCAAGGTCTACGAAGTTGACGACCCTGCGGGCCATGCGGCTGCCGTGCTTGTTGATCTCGCCGCCGAGCAGCGCTAGCAACTCCAGAAGCTCACGTTGCTGGAAACAACAGCGTGAAGGTCGAACCAACCCCTAGCTCGCTACGAGCACGAACGGCCCCGTGGTGGCGTGTGGCGATGCGCTTCGCGACGGCCAGACCCATGCCGGTGCCTTCGTACTCGGCCCGAGAGTGCAGACGTCGAAACGGCTCAAAGATCCGTTCTGCGTGCTTGTCTTCAAAGCCGATGCCGTTGTCCTCGACATCAATCGAGACCCAACCGTCTTCGAGCTTGCCGGAGATGCGCACATGGAGCGGCCGATCAGGAGACGCGAACTTCACGGCGTTCGAGATGAGTGCCGAGAAGAACTGCACCATCTGGCGCTGATCAACCATCGCCGCCGGAAGGTCTTCAACCTCAAACGTTCCATTCAGTCGACGGAGATCTGCTCGACGCTCGACCATCGCCTCTTCAACGACGGCGTTCAGTCCGAGCGCGACCATGTCTCCGATTCTGTTGCCGACTCGTGAGTACACAAGCAGATCGTCGATCAGCGTCTGCATACGAACGGCAGCCGCCTGGATCTTGTCGAGATCGTCAGCGCTCTGGTCCGACAGCCGATCGGCGGCCGAACCATTGAGGCGGTCGCTGAACGTCCGGATCTTGCGCAGCGGTTCCTGCAGATCGTGCGATGCCACATGGGCGAAGTCCTGAAGATCTCTGTTGGAGCTTTCGAGGCGCACGTTCGCCAAGCGCAGGTCTTCCTCGACGTGCTGCTTCGAGGCGATTCGCCTGCACTTCTCGATGCCGAACGCCATGAGTTTTGCGGCGCGGTGGAACATGTCGAGTCCGCGCTCGTCGAGCGAGATGTCTTCGAGGGCGTAGAACGTCAACGTTCCAAGGGCCTCGGACGATCGGACCGGATAGAAGAGTGCCCCGCGGCACCCATTCTCGGCGCAGTGCAGCACGAGTTCCCGGTACGTGCGGTCGAGTTTGATATGGGGAAACGTCTCGATGTCAATCAAGACCACATGATCCTCACGGATGGCATGCCCTTCAAAGGAATCGAGGGGCACCGCTGTTGTTTGCAGCAACTCGTCGAGCTTCGACCCTCCAACAACAGAGCTCACCGGCACAAGCGAGTCGCCATCGGCGGAGAGCCTCCGGAATACGACCGTTGCAGCCATCTGATAGTCGAGCAGCTTGTCGAGCACCGCGTGAATGAGTGCGTCCTCGTCGGTGTGCGAGTTGACGATCTCGACGATGTCGGTCACGTCTTTGAGCTCGCGCAGATCGTTTGCAGCCAAGTCGCTTTCGGTCGTGCTCATGCGTTGCTCCCTGTCTCGAACGTCACGATGAACACCGAACCTTCACCGGGAACTGATCGGGCCGCCATTGAGCCGCCGTGGCGCTCAACGATCCGACGGCAGACCGCAAGGCCGATGCCGGAGCCGTCAAACTCGCCGCGGCCGTGCAGCCGTTGGAAGGGCTTGAAGATGCGATCGACAAACCGTTGCTCGAAGCCGATGCCATTGTCCTCGACTTCAATCGTGACCAGACCGGGACCGGCCTCGACGCACCGGACGGCGACCCGTGGGGCGACGTCACTGCGTCGATACTTGATGGCGTTACCGATCAAGTTCTGGAAGAGCTGGCGGAGCTGCGTGGCGTTTCCGTCCACAACAGGCAACTCGTCAACGGTCACGACGCCACCGGCGTCAGAGATCAGCAACTCGAGGTCCATCAGCGCTTCGCCAACGACCTGGTTCAAGCTGACGGCTGCAGATGGGTCGTCGACGGTCGAGACTCGCGAGAACGTGAGCAGGTCGCCAACGAGCGTTTGCATGCGGGAGCTGGCACCAACGATCCGCTGGAGATAGTCAGCCTCTCGCTCTGTCAGACCGTCATCGAGGTTGCCAAGGCGATTGGCGTAGTTGCGAATCTGGCCAAGCGGTTGATGCAGTTCGCTCGAGGCCATCCGAGCCACGGTTTCCAGTTCGCTGTTCGTTGCCGCGAGGTCGGTGTTCACCCGGCTCTGCGCCGCTTGACGTTCGTCGAGCTCACGCAACGCTGTTGTCTTTTCGAGCACCATCGTGACAATCGCGGCGATGGCGCGAAGCTCCGCAACGATTGAGTCGGCCAGTGGAGCGGTGGTCTGCACCGTGAACGACCCGACCGCACCTCTCGATGAGCAGAGCGGGAAGACAAGCAACTCGTGGCACTCGTCGCCGATCTCAGACACCAGCGGTCGATCATGTGTCCACGGCTCACCGTCGGAGGCCGGTCGGCGAATCTGATCTGCCGGGATTCGACATTCAAGAGCCTCAAGCGCACAGTGCCCCTCGACGGTCTCGTCTGGCCGGATCAGCCACTCCCCGGCAACAACTGTCCTCGCTACGTTCGACAGGGTCCATTGCTGCGCAATTTCGCCCTCGAGGAGGACGACGATCGAGCGTTCGACCGGCTCGAAGCGGTCGAGCTCTTGCCTGACGCGGTCAAGCAAGGAACCGACGTCGACCATGGTTGTCGCGTCGTCGATGAGGCCCGCGAGGGGCGCAACGGTCGCACTGAGGACAGAGGGGTCCATACCGATTCATCGGCAGTGGGTCGTCGCATTTGAGGGACGCCAGGCATCCCATACCGCACTATTCAGTATGGATCTAGCCGGGTGTGTCGACGATGAACGCTTCTCTTGAAGCTGCTGCTATCTCGTTGATGGCTGTTGTCGCCATCGGCACGATTGGGCTGAGCTGAAAGAAGATGTGCACCATGCCCGGATAATCGGTGTGGGCAACGTCAACTCCCGCACTTCGAAGCGCGTTGGCGTAGGCGGTCCCCTCGTCTCGCAACGGATCAAACTCGGCCGTGATGATGTGAGCCGGTGCGACACCAGCAAGCGATTCAGCCAGCAACGGGCTGGCTCGCCAATCGTGCAACCGCTGATCGGCGATGAGCTCGTTGCGCACGCCGGTACCGAGGTAGTTGTTGCGGAACCACAACATGGTCTCGCGGGTCAGCACGTAGCCTTCACCGTTTTCGACGAGCGAACCCGAGCCGTTCATTCGAGAATCGACGGCGGGGTACACCAGAAGTTGGGCGGCAAGATCGAGCCCGGTGTCACGAGCGAGCAATGCCATCACCGCGGCAAGGTTCCCGCCCGCGGAGTCGCCACAAACCGCAATCGGGGCCCGCAAGTCGCCAGACAACCCGCCGCGATTCTGCGCGATCCACTGAAGGGCAGCCCACGAGTCGACGACAGCCCCAGGAAAGGGTGTCTCAGGTGCGAGCCGGTAGTCGACGGAGATCACGAGGGCATCTGATTTCACGGTGAGTTCGCGACAAACGTGATCGTGGGTATCGAGGTCGCCGATCACCCAACCGCCGCCGTGAAAGAACACGATGATGCCGAGTGGTGGGTCCATGGTGGACTGGTAGCAGCGCATCGTCACGGTGCCGTCCGGTCCATCAATGGCGTAGTGCGTCACCTTGGCCACTTCCGGCCCAGGCTGCACAGCAGCGACGAGGGCGTGATAGCCGTCGCGTCGATCAGCAACCGACTGATCCCAGATCGATGGCGCGTCAACGGCGGCCGCGTTCACCAAGTCGACGATCGGTTGGATCTCTGGACTCACCACGCGCTCGCTCACCATCTGCCCAAAAGTACGCAACGCTTGTCGCGCAAACCACTGTCCGTGGGCAATCACCCACCGAACATCCCCCGCACCTTGGGGGCCAACCAACGGGTCCGCTGTTCAGACGTTGTGCCCTAGCAGCGGACATCCGACTCATCGAACTAGCCCTTACGTCGCTCGGCGACTAACAACGTCAGATGGCTCTGGTTGATCACAACATCGTTGAAATGCCCGAGAGCGAATCGATTGGCGTGATGCCGCCGTATCGACGTTTGATCACGTGGATCGAGACAGAAGTTGCGGGCCTCACCGATGCCCAACTCGACCTTGATGACTTGTCGCCAGACAAGGAATGGATGTGGTGGTCGATTCGTCGACAGGTGTCGCACATCGGGTGGGACGCCCTTGTCTTCACCAGCAGACGATGCGGCCCACTGCTCTGGCCGGACGGCACGATTCCCGACACCATCGTTTGGGACGACCACCTGATGAAGAAGGGTGGCGCCCGTTGGGACCGCGTGCTCGACGAGAATCTCTACTGGAAGCTCCCAGATCTGATCGCCAAGATCGACGTAGGCATCAGTTGGCTCGAACGAGTGGTCAGCGAACAAACAATCGAGACCCTGCGGGCTGACGTCACCAGCGTGCGAGGAACCGCCTTCTGGGCCTACGCCATCACCACGCTACCTCGAGGTGCCGGCCCAGATCCCGACCGTCCGGGGCATCTTCGCTACACACTCGAAGCCTCGCTCTGGATGGTGTTCTACGAGATGCTTACGCACATCCGAACCATCCAGCGGCTCAAGATTCACCAGGGCCTCGAACCCGCACAGTCACTCCCCCGCGTCGGCTACCTGCGCCTGCCGCACTACTGGGGAGACACCAACGAGAACGGCCCAAACATGGAGCGGCTACCGATCGAATAGCACTGGGGCAGACGCTGCGAACGTCAGAGCGGCAGCGCTACGACGCCGATCTCTGTCGCCAGGTGCGTCATAGGCACGTCGTGTTCATCGGTTGGAACGTTGTCGACAACAAACCCGTCGGACACTCCAATGCGCAAGACCGACCGATCGAGTCGGCCCAGGAAGCGGTCGTAGTAGCCGGCCCCAAAACCAAGCCGGCCGCCCGAGCGATCGAACGCCAAGCCGGGCACGAGCACGACCGAGATCTCGACATCGGCGACTCGCGCACTGTCGGCAACCGGCTGCTGAAACCCGTATCGGTGCGTTTCGCTTTCGGAGTCAGCAGGGTGCACCGTGAGATCGAAGCCCGATTCGGGCGTGCGCGTGAGTGCAAAGGGACCGAGATCGTCATCGACCGTTCCGGCCAACACCGGTGCAAGATCCGGCTCGCCTGCCAGCGCCGAAAATCCGACGATCCAACCGGCTGGCGCCGTGGCAAGGAACCGGGCAAGTCCCACTTGGATCCGACGATGATCGATCTGCAGGTCGGCTCTGTTTCTCTTCGCTCGCGCTCGGAGAGCGTCCTTTTTAGATGCGACATCACCCGAGCTCGTCATGCAGGAAGCGTAGGTCAACGGGCGCCCGTTGCTCCTGCGATCTAACGTCAGCAGATGGTCACGACACTCGATATTGCCAAGCGAGTCAGCGAACTTGTCCGCATCCCAAGCGTGAACCCGCTTCAGGCTGGGCCAATGTCCGGGGATGACGGCGAAACCGAACTGGCCCACTTCTTGGCCGACCGGACAGAAGCGCTTGGAGCCTCGGTCGTGCTCGACGAAGCCTTGCCGGGTCGCCCCAACGTGTACGCCCACTTCGAAGGTCAACACGACAAGACCATCGTGATCGACGCCCACCTCGACACCGTCTCGGTCGAACACATGACCGATGACCCGTTCGACGGGCGGATCGAAGACGACCGGGTGTACGGGCGCGGCTCGGTCGATACCAAGGCCACCTTTGCGGTCGTGATGGCAGTGCTCGAAGAACTGTTGGCCGACAACGGGCCAGGGCCAAACGTCTGGCTGGTCGGCACCATCTCCGAGGAAGTCGGAGGTTTGATCGGTGCCAATGCCTTCCGGCGCTGGGTGGGAGAAACCGGTCTCGGCATTGACCAGCTCATCATCGCCGAGCCGACACTGTGTGCTGCCGTGCACGGCCACAAGGGAGCGCTTGGCCTTGAGATCACCGTGAACGGTGTTGCCGCCCACTCATCGAAACCGCACCTTGGGGCCAATGCCATTTCAGCTGCGGGGCGAATCATCGATGCGCTCGATGCTGAGCATCAGCGTCTGCAAGATCTTGGTGGCACCACTGCGGTGGGGCCCGGCACCTTGTCGATCACCGAGATCAAGGGTGGTGTCGCTCGCAACATCATTCCTGATTGCTGCACGCTCTACGCCGGTCGTCGAACGGCCCCTGGGGAAGACCCGGCCGAGCTGTTTGTTGCCTTGAAAGAGATCGTTGAGGCAGCGGCCGCGCCGGTCGACGTTGTGGTCGACCTGGCCTATGGCCGAGGGTCCGCCGCGTTCTATGAAGACCCAGCAGGCGCGCTCATCAACGAACTCAGCCAGCTCGCTGATTCGCAGCCCGAAACCGCAACGTACGGATCGAATGCGCTCGCCTACATCGAGATGCCAGCCGAGAAAACGCTGTTTGGTCCCGGCTCAATCGACCAGGCTCACAAGGCGGTCGAGTGGGTCGACATCGCCGAGCTTGGTCGGGCGGCCGACGTGTACCGCAAGCTGCTGCGCCCGTAACGCCCACGAATTGGGACGTTTCCCCGGCCAGTGCCCGCGCCGGACCCAGACCGGGGAAACGCTGACGTTCTATCACGTTGGCGCATGCGACTACCTCATTCCACAGTGAGATATCTCACTGATTCCGGCAGTTTCAACCCGGCCCGTCACCGCCTGAGCACGCAGCGTGCGGATCGTTCTGCCGTCGCTCCAATCTCGGTGGGTGAAACCACCCGTTTGCCCTCAATAGCAGCGGTTTTTGACTAGAAACAGCTGTGGGAGCGCACGGGTTTCTCGTTCGTGGGCAGGGGTAGATGTTGACGTCGTTCTTCGATCTTGTGAAGTCGCCGAGACTGCTTCTCGCGCTCGCACTCTCGACCGTCTCGGCCGCCCTCGTTGCTGGCCCGCTCGCCTACCGGGCGATGGAGGTTCGGGCGAACGGCGATCTCAGTCCGCTCGCGGCGTCAACCACCGTGCAGCCTGGCGACGAAGTCGCAAGCGGTGACGACGCCCAGACACCGGCACCGTCCGACGCCCCGAACCCAACGATTGTGGTTGGCCAATCAGCACCCACCACAGAGGCAGACACGGGCGCGACTGGGTCAGAAGGCGCTCGAGCCGGCAGCGCCACAAGCTCGCAGGTCGACGCCGAAGCACCGACCACCCCAGCAACGACGACTCCGTCCTCGGAAACAACCGTTGCCGACAGCGAGGCGGTCGACGGTTCCGACTCGTCTGCCACAACCGTGAGCGACACCGGCGACGATCCAGACTCCGAAGAAACCACACCGTCGACGCCCGATGTCACCACGGTGGAACCGACGATCGTTGCCTCATCACAGCCTGTCGAGTCCACGGCCACCGAAGAACAAGCCACCACGACGATCGAAGGCGAAGTAGCGGCACCATCCAGCGACGGGCCAACTACCACGCAACCCGAAGTCACTGGCAGCGAAACATCAACATCTGAGAGCACAACCGTCGACGTCGATACCACCGACGCCACGAGCACAACCGTGGTTGCGACCTCTGATCCAGATGCGGTCACCACCGAAGCCGAGACGACCTCCACTCCAACAACGCAGGTTGAGGGGACAACGACCGAAGAGCCAGACACCGACACGAGTTCGGGCTTCGCCGGATCAGCCGGAGGAGCCGACGACGCCCAGAGCAGCGGCGCCGTGAGCGACTCGGTCGACCTCAGCGACGTGTTCGAGTCAGAGGCGTCGATCGCTGACGCAGGGCTGGCAGACACAGAGCTGACAGACACAGAACTGACAGACACAGAGCTGACAGACACAGACGTGACAGACCCGGTCGCTGACGACGTCCTGGCCGACACCGTGGTTGTTGAAGACACCGTGGCCGTTGAAGAGACAGCAGTTGATGACGAGACAACGCCGTCTGAAGAACCTGCGCTGGTCGAGGACAAAGCCTTCGTTGACGAGGCTGTTCTGGTCGAGGCCCAAAACGACGAAGGCGCAGGCATCGGACCTGCACCAGCAACTGATTCTCGTTCGGCTGATTCACTCGCCGAGTAGCGCTTCTCGCACCTGCTGCCCGGCCGGATGAGGCACAGCGGGGCGCAGCCACATGTCAGGCGTAGGCCTGGAGGCGGAGCTTGGACGCCCGGGATCGGCGCCCTCGTTACCGTCGACCGTTCCCTCGTGAGGAAACGAGACGGGGGCTGAGCCCGCCGCGGCTCAGCCCATTGTCACGTCAATGTTGATCAGGCCGTGAAGCCCGAGCAATTAATCAGACGACGCGGACGTTGACGGCCTCTGGGCCCTTACGTCCGGGAGCGATCTCAAACTCGACGGTGTTTCCCTCATCAAGCGAGCGGTAGCCGCTGCCCTCGATGTTGCTGTAGTGCACGAAGATGTCATCACCTTCGGGCTGGGAGATGAAGCCGTAGCCCTTCTCACTGTTGAAGAACTTGACTGAACCTGTAGGCATTGCGCTTTTCCTTCTTTGTCTCGACGTGGGACTCACGACGAGCTGAACCATCACGCTAGCGGGGCACAAAGGGCTGTCCTCAACCGAACAACGGTCGACCGAGAATCGAAACATGACCTGTGGGATCGTGAAAACGCTTACATCCCTCTACTGCCGGGAATCGTCGCCCGATCGGTGCGCAAAAGAATCTTGAGAGTTACCCGCGGGAAACGAACATCCCTAACCCACAAATCGAACGACCGCCGTCAGATTGTGGCGGTCGACACACCACCACGGCTCCGTGCCAGACTCGGCGAATGCTGCTCGACATGACGCCAGACGAGATGCTCGCCACAACCAGATCCGTTCGCCGCCGACTCGACTTCGAGCGCGAGGTCGATCCTGAGCTGCTCAACCAGTGTCTGGAGTTGTCGTTGCAAGCGCCAACCGGATCGCTCCGACAAGATTGGCACTTCGTGGTGTCGACCGACCGAGAGCAATGCGGCCGCGTTGGCGAGGTGTACAAGCGAGTGTGGAACGGGCTAGTGACCGACGACTATCTCGATGCGGCTGCAGCCAACGAGCCAGACCCGACGGCGCGGGCTGCGTGGCTCCGCATGATGGAGTCGGCCCGGCACCTTGCCGACAACTTTCCCGAGATCCCGGCAGTGCTTGTGCCCTGCATCAGCGGCCGGCTTGATGGTGCACCGGCAACCATGCAAGCGCTGCGATGGGGCTCGGTGATTCAAGCGACGTGGAGTTTCATGCTGGCTGGGCGCGTCCGCGGCCTCGGCACGTGCTGGACGACGGTGCACCTCACCGCTGAGGAAGAGGTGGCGGACATCCTTGGCATCCCGTTTGCCGACATCCAGCAAGTGGCGCTCATCCCCGTGGCCCACACCATCGGCACCGACTTCAAACGTGGAGCCCGCAAACCCATGGACGACTTCGTGCACTGGAACGGCTGGTAAGCCGCACGCAAAAAGCAGAAACCCCGGCACCTGTTGGTGCCGGGGCTCTTGCGTACCTGTGCTGTCTTGTTAGCTAGCTACAGCCGCTCGTGTTGCCACAGCTTGGGCAGGCGTGGCAGCTGCCAGAACGATTCATCGTGACACCGCACTGCATACAGAGCGGAGCGTCTGGATCGGTCATGGCCTGCTCGACAGGAGCAGCGGCCTGAGCCGGTGCAGCCTCAGCAGCTTCGATCTTGGCAACGATCTCGTCGGCCGAATCGACCGAAGGAGGATCAGACGCCATCTCTTGGCCCTGCACGGTGACGGTCTCGTCGACACCAGGCAGCGTCTGCTGGGTGCGCTCACCGGTGGTGAAGATGCCCATTTGCGACCGCTCGGCTGGCTCCATATAGAGCACGGCAAGCTTGCGGAAGAGATAGTCCATGATCGAGGTGGAGATCCGGATGTCGGGATCGTCGGTCATGCCGGCTGGCTCGAAGCGCATTCCGGTGAAGGTCTCTACGTAGGTGCGCAGCGGCACGCCGTACTGCAGACCGTGGCTGATGCTGATGGCGAGCGCATCCATGATGCCGGCGAGGGTCGAGCCCTGCTTTGACACCCGGAGGAACACCTCGCCAGGACGGCCATCGTCGTACTCGCCGACGGTGACGAAGCCCTTGCAGTCGGCAACCCGGAAGTCGAAGGTGCGGCTACGGCGGTTACGAGGAAGCTTCTCGCGGACCGGCTTGTAGACAACCTTCTCGACAATCTCGGTGACCGGGGCGACGGCTGCTGCGACGGTTGCATCAACAGCATCGTCGTCTGCGGAGTCGTCGTCCTTCTTGGCCATGCTGAGCGGCTGGGCCACCTTGCAGTTATCGCGGTAGATGGCGATGGCCTTTACGCCCATCTTCCAGGCGTCGATGTGGAGCTGCTCCACATCTTCGACCGAGACGTCTTCTGGCATGTTGACGGTCTTGGAGATGGCGCCCGAGATGAACGGCTGGACGGCCGCCATCATCTTGACGTGGCCGAGGTAGTGGATGGGGTTGTCGCCCATCGAGCACGCAAACACGGCGACGTGGTCTGGGTGGAGACCGGGGGCGCCGAGGATGGTCTTGTTCTCGTCGATGTAGGCGGTGATGGCCTCGACGGCGGTCTCGTCATAGCCGAGACGACGAAGAGCCCGTGGCACCGACTGGTTGACGATCATCATCGTGCCGCCGCCCACCAGCTTCTTCATCTTGCACAGACCAAGGTCTGGCTCGATGCCCGTGGTGTCACAGTCCATCAGCAGGCCGATGGTGCCCGTTGGCGCCAGCACGGTGGCCTGCGCGTTACGAACACCCACGACCGGTGCCAGCTCGACGGTGCGGTCCCACGATTCCTGAGCTGCGGTGAGCAGATCGGTCGGAGCCAGCTCTTCGTCGATCGACGCGTTTGCCTCTTGATGCTGACGGAGCACTCGGAGCATGTGCTCTTCGTTTTCGGCGTAGCCAGCGTGCGGACCCATACGGGCCGAGGTCTTGGCCGAGGTGTAGTAGGCGTGGCCGGTCATCAGCGAGGTGATGGCGGCGGCATAGGCCCGACCTTCGTCTGAGTCGTAGGGAAGGCCGAGGTTCATCAGCAGAGCGCCGATGTTGGCGTAGCCGAGACCGAGCTGGCGGAAGTTGCGTGAGGTCTCACCGATGGGATCGGTTGGGTAGTCGGCCCGGCCGACGAGAATCTCTTGAGCGGTGAAGAAGGCCTCGACACCGGACATGAAGCCGTCAACGTCGAAGGTGTCGTCGTCGTTGAGGAAGGTGAGCAGGTTGAGGCTCGCCAGGTTGCACGCCGAGTTGTCGAGGTGCATGTATTCCGAGCAGGGGTTCGAGCCGTTGATCTTGCCGGTGTTCGCCGAGGTGTGCCAGCGGTTGATCGTGGAGTCGTACTGCATGCCGGGGTCGGCGCACTCCCAGGTGGACTGGGCGAACTGACGCATCAGGTCGCGGGCCTTGACGGTGCGCACAACCTCGCCGGTGGTGCGAGCCACGAGGTCCCAGTCGTCGTCGTTTTCGACGGCGGTCATGAACTCGTCGGTGACACGGACCGAATTGTTGGCGTTCTGGTACTGGATCGAGTGGCTGTCTGCGCCGTCGAGGTCCATGTCGAAGCCAGCTTCGCGAAGCACACGAGCCTTGCGCTCTTCGACGGACTTGCACCAGATGAACTCTTCGATGTCGGGGTGATCGATGTCGAGCATGACCATCTTGGCGGCCCGGCGGGTCTTGCCGCCCGACTTGATGGTGCCCGCTGAGGAGTCGGCGCCACGCATGAAGCTGACGGGACCGGAAGCGGTGCCGCCGCCCTTGAGCAGCTCGGCTGACGAGCGGATGCGAGAGAGGTTGATACCGGCGCCGGATCCGCCCTTGAAGATGGTGCCCTCTTCGACGTACCAGTTGAGGATGGCGTCCATCTTGTCTTCGACCGACAGGATGAAGCAGGCCGATGCCTGCTGAGGCACGCCCTTCACACCGATGTTGAACCACACCGGTGAGTTGAACGCACCCTTCTGGTGGATGATGAGGTATTTGAGCTCATCGGAGAAGATCGCTGCTTCTTCGTCTGACACGAAGTAGCCACCCTCGGTGCCCCAGGTGGTGATGGTGTCGACCACGCGGTTCACGACCTGCTTGAGCGAGGTTTCGCGCTCGTTAGTGTTGAGCGTTCCTCGGAAGTACTTCTGCGCCAAAATGTTGGTGGCGTTGACTGACCAGGTACTCGGCACTTCGACACCGAGTTGTTCGAAGGCGACTTCGCCGGTCTTCCAGTTACTGATGCGAGCGTCGCGCTTTTCCCACGTCACGGTGTCGAACGGATGAGTGCCGGGTGTCGTGAACGTGCGACGAAGACCGATTCCGGGCGTTCCGGAAGTGAGGTCGATCGTCTCGGGGGCCAAAGCCATTGAGTTCTCCTGTTGAGGGATCTGATCGGTTGCGCCGCCGCCGGTGGCTTGGCGTTCTCCAAGAGGATGTGCCGGTCAGAAATTTCTGTAGCGGGTGGTTTCTGTATTCGAGTTGATTGCGTTATTCGAGTTGATTGCGTTGCCTTGCTAGCTCGTTGCGTTGTGAGCAACGTGGGGCGTGCGAGTCAGACGTGGTGTGTTCACTGAACCCCCCTTGCGTCTCGCTCGCCACCGCAGCCTGCTCACGAAGAACAGGGCTGTGTGCCGCTCGAGAAACCGTCTGACGCCCCACACATCGAGAACCTGTACGTGCCACTAGGTACAACGCCGCATTCACCGGAATTCATCCGAGATAGCGGTGCTTTTCCCTGTGATGTCGTACCAACGCAACCCCCTGCATCACCCGATATTCGTCGCCACCGCCGCATCCAGTCGAACTGGCGAGCCGTGCTGACAATATGTGGGCGACCACAAGATGTTGTGTCGCCGTCCCCCGGATGGGGTTCGGAGCACAAGATGTGGACGGGTATTACACCATCGTAATTACGCCGATGTCAATGATTCTCCAAGATCGGCTCTACAAGTGCACTCCCCGCCCCTAAAACACGTGACGCGAATTACACAACATGCAGCAACAACCAAATTCTCGCGCCTGCACACCCCGTTTGGATACGCCAACGACCACCCGAAGGCGTGCACTGAACGTCACGTGAGACCACGCGCTGCGGGGGTGGGCCAGCCGGCCGGAAACGAGGGGTTGAGGGAAAGCGTCACCTCGGGTCGCCCCGCCGCTCAGCTCACATCCTTAAAGGGCCGTTGGCCCCGAACATGCCCCCGACTCCGACCGGGCTGACCTGCTGAGGACAACCTAGAGACACCCCCTTGTGGATCAAAAGAGGATGGGCTGTGGATTTAGAAGAGATGCTGTGCACAAGCAGGGGACGACGGCCGCAGACCACCTGATCAAGCTGAATCTGACCCGAAATGTTCTTCCCGCTTTTGGTCAACTAACTTCCACCTCATGGATCTTCGACCAGCTGAGGCCTCTGAATTCCGGACTCGCATCCGCACGTTCTTGAACGAGCACCTACCTGACGACTTCGCCGGAATCGGCTCGATGGAGGGCGCCGAGCGCGACGAGTTCCAGACTCGATGGCGAGCAATCTTGTCGGAGAACAACCTGCTGGCGCTCAACTGGCCAACCGATGTGGGCGGCGCGGGTCTCACGGCGCTCGAGACCGTGATCCTGCACGAAGAGTTCGCTCGACGGGGAGCTCCAACCGGTGGCAGCAACGACGGCTTCAGCATCGGCATGCTCGGCAACACCATCCTCGCGATGGGCACAGACGAGCAGAAGGCAGCGTTCATCCCCAAGATCTTGTCTGGCGAACATGTGTGGTGTCAGGGCTACTCCGAACCCGGTGCCGGCTCTGACCTTGCCGGACTCGGCACCCGGGCCGAACTCGACGGCGACGAGTGGATCATCAACGGCCAGAAGATCTGGACCTCCGGAGGCCAGCACGCAAACTGGATCTTCGTGTTGGCTCGCACCGCACCCGACTCCCCCAAGCACCAGGGCATCACGTTCCTCCTTGTGCCGATGGACCAGCCAGGAGTCGAACTCCGGCCGATCAGGAACATCGCAGGCGACAACCACTTCAACGAAGTGTTCTTCTCAGATGCTCGTTGCCCGAAAGATCACGTGGTGGGCGACGTCAACAACGGCTGGGCCGTGGCCAACAAGCTCCTCGCCTTCGAGCGCGGCGTTGGCGCCACCGTCACGCCCATCCGCTACCGGGCGGAGCTCGACCGACTCACAGAGCTCTGCGTGAAGCGAGAGCTCACCGATGACCCTCTCGTGCGCCAAACGCTGGCCAAGGCCCACACCAGGGTCGAGCTGCTGCGCTATGCCGGGATGCGAACGCTCACCCGGTTCCTCAACGATCAGCCACCGGGGCCAGAGTCTTCCTTGTTCAAGCTGCTCTGGAGCAGTTACCACTCCGACGTCACCAACGAGCTGATGAATGTGATTGGCCCCGACGCCATGATCGGGTTCGGAGACACCACCGCGTCTGGTCTGGGCGCACCAGACATTGGCGTGCCCAACACTCCCGCCACGCTTCAGCACAGCGCCTTCATGGCCCGATCCGGCACGATCTACGCCGGCACAAGCCAGGTCCAGAAGAACATCATCGGCGAGCGAGTCCTCGGCCTTCCCAAGGAACCCCGCATGGACAGCGGGCCCTGGAACGAAACACCAAAGGGTTAAGCCCATACTGGCGGGGTGATCGACCTCACTCCCGGCAACGAGCACCGCACGGTTCACCCGCGCGTCGACATCCACCACGAACATCGGCCTGGCACCACGGCCCGTCCGTGGGTCATGACCAACATGGTTTCGAGCCTTGACGGAGGCACGGCTGTCGAAGGGCTCTCCGGGCCGCTCGGCGGGCCTGCCGATCAGCAGATGTTCGGGGCGCTCCGCGAGGTCCCGTCGGTGATCCTCGTCGGTGCGGCCACGGTGAACGCCGAGGAGTATCGGGCGGCCAATCCCAATCCGGAGTCGCAGCGGCGGCGGCTCGATCGTGGCCTGCCAGCACGAGCGACGATTGCCATCGTGTCGTCGAGCTTGCAGCTCGACCCAACGCTCCCGTTGCTTCACGAGCCCGGCTATCGCCCCATCGTGCTCACCTCGGCGAATGCCCCAATCGCCAAGCGCAACCAGCTCGCCGACAAGGTCGACATCATCGAGTCAGGAGACGAACGGGTCGATCTGCGAGAGGCCATCCGTCTTCTTGGCGAGCGAGGCCACACCATTGTGTTGGCTGAAGGCGGGCCCCGTGTCAACGGTCAGCTGGTGGCCGACGACCTCATCGACGAGTGGAACATGACCCTCTCCCCCACGCTTGTCGCGGGCGAATCAGCCAGACCTGCAGTGGGGCCGACACCTGCCACGGTTGATCGATTCGAGTTGTCACGCCTCTGGCTCGACGACCACATGCTGTTTGGCCGCTGGACCCGACGTCAGTAGCTGCCAGCCGTCGATCAGTAGTTAGGAGCGAGATCGAGCGCTTCCAGGTACTCGTCCGCATATCCCATCACCAGCAAGCCATAGGCCGTCGAACGGTTGTAGCCAAGAAGGGCCCGTTGGTAGTTGGCTCGCTGATCGAGATTGCCGGATGAGGCACACAGATGGCTGGCCGCCGCCATCGCGGCGTCATAGAGGTTGTGCGGGTCGACCACACCGTCGCCGTTGCCATCCTGACCGTGACGAGCCCAACTGCCGGGGATGAACTGCATCGGACCGACAGCTCGATCCCAGACGGTGTCGAGGTCGTACTTGCCACCATCGGTGTCGGGGATCGCAAGCCACGGGTCACCGTCGAGCACGGGGCCAAGGATTTCGTCGCTGGTTCGACCATCTCGACCAACGACGCTCCCTCCGAAGGTCCCGTGTCCGCTCTCGACTCGACCAATGCCGGCGAGTTGATGCCAACTCACCCGACATGAGGGTCGGTCACGGCGGAAGTTGTCTGCTGCGGTGTAATACGCATCGAGCACAACGAGCGGCATGTCAGTGCCCTCAACCTGGAGCTGCAAGATGCTTGCTTCGAGCTCTGGCCCAAGCGTGTCAATGCGCTCTTCTGCCGATGCGATGTCGGCAAGGGCAACTTCTCGGTTGTTGGCTGCTGCATTTCGCTCGGCCTCTTGCAACAACCGTTCGAGCCGAAGCTCAGCCATCGTCGAATCAGCGCTGCTCGCGTCGTCGACCGCGTCGAGCATCGTGGTGCTCAGGAAGGTCTCTGCTTCCTCGGCCAGCGTCGTCAGGCTCATCGAGTCGAGGTCGTTTGCGAAGGCCAATTCACCCAGCTCTTCTGATCCCACGAATGCGCTCACTGCGAATCCTCGCAAGTCGTCTGTTGCCTCAATCTCTGCGACAGACGTTGACTGGCTCGCCTCAATGGCGATGTCGAGCTCAGCGTCGATCGCCGAAACGCGCAGCGAGGCAAGGTCGAAGTTCGTGCGAGATTCGGCCAGCCGGTCACGAGCATCAATCAAATCGGCGCGAGCTTGATTTAGGTCAGACGCCAGCGGACCGAGCGACGACGGGTTGACAGTGATCCCGCCAGGAAGATCGGGGTGAATGAGCTCTGGGTTCGGGATGAGATCAGCAAGGCGCACGTTGGACAGATCACCCGATGGCAACACTCGAGGTGGAGGGCCACCTGGTCCAACGTCGAGGTCGTCAACCGAATCAGGCAGATCGAGCTCGATTTCTGGCAGCTCCTCTTCAGCGGGGGTTTCGCCCTCTGGAGCTTCCTCCTGTTGCCCCTGATCTGGACCCTCTTGGGACAACGCACTGTCGGCTGGCAGCACCAGCAAACCACTCAGCAATGCCAACACACCGAACGCGCTGCGCCCACGTCGCCTCAGAAGAGGCGAGCGGCGCGATCGTTGGGCCGGCGTTGGCGCGAGAAGTTGGCGTTCGCCCATCCAGCATCAATCGGCATCGCGACCCCGGCAATGAGGTTCCAATCGGGACGCCCTGGACGAAGGGGCGTCAACAGGCTCTAGTCCCGCTTAATCAGCCGAAGTTCTCGCTCGAAGTCGGCGGCTTCAGTGAAGCCTTTGTAGACACTCGCAAACCGCAACGCAGCCACGATGTCGACCGTTCTCAGCTGTTCGAGCACCGCAATTCCGACCCACTCGGACGACACCTCACTGCCGATGAGCCGGGCCTCGTCTTCTACGGCGCACGCAATGCGATCGAAATCAGCCGATTCAAAGGGGCGACCGACCGCGGAGGCTTGCAGCCCGGCCACGATGTTGCGCCTGTCGAAGGGCTCTCGATCACCGTTGCGCTTCACGACAAAGACAGGCACCTCTTCGAGACGCTCGAAGGTGGTGAACCGATGGTCACACGCCATGCATTGCCGGCGACGCCGAATCGTGGTGTCGTCGTCGGCGGAGCGCGAGTCGATGACCTTCGATTCAGACCCTCCACACGTTGCGCAACGCATTGTCCCACCGTACCGCCCGACGCGCGTTCGAGGTGCTCTCAGCGCGACGACAATGAGATGTCACCGAATGGCAACGAAACGGGCTAACCCGTGGTCGAAAAACTCAGCACGACGTCGCCATTCGCCGCCGCTGATCCCCCGGAAGTTGGGGATACTTGCACGCCGGTTGGCGTGAACGGTGTCGAGACATCAGCGGGCGGCACGCCCTGCGAGAGACGGACCGACACGACCGCAACACACAGCGCAATGGCGAGGATGGCGAACCGAACGGCGGCCGAGCCACCCCACCGAAGCAGGTCAACAACGTCGTCGAGCCACAGCAGCATTGGACGCAACGGGGGAACCGCTGCGGCCAGGCGCCGACCGAGCTCGAAATCAGGCAGGGCGATCTCAGGCAGTGCGATCTCAGGCAGTGCGATCTCAGGCAGTGCGATCTCAGGGAGCGCAATCTCGGGCAGCTCACCGAACGCGGGCACGGCGTGCAAGTGACGAGCACCCGATCGAGCGGGACGATGCAGTCCGTGCTGAGCAGGGCCGTACTGGTTTTGGTGCGGTGCAGGACGGAATCGAGGCTGGTTGATGATGCCGGGCTGTGGGCTGATGAGAGCGACCATGGATTCCATTCTCCTGATGGGGTGTGACAGTGAACTGTCGGTGCGGGTGAACTGTGCGGGGTGCTGAAGAAACCAACTGGGTGGGCACCGGATCCGCCGCGTCCGGTGCCCACCCCGAGCCGTACCCGCTCGTCCCGCTAGGGACGGTTCTGCCCGGGTCCTCGGTGCCTCAACACATCAGGACTGCGGAATCACAGGACCGAATCTGCCGGTGCATCGAGGTTCGACTCGACGGTTCTCTGCTCCACGGCACGCTTGGGGGTGGTGAGACCCCGCAAGCGTGTTCCGCCCGAGGAAGTTGCAACGAACACGTGTTCGCTGCTCTGTTCGACAGTCAACACGAACGGGCGTTCGATTGCAACCCCTCAATCGAACAAATGTTTGCCAGGCTCGGCATCGGCAGCGGACGGAGCCGACCACGCACGCAACTGACCAGCAGAACTTCTTGCGATATCGAACACTTGTACCCCCGTTCATGGCATACTCCCCAAACACCTGTTCGACTGGAGGCTCCTATGGGAGATCATCAGCTCACCGATCGACAGCGTTCGATCCTCGAGTTCATTACGGAACAAATGCGCAACCGGGGCTTCCCGCCGTCGGTCCGCGAGATCGGTGAGGCTGTCGGCCTCACCTCCCCTTCCACGGTGCACAGCCACCTAGCCACGCTGCAGCGCGAGGGGTACCTCCATCGAGACCCAACGAAGCCGCGGGCTATCGAAGTCCGATGGGATCCAAACTCTGGTGCTTCAGATATTGAACGACGTCCGGTCCGCCACGTACCCCTCGTCGGCAACGTCGCAGCCGGTACAGACGTGCTCGCTCAGGAACACATCGAAGAGACGCTTCCTGTTCCGGCCGACCTCACCGGCGACGGCGACTTGTTCATGCTGACCGTCCGAGGCGACTCGATGATCGACGCTGGCATTCTCGACGGCGACTATGTGGTCGCTCGCATGCAGTCGACGGCAAGTAACGGCGACATCGTCGTTGCCGGGATCCCGGGCGAAGAGGCGACGGTCAAGACCTATCGCAAGGACGCCAAGGCCAAGCAGGTCGTGCTCGAGCCTCACAACGAGCGCCTTGAGCCGATGCGCTTCGCACCAGACGAGGTCGAGATCTACGGACGAGTCGTCACCGTTATGCGCCGCATGTAGACGAAACCAACGCCGGACAAGCGTGAACGAAAACGAGTGGGGCCCCCGCCGTGTGGTGGGGGCCTCACTCGTTTTGGGATCTTGTGTTGGTTCTACGAACCGAGGTTCGAGCTAGTCCTCGGACATGATCGAGCGAGCCATACGCTCGGCGTCGACCTCAGCCCGCTGCTTCATCGACGTCTCGAGAATCTCGTCGACCTCGCCGTCGGTGAACCCGGCCATCTTGCGGAACTGACGAGCAAGGCGAATCGGAGCGTCGCGCTCTTCGCCACGCTGACCACGGAAGTTGAACAGTCCATCGACAACGCGCTGGAACTCGATGGCGGCCTTGCGGCGCTCTGGATCGTCTTCGGTGACTGCTCGCAGCCACTTCGAGCCCATGCGCACGTGGGTGACCTCGTCGGCGAGCATGTAGTCCTCGCAGTACTCGAGCACCGGATCGCCCATCTCTTGACCGAAGTCACGCATCTGGGTGAACACGTCGATGGCGAGGCCTTCGAGCGCACGGTTCACACCGGCGAGGCGGAACACAGGATCGTCGTGGCACGCGGCTTCGAACAATGTGGTTGATTCGACGTATTCGCCGAGCTCGCCACCCATGTGCTCGGCCAGCTTGATCGAGATCTCGCAGTGGCGAGCCTCGTCCCAGCACTGACGGGCCATGTCGAGCTTGAGCTCGTAAGGCACCTCGTCTGTGCCGAAGTCGAACGCCGTACGTCCAGCACCTTCGAGAGCCTGGATCTCGCCCACAAAGATGCCGTGCATGCGACGACGGGCACGGTCAGCCACGTCTTCAGCCTTGGGATCGACCTTGCCGACCTCCATGGTGTCGCGCAGATCTTTGAAACGTTCTTCAGTGGTCTGGCGTTGGAAACGATCGTCTCGAGCCAGGCTCGAGGGTTCAATGTTCTTGCGCACGGGGATCCCCTTCCCGAAGGTCGGCGTCCGCTCGGCGGCGCCGAATTGTTTGAAGCTCGTACTATTTGTTTCAGAGAACTGTAGCTCTGTTCTTTACATCGGCGCTAGACCCGGCGGACTAAACCTGCCGGTTTCCGGTGACCAGCGACCGGATGGCAGCACCTGTTCGTTCGATGGAGTCTCGCATCAGATGCTCGTGGGCGGTGTGGGCGATGGTTGGATCGCCAGATCCGAAGTTGGTGGCGGGAACCCCCAGCTCGGCAAACCGAGCGACGTCTGTCCAGCCGAGCTTTGCTCGCACCTCAACTGGGTCGAACTCGCCCCCGCCGTCTCGTAGCTGTTCGAGCAGTGGGTGACGGAGCGAGGGCGGGCACGCCGCACTCGAGTCGACAACCGTGATGGAATCGCCATCGTCAAGATGCGGGGCGAGCAGTTCGCGAAGGAAGGTCTCGGCTTCCGCAGCCGATCGGTCTGGGGCGTAGCGATGGTGAATCCGCACCATGGCCCGGTCGGGCACCACGTTGCCCGCCACTCCCCCTTCTACGTGCACCGCCTGAACCGTTTCGCCATAGGTGCAGCCGTCGATCGTTGGTTTGCGCGACTCGTAGGAGGCGAGGGTGGCCAGAAGGTCACCAAGCCGGTGAATGGCGTTGCGTCCCATCCAGGGGCGGGCGGTGTGGGCCCGCGCTCCCGCCAGCTCCACTTCGATCCGCATGGCGCCCTGACACCCGGCCTCGATCACGCCGTCAGTTGGTTCGCCGAGAATCGCACAGTCGGCTTCGAGCAGATCAGGGCGAGTTGCCGCGATCTCGATGAGGCCGTTGTGCTCCTGCGCGACCTCTTCCCGGGCGTAGAACACAAACGTGAGGTCCATCGCCGGGTCGGGAACCGTTCGGGCGATGTCGAGAAACACCGCAAGGCCGCCCTTCATGTCGGACGATCCGACGCCCCACAGGGTGTCGCCCTCGATGCGAGCCGCGGCGTTGGACCCGCCGGGAAGGTCATCGCTCGTGGCCACCGGCACCGTGTCGGTGTGGCCAGCAAGAATCAGCCGCTGGCTGAGTCCCAAATTGGTGCGCGCAATCAGGTTGTCTCCGATGCGATCAACCTCAAGGTGGCTGCACGCCCGCAGCTCGGTCTCGAGCCAGTCGACGAACGGGCCTTCTTCGAACGACACAGAAGGCCGGTCCACCAACTCAGCGGTCAGCGCGAACAGATCGGTCATGCCACGACCCTATCCGTCGCCTCAATCACGACGTCCAGCCCAACCGAGCGATGGTCCGACTTCTGAACTCTTGGCAGTCGACCCCATCAGCAAATTCGTGGTCGCTACCTTGAGGCCCATGAAACGAGTCGCGCTCGGATTCGCCATCGTCATCGCCTTACTTGCTGCGGTAACCGCACCGGTTCACCTTGTGGCACCCCCGGCAGCCGCTGGCACCGTGAACGAAGGGCGGTTCCCCACCGAAGAGTCGTTCGTCGACCAGGCCTATCGCGACATCTTGTCTCGTGGTCCAGACGCAGCCGGTCTTCAGTTCTGGGCCGATCGCATGCGAGCAGGACAAGCGCCAGAAGTGCTCATCGAAGATCTGATCTCGTCGCCTGAGTTTGACGGGTCGATCGCACCAATCTTTCGTCTGTATCGCTCCGTCTTCGATCGTCGCCCCGACCCAGGCGGGCTCGACTTTTGGGTCGGCCGCTTTCGAACTGGCCAACCGCTGAGCTCCATCGCCGATCAGTTTCTCGAGGGAGCAGAGTTCGCCGAGCTCGCGGCAGCTCAGACGACGGAAGAGGTCGTGGCTGCGATCTACGGACGATCACTCGGACGAGCACCCGATGCCGAAGGTCTGGCGTTTTGGACTGAAGAGATCGACAGTGGACGACTCACCCTTGGTGAGTTCATCGCAACCGTTTCTGAGTCGCCCGAGCACCGAGCCATCACCAACGGCGAGGTGATCACCACACTCGTCTTCCTCGGGCTTCTCAAACGGTTGCCCGAGCCCGAGGGGCTCGCATTCTGGATTGGCGAGGTCGACCGTGGCCTGCCGTTGCGAGAGTTTGCAGGCGCCGTCATGGCCCTCCCCGAATACCAGGGTCGTTTCCCGACTCCGCCAACGATCCGGACCGAAGTCGTCGCAACGGGCTTGGTGATCCCGTGGGACATCGAGTCGCTGCCGGACGGGTCGTTGCTTGTCACCGAGCGCCCCGGCGGCCTTGAGCTGATTGCGCCAGACGGCACAATCACATCGATCACGGCCGACTTCAGCGATTTGTTCGTCAACTCAGAGACGGGCCTCATGGGGCTTGCCGTTGATCCAAACTTCGCCGAGAACCGCCGGTTCTATACCTGCCAGGGACACAGCAGCCCTCGCGAGATTCAGGTGTTGGCATGGACATTGTCGGCCGACCGCACGTCGGCCATGCGAGCACAAGACCCTCTGGTTGGGGGCCTGCCGATCGCATCTGGCCGACACGGTGGTTGCCAACTCGAGTTCGACCCGGCTGGTCACCTGTTCGTCGGGACCGGCGACTCAGCGGTTGGCTCGCTCCCCCAGAACATCACCTCGCTTGGCGGCAAGGTGCTTCGGATCGACCCGGCAACCGGCGGTCCGGTCTTCGACAATCCGTTCGCGTCCGACCTGAACCCGGCGGCGCAACTCGTCTACTCCTACGGGCACCGCAACGTGCAGGGCCTCTCGCCTCGCCCCACCACCGGCGAGATGTGGGCGGTCGAACACGGACCCCGCGTGAACGACGAGGTCAACCGCCTGGTGCCGGGGGCCAACGCGGGATGGAACCCCGTGCCGGGTTACAACGAGTCGGTTCCCATGACCAACCTGTCGCTCCCCAACGCCAAGGCAGCCGAGTGGTCAACCGGCGGGTTCACGTTGGCGCTGTCCGGAGGTGAGTGGTTTGACGACCCAGCTTGGGGCTCGCTCAATGGCGGGCTTGGCGTGGCTGCACTGAAGAATCAAACCCTTCGATTGCTGTTCTTCAACGACGAGAATCTGTATCTCGGTCAGCGCACCATTCTCGACGGCGAGTTCGGCCGTCTTCGTGCCGTGCATCAAGCCGCCGACGGATCGATCTACGTGAGCACCAGCACCGGAAGCGACTCAATCATCAGGCTCACGCCATAACACTGTGACCTGCTCCGCAGGTCAGGCTTCGCCCATCCGGGTCTCAAGCAAGCCGCTGCTCCGCTCCGCTACGCAACCCTCTGACACTGCTCCGCTGCGTAGCAGCTAGACGTTCGGCCACGAGATCAAGCGCGGCGTCTGACTGAACCACCGCGATGCGGACATGTCCTGCACCTTGAACTCCGTAGAACTCACCGGGGCTCACGACGGCGCCGCCATCGCGGGCGAGGCGCTCGGTGAGGGCCCAAGCATCACCGTCTGGCGCGGGTGCCCAGAGATAGAAGCCACCACCTGGCATGGGAGCCTCCACACCGATGTTGGCGAGAATGTCGATCATGCGGGTGAGCCGCCGCCGGTAGAGCTCTCGCTGATCATCGACATGCGTCTGGTCCTGGAAGGCCACAACGGAAGCTGACTGCACCGGACCAGCCGGGATCATGCCGCTGTGCTTTCGCACCTCGCTCAGGTAGTAGACGAGGTCGGCGTCGCCAGCGAAGAACCCGGCTCGGGCTCCGGCAAGGTTCGAACGCTTCGAGAGTGAATGGACCGCAAGCACCCCGTCGTTGCCGTGTTCGAGGATCGAGCGCGGCTTTCCTTGCCACGTGAACTCGATGTAGCACTCGTCTGACAGCACCGGAACGCCGTTGGCCCGACCCCACGCCGCAGCTGCTTCCAGGTCGTCAATACCACCGGCCGGATTGCCTGGCGTGTTCACCCACAAGCAGAGTGCTCGGGCGGCGTCCGCCGGGTCGATGGCATCGAGGTTGATTCGCCACTGGTCGTCGACCGGCACGGGTACGGCCCGGCAGTTGGCGAGGTCGGCACCCATCTCGTAGCTGGGATAACTGATGGCGGGAAACAGAATTGTGTCGAGGTCTGGGCGGCGCAGCTTCAACCAGTGAGGCATGCCAGCCACAACTTCTTTTGATCCAACCGTGGCAGCCACATCTGCCGCTTCGATGGACGTTCCGGCCACCGAGTTGAGCCAGGTAGCTGCCGCCTCACGAAACTCAGGGGTGCCGATCGATGGCGGATAGCCCCGCTCAGCGTTCGATTCGCTCAGGGCCCGAATGATTGAAGCCGGTGGCGGGTCTGATGGCGAACCGATCGAGAGATCAACGGCGCCGCCATCGTGCGACGCAGCCAGCTCGCGCATCGGTATCAGCCGGTCGTAGGGGTAGGGCGGCGGAACGTATGGGGCTGGAAGCTCAGTTGACACGCCCGACAGTGTGGCAGAACAAGTGCCCGGTCAGAACAAACGGCGAATCAGGTCTGAATGCGGGCCACGATGAACTCAGAGAGGCGTTTGGCCGACGCATCCTCGAGACGAGCAATGAGCTTCATTCCGTCGTCACCCGGGTGCTCCTCGGTCACGTCGCCCTCGCGATGTACGGCGGCCAACGCATCGCCTCGGGCCCAGGGCACGAAGAGCTCGTAGGGGCTCGACAACTCATGGAGGGCGTCGGTGATGGCCTGCTGCAAGTCGTCGATGCCTGCGCCGGTATGAGCAGACACACCAACCGAACCGGGATTGAGCTTTACCAGCCGAGGCACGGGATTGGGATCGCCTTCCGGCCCAGGCAGGTCGGCCTTGTTGAACACAATGAGCTCGGGAACTTCGTCTGCACCGATCTCGCGAAGCACCTCGCGAACGGCCATCACGTGAGCATCCGGATCATGCCCAGCTCCATCGACCACGTGGATCAACAGATCGGCCGCGGCGGCAACCTCGAGCGTCGACTTGAACGCCTCAACCAGCTGATGGGGCAACTTCTTCACGAAGCCGACGGTGTCGGTGAGCAGAATCTGCTCGCCGCCGGGAAGCTGGAACTTGCGGGTTGTCGGGTCGAGCGTGGCGAAGAGGCGATCCTCGACCAACACCTCGGCGCCGGTCATCGCTCGAAGCAGCGTCGACTTGCCGGCGTTTGTGTAGCCCACGATCGACACGGTCTTGTACGGCGACCGGTGACGGGCCTTGCGTTGGTTTGAACGCCGAGCCGAGATGCCTTTGAGCTCGTGCTCGAGCTTGTGCATCCGGCGGACGAGACGGCGTCGGTCAACTTCGAGCTGGGTTTCACCAGGGCCTCGAGTACCGATACCACCGCCCTGCTGGCTGAAGTTCTTCTTGCCGCGCAGACGGGGCAGGTTGTAGCGAAGCTGAGCCAGCTCGACCTGAGTCTTACCCTCGGTTGAGGTGGCGTGCTGAGCGAAGATGTCGAGAATGACGGCGGTGCGGTCGAGTGCGGTGCGCCCGAGCAACCGCTCGAGGTTGAACTGCTGGGCCGGGGTGAGTTCGTCGTCGAACACCACGGTGTCGGCGTCGATGGCTTTCGCCGCTCGCAGAATCTCATCGACCTTGCCCTTGCCAACAAATGTGGCCGGGTCGGGGCGATCACGCCTTTGGGTGATGCGAATGAGCGAGTCGGCACCGGCGGTGTCTACGAGCAGTTCGAGTTCGTCAAGCGAGGCTTGGGTGGCTGCTTCGGTGTTGCCGTCGCGTGTCATGCCAACAAGAACGATGCGTTCCCGGAAGCTCCGGTCAAGAAAGCCGGCCTCGCCATCAAAGGCGTCGCGGCCACCGAACTCGCCAAACGCACCGCGGTGGGAGTCTTCTTCTTCCGTCGCTGCGGCGCTCTTGCCGTTTTCGGGGTCGAGTTCCTCTGGGTCGGTCCACAGGTCGAGCCGTTCACCCACGAATGACCACCTCGCCGACGAGCGTCGCCGGGCCGGTGAGAAAGATCGTGTCGCCAACCTCGACTTCGGCAGAGCCGCCAGGCATGTTGACCTTCACAATCGATTCGGTCAGGCCCCAGCTGTGCGTGGCGGCAGCGGCTGCGCATGCACCCGATCCACAGGCCTCGGTCAGTCCGACTCCTCGTTCCCAAATGTTCATCGTCACGGTGCTCGGATTGTCGACCCGAACCACGTGAACATTGAGGCCGTCGGGATAGTCGGCTTCAACCACCGGCCCGATTCGGCCCATGTCGATGGCCATCGGATCGTCGACAAGCGCAACGAGGTGTGGGTTGCCGAGATCGAGACCGGCTTGATTGTCGACCCACACACCGAGCGTGGCCCAGGCGTCAGAGTGCGCTGGGCCTTCGCCGGCCGAGCCCATGTCGACCCGCACTTGGCGAGTGGTTCCTCCGTCGCTCGCCCGCACGTGGACCGTGCGGAGCCCCGCGTCGGTTCGAATCAACGCGCTGTGTTCGCCAGCGACCCCGAGCGAATCAGCAATGGCCTGACCGACACAGCGGATGCCGTTGCCGGAGATTTCCGCCTTCGATCCGTCGGCGTTGAACAACGTCATGGACCACAACTGTGCGGCGTCATCGTTGTCGTTGTTCGATGTGACTTCGATGAGGCCGTCGGCGCCCATGCCACGACGACGATCGCACCAGGCGATGGCGTCGTCGGCCGTCAGCGGACGTGGCGGGTCGATCGCAATCAGAAAGTCGTTGCCCAGCCCGTGGTGCTTGGTGAGAGAGATCAAGATGACGAGTCTCGCACCTCTTGAGCCACAGTCCCCCCGTTTTTCCAATGATCAACGACCTGCTCGACCAGATCGTCCGCATCGTTTGGAAACCAGGTGATGCGAGGGTCACGCCGAAACCAGCGCTGTTGCCGGCGGGCGAATCGGCGGGTTCTGGTTTTCGCCTCATCGAGCGCGGTTGCCAGGTCGACCTCACCGGCCAGGTGGGCCATCAGCTCCCGGTATCCCAACGCCTGCGACGCCGTGCGCCCGACCGGATGGGCGTTCACCTGCCGAACCTCGTCGAGAAAACCAGCCACCATCTGCGCGTCGTACCGAGCATTGATGCGCTCGTCCATCACCGTGCGGTCGATCTCGATACCTACCTGCACGAACGGCACCGTTGGGTAGGCCTCGAGGCCCGGCCCGAACGACGAGAACGGCTTGCCAGACCCAACACACACTTCCAGGGCACGGACGATGCGACGACGATTCGTGGGCTCCATCTTCGTTGCGGCCGCGGGGTCGAGTCCTTCAAGTCGTCGCCACAGAGCGTGGGTGTCTGGTTCTTTCTCGATCTCGGCCGCGGCCTCGGGAAACTGCCCTGGCAAGGTCAAGTCATCGATGATGGCGCGCACGTAGAGGCCCGTGCCGCCAACAAGAACCGCGGGCCGACCTCGAGCAGCGATGTCAGCCAAGGCTTCATCGACCAGCTCTTTGAACAGCGAGACCGTGAAGTCGTCAGCTGGCTCAGCGACGTCGACGAGGTGATGAGGCACCAAGCGGCGTTCTTCGATTGACGGCTTGGCCGTACCGATGTCCATGCCCCGGTAGACCGCCATCGCATCGGCCGAAACGATCTCGGCGTTGGTTTGCTGAGCGACAGCAAGCGCGAGCGCCGACTTGCCGGACGCCGTTGGCCCGATCACGACGAGCGGTGTTTCGAAGTGTTGTGCCGTCATCGCAACATGTCGGCGAGCACGTAATGATCGAGCTGTACCAGGCCAGGGTCGAGCCCGTAGGCGTCAAAGAAGATCAACGGTGACTCACCACCAAGCGTCTCGTGCAGACTGCGATGAATCACCGCCAAATCGAGATGCCGATCAGCAAGCCTGAGATCGTCGACGTTGGCAAGCCCAGACAGGTTCGGCCCATCGACGATGAAGTTCGTCATCGTGGGCGCACCGTGGCAGACCACGAGGTCTTCCGATGCGGTTGGCCGACCTTCGCTCCAGAGCTCAACGAGCCGATCGGCGTCGTAGCGGCAGTAGGGCTCAGGCAGCGTCGTTGGGTCGATGTCGCCTCGGTCGCGTCGACGTTCCACGTCGGCGCGAACCGCCTCCCAGCCGGCTGCAAACGGGAAGCCGTCTGTATCGAGATCATGGAGGGCCCGCAGCGATCGACCGAGCAGCTCAACCAAACCTTGGATGTCGCCGAGCGCTTCAAACCGGTCAGCGGGTTCACCGGCGAGACGCGAGGTGACGAGCCAGCGGCCCTGCTCGTCTGTGTGGTCGAGCAACAGCCGTGGAGCAGCAAACCGACCGTCGAGCCATCGCAAGCGAGACGCTCGTCCGTCGAGTCGTTCGTCATCGGCAGACGCCAGCGAAATGCAGTGGGTGTCGAGCATCCACTGCTGACCCCGGCCGTTGTCGAGTTGTTGAACGGTTAGTTCGTCGCCAGACGCAACGTCGGCAGCGAGTGCGTCGCGCACTGCATCGGGGAATCGTTCTGCTGCCACGGGGTCAGCGTAGGGAAGGAGCGGCAGCGTTTGGACGGCTCAGGTTTTTCGTCTGGCCTGACTGACGAGCGACATCAGGGTGCCGGCGACCAACACAGGGTCGACGACCATGTGCAAGTGCTCGCCGTCGATCTGAGCGATCGCCCAACCTTGGCTGCGAGCTTCGTCGTAGGACGGCTGATACATCTCGCCCATCGCGAGAAACCCGACGCCGACCTCGGACGGCAGTTTCGGGGCCGGAATGGGTTGCTCAAAGATTGCTCGCGGCACAGGACGGGCCTCGCACAGCACCCGGCTGCGGGCCTCGTCGTCTGGCAGCATGTCTTCGACCATTGGGCCCCACCAGCGATGCCAAGGTGGCAGATAGTCGTCTGGGCGAACGAGCTGATCGAGGGTGTCACGCAGCGGGAAGTCGCGATCGGTTGGCACCACTTGGTCTTCAGGGAATCGCCCGTTCACCAAAATCATGGTTTCAACTTGATGGCCGACCTCGAGCAGTGCGTCGACCACGAGTGGCATCCGAGGACAGCTGGCCGAATGCCCCACCGCAACGATCGGACGATCAGGGTCTGGTTCTGGCACCGCATCGAGGACTTCGACAAGCCATGGAGCGATGTGATCATCGTGGCGAGGCGTCGTAGGGGAAGGATGCGGTATCACGCAGGATTGCTTGAGCATCTCAAGCACCTTGCCCACATCACGCCAGGTCTCTGGCCCAAGCAAAAAGCTTGGAACGAGAAGCCATGTACGGGGGCTGGTGGCCTTGTCAACCTCCGAGAAAACGGGAACATCCATGAGCTTGTGACGGTAGTCACAAACCCATGGATGCACCAAACACGATCTCGGCTTCGGTCAGAGGGGGCGACTCAGAGGGCTGACCGGCCGAGCAATTTGCAATGGAGTGTCAAACGACAGCTCAGACGACGACGTCTTCGTTGTCGCCCAGCACACCGCGGTAGATGAGCGCACCGATGATGCCACCGACGATCGGAGCCACCCAGAACAGCCACAGCTGACCGATCTGATCTGTACCGGCGAAGATCGCCTGGCTTGTTGATCGAGCAGGGTTGACCGAGGTGTTCGTCACCGGAATCGAGATGAGGTGGATCAGAACGAGACCCAAGCCAATGGCCAGGCCACCCATGGCGGGCGATGCCTTCTTGGCGGTTGCCCCAAGGATGATGATGAGGAACATGGCGGTCATGACGACCTCGGTCAGGAAGGCAGAAGCAAGCGAGTAGCCACCGGGTGAGAAGTCGCCGTAGCCGTTGGACGCAAAGGCACCGGCGCCTTCGCCGATTTCCCAACCGGCCTTGCCGGAAGCAATGGCGTAGAGCACAGCCGCTGCAGCGAGACCGCCGAGCACCTGGGCGACGATGTAACCAACGGCCTTGGCCGCTTCGAAGCGTCCGCCAGCCACGAGGCCGAGTGTGACGGCCGGGTTGAAGTGTCCGCCCGAGATCGGGCCGAGTGCATATGCGCCGGTGACGACGGTGAGACCGAACGCCAAGCTGACGCCAAGGAACCCGAGGCCGAGGCTTGTGCCGTTGCCGCCGGTTCCAAAGTCTGCAGCGAGTACGGCAGCGCCGCACCCTCCGAGAACGAGCCAGAACGTGCCGATGAATTCGGCACCAAGTGCTTTGGGATTCATGGTGAACCTTTCCCCTTGTTTCAAGCGCGAGTTGTCACGCTTGTAGTGGTCAGACGCCGAAGGTCGACGTTGAGTCGCGGGTCTGACCTGGGAAACCGTCCCCCGGTAACGTCGTTGGGTGAGACGACCTAGCCGGCGCTATCCGGCCTCGGGCAGCCCTCCGGGCTGCTCACCAATGCTCCGCATTGGCGCTCGCTCGCCGGGCAGACCCTTCGGGTCAGCCCGCCTCGCTGTGGGTGACCGGTGACTCGCCCATCCACTCACGCAGCGTGTTTTTCAGCTTTGTCTGCTGAATGAAGAGGTCTTGCTCTGGATCTGCTTCGCCCCGTGCCTGTGGCGCCTTCAGATAGAAGCTCAGCCATTCCTGCACGCCCGACTGGCCGGCGCGGTGGGCCAGGTCCATGAACAGCGCAAGGTCGAGCACGATCGGCGCAGCCAGGATCGAGTCACGACACAGGAAGTCGATCTTGATCTGCATGGGGTACCCCATCCAGCCGAAGATATCGATGGCATCCCAACCCTCTTTGTTGTCACCACGAGGCGGGTAGTAGTTGATCCGCACGACGTGGTCGACGTTGCCGTAGAGGTCTGGATAGGTATCTGGCTGCAGGATCGTGTGCAGCACGCCGAGCTTGGATTCTTCCTTGGTCTTGAAGTTCTCGGGGGCGTCAAGCACCTCACCGTCGCGATTGCCGAGGATGTTGGTTGAGTACCAACCACGGAGCCCAAGCATGCGGGCCTTGAGGCCAGGAGCGATCAGGGTCTTCATGAGGGTCTGGCCCGTCTTGAAGTCCTTGCCGGCAATCGGCACGCCGCGAGTCTCAGACAGTTCGATCATGCAGGGAAGGTCGGTCGACAGGTTCGGCGCACCGTTGGCGAACGGCACGTCAGACTGCAACGCCGCATACACGTAGATCTGGCTCGGCGAGATGTTGTCGTCGTTGTCTTTGAGACCTTGTTCGAATGCAGCAACGGTCTCGTGCACAGCGGACGGCTCTTGGAAGGCCTCAGTTGATCCGCACCACACCATCACGAGGCGGTCGCAGCCGTTTTCGGTGCGGAAGTTCTCGATGTCGGCCATGAGCGCCATGGCCTGGTCCCACTTGTTGTCGATCTTCTTGACGCGGGTTCCCTCAAGACGGCTCACCCACTTCTGGTCGAACACCGCCTCCATCGCCACGATGCCTTCCATCTCTGAGGAGATCGGGGCAAGGTCCTTCTCTTCGAGCACGCCGCACGTACGGGCTGCTTCGAGCGCGTTGGCCGAGATGGGGTCCCAGCCTCCAAACACGATGTCGTCGAGGGTCGCAAGCGGCGCGAAGTCCTTGATGAGCGGGGCGCGGTTGTCTTCCTTCTTGCCGAGGCGGATGTGGGCCATCTGGCTGACCGACCCCAGCGGCGGTGTTCCTTCTGCTCGTGCTTGCAAGACACCAGCGATGAACGTGGACGCCACGGCTCCCATCCCGGGGGTCAACACGCCCAGCTTGCCGGAGGCGGGCTTGATGTCGAGTGCGTCAGGTGCAGAAGAGCTCATGACTCAAAGATAAGCAAGTACGCGTCCGGTTCTCATGTAGTTAAGCAATACTTATCTATTGTGCGCCAGCTCCCCCAAGTGACCGTTCAGCAGCTCGACTACCTCGTTGCGGTCGCCACGGCAGACACGTGGGCCGACGCGGCAGCGTCCCGGGGCGTGACACCCTCGGCGCTTTCGCAAGGGCTGGCCGAGCTCGAGCGACGCCTCGGCCAGAAGCTGTTCGAACGTCAAGGACGACGGCGCGTCGTTGCTCCTCAGGCCATGCCGGTGCTCGATTACGCCCGTTCCGTCATCGCGCAAACGAGCGATCTCGGCCAGTGGCTCGATCGACGCGAGACGGGTGCCGGTGGCGAGATCCGCATCGGCATGATCGACGCCGCGGCGATCGATCACTTCTCGTCGCAGCTCAGCGACTTTCGCACTGAGCACCCAGACGTCGACTTCCATCTCACCGTCGGCCCATCGGGTGGATTACTCGAACAACTGCTGGCCGCGCAGCTCGACGTGGTGGTCGTTGTCCGACCGTTGGTTGAGCCCATTGGCGTCCACACGCACGAGCTCATCACGGAAGACCTCGCCATCTATGCCCCGGCGGGCGCAACGACGACCAACCCGGCCACGTGGGGCCCGTGGGTGCTGTTTCCGTCTGGCTCTCACACACGCGCGCTCGCCGAACGGGTGCTGCGCGATGCCGGAGCCACCGTTGACGTTTCGGCCGAGTCCCACCAGCCCGAAGTTCTGAAGGAAATGGTTCGGCTCGGGCTGGGGTGGACGATCCTGCCAACAGGCCAGGCCGAGCGAGGTCCGGACGGTCTCGAACCGATTCGCCGCAAACCGATCGCTACTCGCCAACTGGTTGCCGCTACCCGCGACGGCGCACTTCCCAACCCGCTCGTCGACCTTCTGATCGAACGGCTCCTCCCATCATCGAACTGATCGATAGTTCACAAGCCGGACCGCTCGCTCGCCGAACCCACCTTCTAGGGTTGAGGTGTGGAACAGCTGGACTTTTCCGACGAAGAAGTCGTCCCTATCAAAGAACTCGTCGATCTCTATGAGTCAGTGGGCTGGATGCGGTACGCCGCCGATCCTGATGGATTGGCTCGAGCCGTCGACCGCTCGACATACGTGGTCACGGCCCGCGACGCCGAAGGACAACTGGTTGGGCTCGCTCGGGTGCTGAGCGATGACGTCTCGATCATGTATCTCCAAGACGTACTCGTCAGGCCGAGTCACCAGCGCAAGGGAGTTGGGGCCATCCTCGTGCAACGCTGCCTTTCGACGTACGACCACGTGCATCAGAAGGTTCTGCTGACAGACGACGAGCCCCGGCAGCTCGCCTTCTACGAGTCGCTCGGGTACCGCAACCTCAACGATCTGGGTGCCGTCGCCATCAATGGCTTCATCCAGATGCACGGCCTCAGCTGAGTCTCTTCGATTGCGTCCCTTTCGATCGAGGCCGTTCGATCGGCTTGCGGTCACCGGTCGACATCAGCGAACCGCGACTGACGTGCGCCGTCGAACTCCAAGAACCATCGCTCCACCGACGAGCATGAGCAGCGCCGCGGTGCGCACGAACACACCGGAATTTTGTCCGGTGAACGCCAACGGAGGCGGAACTGCAGTGACCTGAGCGCTCGAGAACGTGTCGCCGGCGCCAACGTTGAACGCACCATCCACATCAGCCAGCGGGGAGCCATCTGCCATCAGATATGGCAGGCCGGAAGGATTGAGAGCAACGGCACCAGCCACGTCTGCGTCGAATCCAACAGCCCCACCCGAGTTGACCCTGCCATTCAACTCAACGGTCATTGTTTCCCCCGGCTCGAGCGTGCCAGGCATCGAGGCAGAGAACGTTCCCTCGCCAGCTACGGCCCAGTCGCCGTCAACCAGCGACACCGACGGTGGCAAGAACGCTACGAGTTCGATGTCACCGGCCGTCACGTCCCCCTCGTTGGAAACGGTGACCTTGAACGTCACCTGATCCCCAACGGTCACGGTGTCTGGTGTGCCTGTAGCTCGCTCTGCAACAAGTGACAGGTCGAAGTTTGGCACCCAGAAACCCATGTCGACGGTCAGATTCGAAAGAGCATCGGGGTGGTTCGGATCGTTGTTGTTGTGCCCGACCTCATCCACCGGCTCGATGTCGAGAAGGGTCACAGGCGCCGACAAGACGTATCCATCAGGACAACCGCAGGCAACGCCGTCATCGTCGCTGTCTACGTCAGCGTCGCCAAACCCATCTGGGTCGTCCGAAGTGGGATCTGAAGAAATCGCGCCGGCAAGTGGCCCACCAGCAACGAAGTTGTCCGGGCTCGCACCCACCACGTAGTCGCCGGACGCGAGGCCCTCGAAGAGGTACGCACCATCTGCTCCGGTGGTCGTGACCTGCACCGCATCTGCGGTGTCGATCACGCCATCTGCGTTGAGATCGTCGGGGAGCCCGTCGCCATCAACGTCAGTGAAGAGATGCATGACGACGTCAGGAACAAGCTCTTCATCAGCTTCGAGCACACCATCGTTGTCGGCATCGAGCCACACCTGATTGCCCAGGTTGTACGTGGGCGGTGCGACCTCTGCGATGTCATGGTCGTCTTCATCACCATCTGTGTTGTCGATCACGTTGTCCACGAGAGGGTCATCGTTGATGTCGTCTGGCGTGGAGTCGACATCGCCAGGCGTTGCGCCGTCAGGCATCACGACTGCCACTGGCGGGGTGACGTCATCGGCGTCATCGTCAATCACCGGCGTGAACGCTGAGATCTCTGCGAGGGCGGCCAGTTGATCGAGCGATGCCTCGCTGGCAACGACAAGAGTAATCGGCACGGTCATCGTTTGGCCGGGCTCGAGTACACCGTCAAACGTTGCAGTCGCTCCAGCGGTCTTTGAGGGGGAAACCGTGAACGGCAGCGATGCGTCGCCCGTCGTGGACCCCTCAGGATTCAGCGCTTCGTCGAACGCCGCCCATGCTGCTGGGTCGATGTAGTTCGCAACGGTCAGATCGGCGACATCTACGTTGCCCTGGTTCATGACGTCGATCAAGAACGTCACGGATGTCTCTGGCGTCACCGGCAGGTCCGTGGTCGGGTCAAGAATGACTCGAAGAGCAAGATCGGGTTCAGGCATCCAGAATCCGAAGTCGACGGTCAGGTTCTCGTTGCCATCTGCGGTCTCGAGATCGTTGTCAATCCCAGGCTCTGCCATCGGTTCGCCGTCACCGAGCACAACCGGCCCAGACACGACTGCGCCGTCTCCGTCGAGCACACCGTTGGAGTCATCGTCGATGTCGGTGTCGGGGTTGGCTTCGACCGGGGTCGACGGCGTCGTCGCCTCGAGAGGACCAGCGTCGAGGAAGTTCTCCTCGGGGATCCCCACGATGTACGTGCCAGCCGGGAGCTCGCTGAAGAGGTACGCACCGTCGGCGCCGGTCTCCGCCGTCGCCAGAACGTTGGGAACACCAGTTTCATCGAGGTCAGGCTCGCCGTTGTTGTCGGCATCGGCGTACAGCTCCAGTGCCACTCCGGCGATCGGTGTTTCTCCTACGTCGGGGGTGCCGTCGTTGTCTGCGTCAAGCCAGACCTGGTTGCCGAGGCTCCACGTCGATGGTGGCACCACAGCAATGTCGTGGTCGTCCTCATCACCAAAGGCATTGGCCACTTCATCATCCACGAGGGCGTCGTTTTCCTCGTCGGTCGGATCGAACTCGTCGTTGATGGCGTCTGGCGTTGAATCAATGTCGGTAACTGGAGATCCATCCGCGTTGAACAGCTCCGTCGGCTCGGTGTCGGGATCACCGTCATCATCGACGGTGGCAGTCACACCGCTGATTTCGGCGATGCTCGCCAGCTCGGTCAAATCGGCATCGGGGGCGATGGTCAACGTCACCGGCACCACAACTGATTCACCGGGTGCAATCGTGCCGTTCAGCCGTACGAAACCATCGGTTTCGTTCGTCCTCCAGATGTAGTCAAGCGCCACGTCGCCTGTGGTCTTCGCCTCCGGGTTGCTGGCCACGTCGAACGGAAGCCACATGTCGAGATCCACGTAGTTTGTTACGTCGATGTCGGTGGCGTCGACACTTCCCTGGTTGATGACCAAGACATCGAACGTGACATCTTGGCTTGGTTGGACTGGCGTCGCAGTTGAACGAGCCAACGTCTTGCGAAGCGCGACGTCGAGCACGGAAACCAGCGCGATGTCGTGATCGTCTTCATCAACAATCCCGTCGCCACTCGTGTCGCCCGAGGTGGGGTTCTCGTTGATCTCATCGTCAGTCGTCGGGTCATCGGGAATTTGGTCTGGAGTCGAATCGATGTCGGTTGGGTCGTCGTTCAACGGATCGTTGTCGTTGTCGAATCGCGAGATTTCAGCAACGTTCTCGAGCGGACCAGCTGTGTCGGAGTACGTCGCCGGAATGGTCAACGTGATTGGCACCGCGATCGTTTCTCCTGGCGGCAGAGTTCCGACAATCGTCACCACCGGGGCGGCCGGGTCTGAGACCCACGTGAACGGCAACGCTTGGTCGCCTGCTGTCACACCCTCTGGGTTGTATTCGGCCTCGAAGGGTTCCCAGACCGCAAGGTCGATCGTGTCGGTGAGATCAATCTCTGCGACGCTCCTGCCCTGGTTCGTGACCTCGAGACTGAATGTCACCTGATCGCCGGGGGCGAGCGGGAAGTCTGTGGCTTCCGTATCGACCACATTGCGCAGTGCAAGGTCGTAGGGAGCGACAACCAACTCGACGTCGTGATCATCCTCATCACCTGGCGTCGCCTCGTTGACGTTGCCGTCGCCATCCGGGTCAAAGTTCAGATCGTTGTGAGAGTTGCGGGGATCGTCGACGTTGACCGAGTCGGCCCCTACAGCGTCGTCATTGATTGCGTCTGGCGTGGAGTCGATATCGACCTGAACGTTCCCGTTGGCGTCGGTGAACGCCGAGATCTCTGCCCCATTGACAAACTCGTCGTACGAAGTGTCGACGACGTCAACCACGATGCTGAACGTCGCTGAGTCACCCACGTCAAGGGCGGAAAGGGCGAAGGTGCCGTCGCCGTTGTCAGTGACGTCCAACGAGGCGCCGAGTTCGGTGACCGTTGGCATGTCCGGCGCGCTGCGCTCCGAATAGGTGGTACCAGCCGGCACGTAGTCGGTGACGACGATGTCTGCTGCTGGCTCTGAGCCCTGATTGCCAACCGTGATGTCGAAGGCGATGGTCGGCGGCGCAGCGGAGTAGTCAACGATGAAGGATTGTTCCGGCGAACGCTCGTTGATCAGGGTGAGATCCCACCAGCTGACTCCAGCGACGTCGTGATCGTCTTCGTCGCCTCCGTCGTTGAGGGCATCCTCGCCTGTCTCACCATCGGTGGGGTCGCCAGCAGCGTCCGGTTGATTGTCATTGGCCTGTTCGGCGTCGGGCGTCGAGTCGGCGTCAACCGGCGCGGCCGTGGCCGGATCACCGTCGGAGTCGAACGACGAAATCTCGGCCCAAAGGTCGATGTCGCCACCAACGGGAACCGGGCTGTTCCACGTGAGCGTCACGGGGACAGTGACCGATTGACCGGTTGGCAGAATGCCGTCGAATTCAATTGTGGGCTGTTGCGCAGACGCTGCATCCCACGAGTAGACCAGCGCGGTTTCCGGGTCGGTGGTGCCGTCATGGTCGAGATCGACCTCAGCTGTCAGACCATCAGGGTTTGCCGCGGTGGAGAAGTCGGCCCAGACGTCGGCGGTCGGGGTGTCGAGATAGTTGGCGACCGTGAAGTCCTCGACCTGCGTGCCCTGGTTCATGACCTCGACTGCAAAGACGGCAGTGCGAGTGTCGATGTCGAACGAGGTCAGCGTCGTTTCGAGGGCCAGGTCGTGCGGGAGCACGAAGCCAGCGTCGAAGCTGTGATCGTTCTGGCCGGGGTTCCCGGTGTCGGCGACGAAGGTGCCGTCGGGCAGCATGTTCGAACCAGCGGTCGCTGTGGCGGCGGCCTCGGTGGTCGTTGGGGTTAGGTCCGCATTGGTGAACTGACCGGGGAGCGGCGTGGTGTTGGTAGATGGATCAACGGTCACCGTGTAGGACCCGTTGTGTGTCAGCCCGTCGGTGGAGTCAATCGTCCAATTGCCGTTTTCGTCGGTGACGACGGACACGCCGCCCTCAGGCAGACCGGGGCCCTCCACCGTGATGGTGACACCAGCGAGCGGTGTCTCACCGGGGCCTTGCAGACCATCTCCATCCAAGTCGAGCCAGACGCGATTGCCGATTTCGATCGGAATGAAGCAGCCCTCGACATCACCGAGGCCGCCCGCTTTGTACTGGGCGTTTCCGCCACCCAGCTCGTATCCCGTCACCGTTTCGCCACTGGCGACGTCGCTGATTCGAAGACCGAGACTGTTGAGTTCGATCGGGTCCATCACCGTCGCAACCACATCGTTTGTTCTCGGGTGGTGCCAGACCGATCCCGATGCGATCTCCTGGTGGGCGTTCCAGACTGACTGGTCGTTGAAATGCTCGGCCCCGCCGCCAACGGTGATGGCCGGGTCTAGGACGTAGACGGGAGACGCTTCGGTTCCGGTGTTGGCGACGTGAAGCAGTTCGCCGCCACTTCCCATGTGAAGCCAGCCAAGGGCAGCCTCATTCACGTCAGGCGTTGAGGAGTCATCCCACGTGGTCTGCGCCGTGTGCTGGAACGATGTGCGGTCGAGGAACCCGAGCACGAGCTCGCCGTTGTCGGCTACCTCGATGTCCGTGAGCACGGGCTGGCGAACATCGTTCCACGCTCCGCCCCACGTCGGGTTGGCGTGGTTGTCCCAGAGGTACGCAGAAGAGTTGGTCCATGGATGCGAGACGTTCGAACAATCAGGAGTATCGGTTGAACAGCCGCGCTCGTAGTCGAGCGGGAATGTGGTGAGACCGGGCACATTCGTGACCGTGCCGGTCGTGTCGATCTCGATGACAGATGCGGTCAGGTTTGCGCCATCTTGTGTTGCTTCCGCCGTACACACAGCACCAACGAGCGCCGTGGTGTTGCCGGTCGCACTGAGGGCCCAGATCTGATGCGAGTCGCCATCGGCACACCCGGGGTTGGGAATGGCGATGGTCGTCTCGAGCACGGGCGAGCCGCTTGACACGTCGTACACGTAGACGGAGTTGTTCGCCAGGTTCGAAGCAAAGAGCCGCCGCCCATCCGGAGAAAGATCGATGTCACCAATGCCGACCCGAGCGACGTTCGCCGCAATCGTCTCTTCGTTGGCAGATGCGACGTCAAAGCCGCCTGTGAAGTCGGGGCCGAGATCGAAGGCTTGCCAAGCACCGTCCGCGGTGGTTTGGGCATAGAGCCCGGACAGACCCGCTGGCCCCATCGCAAAGGTGCGCCGCAACGTGGCGGAGGTCCAGATCGTGTCCGTCCACTCGTCGTAGGCCAGCCCCCAAACAGCACCGGTGTCGGCGCCCGCTGCGTTGGCTGTTTTCGAAGCCGGGTCGACTTCGTAGTCCAGCGTCACGACCGTGTCGACAAGATCAGCGACCGTGTAGCACGTGAGAAAGAGTGCACCTTCGCCGTCACGACAGTTCGATGGCGGGACGACACCAAAGTTGGCCACCGCGCCTGCGGCGACAAATTGCACGGCCGACGCTGAGTCGGCGCCAACCACGGTCGGCGCAAACCCGGCGTCAACAACGTCGAATTCAACCCGGAAGTTGCTTGCGACCAGACCGGTCACGTCGATCGAATACGTTGGGGGCGACCCCGGCGTCACGGTGCCTGGAGCGCTGTTTCCGCGGGCGTCATACGCCGTAACGCTGATACCGCTCGGTGGGAAGAGCGAGTCGCTGTCCGACATCGACTCGCCCTCGTCGATCGTTCCGTCTCGATCGAGATCCACGAAGAATGATCCAGTGATGGCGGCATCCCCGTCAGCCGCCGACGCGGGATCGGCTCCGAGTAACGGAACCAGCAGGCACAAGGCCGCGAGACCCCGGAGTAGTGGTCGTGTCCGACCTCGTTCGCCATTCGGACTAAGAGTCATCGCGCTTGTCCTCATCATTCACTGTTGTTCCCTCCTGAACTCACGTTCGAGAGTCCAGACCCGGATCTAATGCTTGTCGATGCATCTATCGACATGGACTTCCTCAGTCTTGAGGATGTTTATAGGTGCATCTACTTAGAGCAAGCACCATGTCGCTGTCATGACACACCTTGTGGCTCGCAACCCGACTTTTCCCTACGGAACAGCAAGGCCGCTAGGCGTCGCGTCGCCTCGGCGCCGCGGCTGTCAGGCCACTCGACGTCGCGGAAACGGGCTCACAGGTCGCGACCAGATGATCCATCGCACCTAGCGCTGGCGCGCTGTTCAGTTGCTCGAGCGCTGTTCAGCTGGCCGTCGACATCAGCAAGGCGCCGGGGCCACCCGTACCGGCAATCCTGATCTCAAACTCGTTTCCTGAGTCGAGATCAACCACGATGGCACCGCCTCGGCCGCTGTACGCCAGGTAGCGGTCATCAGGACTCACCGAGACACCGTTGATTGCGGTGCCCGGGTTGCCGAAATCGACCAACAGCAGCTCACCCGTCTCAAGATCCATCAAATCGAGCCGGGAGACTCCTTTGGGCTCGTAGGCGAGCAATCGGCCGTTGGCCAGAACCTGACCGGAGAGAATGTCGTCCGGAACGAAACGGTCGACAGGAGCGAGCGTCTCGGCGTTGAACCACGTGGTCTCGCAAACAAGCAGCTCGTCGCAGACGTCAACAAGAAGAAGGCCTGAACCCTGAGCAACGAGTCGGCCTGGGGCCACCCGCGACGACAGCCCATCAACATCGGTGAGATACACCCCACCGGTGCGAGGAGAAAAGAACTCAGCCAACCCAAACTGGTTTCCGAATCCCGCCGCTGCGTCGACGGCAACGCTTTCAAGTACCTCGCCAGTTGCAGTATCGAAGGTGTAGCGACGCTCGCCGATCTCTCCCTGAATGCCATATCCGACAACCACGATTGTCCCCGACGCGTTGCCGGGAGCGACCGCTCGGGGCCCGACCTCGCCAACGCCAATGCCAACCGGTGGGGCACCCAGGTCGTCGAGATCGATCGATTCCAACCCACCCGAGTTGAGATTGGCAAGAATCACCACGTCATCAACGCGAGCAACCGGTAGTCGGTTGGTGAGCGACGTCTCGATCGCTTCGCCAGTCTCGAGGTCGACGAAACGTAAGGGGCTGCCGAACACCAGCGTGAGACCACTCCCAACGACGGGGCCGTCTACCAATTCGACTCGAGCCGTGGCATCGAAAGGTTCAACAGCTTGGTCGGGCTGGGCAGCGTCGGACGAGACACTGTCGGCCTGGGCTGCGTCGCTCTCGAGGGTGGCCGTTTGTTCTTCGATGACCAGTTCGGCTTCGAGCTCTTCGGCCGACTCCGGTTGCGTCGTTGCCTGGCGTGGCACTTCTTCGCCGCTGTCAGCAGAATCGCTGTCGCCGCTGCGCGTTGCTGACCACGCCAGAACGGCAACAACAAGGCCTGCGACAAGAAGCAGCCACCCTGGCCGAGACCCTCGTGAGACCGTTTGCGTGCTCGACGTCGCTGACGAGTCGGTCAACGGGAAGGAATCAGCAACAAGGACGATCCGTAGAACCCGCTACCCGCTTCGAATTGCACCAGGTGCTGCTTGCCGGTCTCGAGGTCGAGTATTTGCGTGTTTCCGTGGCCCACAAAGGCAACGAGGCGGTTGTCGGGGCTGACGGCGATTCCAAGATTCTCTGATTGTTCAAGTTCGGTCTCGATCACTTCGCCGGTCTCAAGATCGAAGAGCGACGCCTGCCAGCTGGAGCTCGATCGGAATGCCAGCAGGCGGCCAGCAGCCAGCACGAGTCCATCTTCGACGTCTGGTGGTGTCGGCAACGCGACCTCGTCATAGGTATCCGCATCGCGCCACGAGAAATCGCAATCAAGCGACTCATCGCATTCCTCGATCAACACAAGGCCTGCCCCTTGGGCGACCACTCGACCAGGTCCGACGAGCTCAAACCCAGATCCAACGGAGCGGTAGACCCCACCGGAGCGAGGTGTCGTGAAATCACCGTCGGTGATCCAGCCTCCGAAGAAGCCAATGTTGATCTCGACCGTGCTCTCGTCGATGATCGCTCCTGTTTCGGCATCAAAGACGTAGCGACTCAACTCGGGGCCGCTGCTGTAGTTGTCGCCGATGGCCACGATGGTGCTTGGGTCATCGCCCACGGTGAAGCTGAAGAGGTAGCCGTTCGGCGAGTCGAAGTCCTCGGCCGGAGCTTCAAGGTCGTTGAGATCGAGCGCCTTCAAGTTGTTCCCCGAGCTTTCGGAGTTGACGATCAGCCGGTCTCCCACAACGGCAACGGGGTTGAGATTTCGGAGCCCCGTCTCGACAACTTCGCCGGTGTCGAGATCGAGAAAGCGAATGGGGTTTGAGGTGACAAGCGTGAGCCCGGTGTCGCCGATCGGCCCGTTTGTAATGAACACTGCGGGCGGATCTTCCTCGTCGTCTGTTGACGAGTCGCCGACCTCCTCGGTTCTGGTCGGGCGTTCTGTCGTGGAATCATCATCAGCATTGGTTGTGGGCGCTTCGGTCGTTGTTGTCTCGGCCTCGCTTGTGGTGGGGTCGGCCAGTTCGGTTTCACCGTCATCGGCCAACTCGTCTGAGGCGCCAGACGACAAGATTGACCAACCAACGATTGCTGCGAGCACCAACCCGATTGCCGGATACCACTTCGAGTCGAGTCCGCCGCCCCGGCTCACGGTTTGCTTCGACACGGTTGGGGCCGCGCTTGCGTCCATCAACTCGATCTGTTGCACCCCGGCTCCACACGCCGAGCAGAAGCGCTGTTCGAGATCCAGCGGCTCATCGCATGTTGAACACGTTGCCATCGCTCCCCAAGCCTAGGGCACCTGTCTGGCCGCTATCTGTCGGGCATCGACACAAGAAGTGGTCGACGGTTGAACCTGTCGGGAAGCCGAGGCTCACCTCCTTCGACTCCACTTCGGACGCCCGTGACTCGATCAAACACATAGGGCATCCCATCGTCTGCGTAGGCAACGAAGCGCTGGTCGGCTTCCACCGTGATGGTGAGGTAGTCAGCGGACGCCACCAGCAGCGAGTCGTTGCTCAGATCCCACAGCGACTCGCTCCACAGATCGGTTGACCGGTACGCCAGCAGGTCTCCTCCGAGTAGCACTCGACCATCAGAGATCGGTTCGGGAATCGGCAGGGACCGCACACGTTGTGTTGCAGCGTCTCGCCACTCAAGTTCGCACCGCAACTCCGTGTCGCACTCCTGTACGAGCAGTAGGCCCTCGCCTTGGGCGACAACAGCGCCCGGGCCGACCTGACGATATGAACCGTCAACGAGTTGGTAGACGCCGCCGGCAACCGGCGTCTGGAACTCACCGGTGATCTCGACCCGATCGAACCATGGAATGCCGAGATCAGAGGCTTCTTCGTTGATCAACGAGCTGGTTGCCACGTCGAAGGTGAATTCGATGATGTCGTCTGGTTGGCGACTGCCCAGCACCACGACGGTGCCGTCTCGCAGGACTGGCTCGGGGCGAAAGAGCGAAACACCGGGCGGTCGCAGCACCACGAGGCTCTCCGCGATCGGGTCGGCGCTCAGGTCGATCGTGCCCATCGACCCGTCAAGCGCATGAAACAGTGCCAGCCTGTCGCCCACCTGCATGAGTGGGATCCACCCCTTTAGCTCGGTCGCGACGACGGCGCCCGTGCCGATATCGAGGAACGTCAACGGGTCGCCAGATGCGAGCCACACGTTTGTTGCGTCGAACAGGCCACCGCGAAGCCGCAACTCGGAGGGGGCGGGTTGCGTCGTCGATGCTTCTGCCACGGTCGATGAGGTTGGCGTCGTGATTGACGTTGGTGCACTCGAGCTCGTCGTAGTCTCCGTGGCAGTGGTTGGCGGCACGGCGTTGTCTGGCGACGACCGCTGCGAGCTTGCGATCGACCACGCAACGAGGCCGCCAATGGCAACCGCCGCCAGCACAAGCCAGCGCCAGTTCAGACGGTGACGAATTCCAGTCTCTTGCCGCACGTCCACGCCATCGAGGCTAGATCGAACCTCATCTTGGCGATCGCAAGGCCAAGTCGAGCCGGTGATCGTCAGCGATTGGGCATGTCGATCAGCAACGGGCGGTGAAAGCGCACGAGCCACTCGTCTTCTGGCAGGTTGATGCCATCGACGTCGTGGCGCACAAGGGTGTCGAGTTCGATGATGAAAGGTGATCCTCCAACGGAGAACGTTGCGAGCCGCCCGTCTGGCCCAAGCGACACGCTCTGATAGTCGACGTCTTCCACGAGCACACCGCCTCGTTCCAGATCAAAGAGCGACTCACGCGACGAGTCGTCGGAGCGGAACACCAGATACTGGCCGTCACCGATGACCCGGCCGTCGGAGATTCCATCAGGAATGGGCAGATCGAGCACGTCGAACGTTGTTGAGTCATGCCAGAACAGATCGCAGACCAGGGCGTCGTCGCACCTCTCGACGAGCAAGAACCCATCCCCCTGCGCCACGAGGGCTCCGTCGCCAACCCTCATAGACGCCGAGCCCTCGAATCGGAAGACGCCACCCGTTCGTGGAGTTTGGAACTCGCCCCCGAGCGCGATTCGATCTTCCAGCGGAAACGTCGAATCGGAAACTTCCTGCGACAGCTCCGCACCCGTCGCAATGTCGAATGTGTGGGCGGTCATCACGTCGTTGTCGTCGATGGAGAGGGCAACGACCGTGCCTGGCTCCCGGCCCGGTTCGGCCCGAAACAAGAATGCGCCGTCGTTGTTGAGCGGGGTGACGAAGCCGAAGGGTTCTCCCAGCTCGACGGTCGCCAAACGACCGTTTCTCGTGGAGTAGACGACGAGCTTGTCGTCGTGCTGCATCACCGGCCAGAAGGCAAGAAGGGTCGTCGGCACCGTGTCGCCGGTTGAGACGTCGAGGAATGTGAGCGGATTGCCCGTGGCCAGCACGACGTTGGACGAATCGATGGGGCCGTCTGCGATTCCGATCGTCGAGTCGTCGGCCGAACGCGTCGGGTACAGCGAGGTCGACCCGAGTTGCCACAAGATGTTGACCTGTGGAGTGGGGCCAGCATTGGTCTCGATGTCCGGTCGCAGGCGCGGCGCATCTGACGGTTCGGCAGCAGCCTCAGCGGCGGCGGATTCAGAATCGGCTTCGTCCGTCGGCTCGGGCCCCTGCGTAACCAGCCACAGGCCAAGTGCGCCGAACACAGCGCCGATGCACGCGAGCCACCGCCGGCTCAAGCGGTGTTGAATCCCCGATTCTTGCCGAACCTCCACGGCTGAAGGCTAGATCGGCCGTTGGCGTGTGAGTAGGCGGCTACGGACGGATGAGCAGTTCGCCATTCACGACGGCAAACCAGCTTGTGGGGTGCACGGCCCACTCGCGGAACCCCTCCCCCACATGGTGAAGCTCTTCCATAGAGGCAACGCCGCGATCAACGGCTTGTTCGGCCAACGACGACGAGACAACCCGTTCGGCCCATAGCCCACCCCACCACTGTCGGTCTTCTGGCGTCGCGAACACCCAAGTGTCAGCTGAAGGTGTGATGTCGGTGTAGCCCGCCTGGGTGGCCCAGTCGACAAGATGGCGAGCCGCGTTTGGCTCTGCGTCGTTGCCCTTGGCCACGGCCTGGTAGATCTCCATCCACCGATCGAGACGGGGGTCTGCTGGCCACCACGCCATGGCCAGATAGTCGGCGTCGCGAACGGCGACGATGCCACCGGGCCGACACACCCGGCCCATTTCACGAAGCATCGCCACGGGATCAGAAACGTGTTGCAGAACCTGATGGGCGTGCACCACATCGAAGCTGTTGTCGGCGTACCCCAACTCGTAGCCGCTCCCGGTGGTGAACAACACGTTGGTTTGGCCGTCTTCTGCTTGATTGGCCCTTGCCTGTTCGATGACGTCAGCACCAACGTCGATGCCGATCACCTCGCCAGGGGCGACGAGCTTGGCCAGGTCGATCGTGATGGTGCCTGGGCCGCAGCCGACGTCGAGAATGCTGAGGCCCGGCTTGAGGTGGCCGAGCACGTAGCCGGCCGAGTTCTCCGCCGTACGCCACGAGTGGCTGCGAAGCACGCTCTCGTGATGTCCGTGGGTGTAGGTGTCGGTCGCTGCTGCATCGGCGTCGGCCATGCGACCGAGCTTACGACGTCAGGGCTGACGCTCGAGGACGATTCGCGTCGCTGGGTCTGACTCGAATTGCAGTACCACTGCATTGGATCGATCGGTTTCCCAGATCGCCCAGCCCGCGGGCACACCGTCAACCCGATCAGCACCCATGACAAGGTCGGTCTGTTCCACCTCTGCAGCCTCATCGGCGAGCCAGCGAGACCCTCGGTAGACAACCGTCAGCACACATCCGTCGCCATCACCGGTCAGGACGTGCGCACATTTTTCAATGCGGGCGAACTGCGTCGGCACGAGTGGTTGATCTTCATGCAATGCGACCTGGCTGATGGCGAGCACCGCATCGGGACAACCCGTCGGCGGGTCCGACACAATCTCGCTCGGCGGCACCACGTGGCCGGCAACACGAAACTTCACCTGAGCACCTGGCGTGACGCGGTGAAGCGGTATCAGGATCTCGCCGTTCTCGACGAGGCGGTTGTGCAACGAGGACAGTCCAATGGCATAGGTGTTGACGCCATCGAGCGTTCGGAACACCAAGCACTCGTCGACGACGTCGATGGTTCCCGCATACGGGTAGTTCGCGACGATCTGTGGTGGCGAACTGATTTCGATGGCCTCCACCCGCTCTTCGGCCGGAGCCGATGACTCAACGACGGGAGTCGAGGTTGCGGAGCCTTCAACGGTTCGACTGGAAACAGAGGTCGTTGTAGCCGCTCGCTCAGGCTCGCCCTGACCCGCTGTGCAACCGGTGAGGATCACGAGGATGGCAGGGAGGGCGGCCCGTGTGATCGTGCGCCCACTCATCCGATGTCACCCGTTGAGCAGCGGGATCTTTGTCTTGTGCCTTGGCTTGGCGGTGACCTCGACCAATTCGCCCAACAGGTACTGCATGGCCGAGTCGGTCACTCTGACGTTGGCAAACGTGCCGATGCGCAGCGGTTCGCTCGCAAAGTGGACCAGCTTGTTTTGTTGGGTGCGGCCGGTGAGCACGTCTGGGTTCTTCTTCGACGGGCCCTCAACGACGACTTCCTCAACCCGACCGACCCGAGCGCGATGCTTAGCAATCGCCGAACGTTCGATGACGGTGCGAAGGCGAGCGAAGCGATCTTTGACTTGTTCAGGGTCGCAGAACTGGTCGACCATCTCGGCTGCCTCGGTTCCTCCCCGGGGCGAGAACACGAAGGTGTACGCGTTGTCGAACTCGGCGGCGGCCGCCACTTCGAGCGTGCGTTCGAAGTCGTCTTCTGTTTCGCCCGGGAAGCCAACGATGATGTCGGTGGTGACCGCCAGGTCATCGATCGTCTCACGAGCCTGCGCCAGCTTCTCGAGGTAGCGCTCGCCGGTGTAACCCCGGTGCATCGCCTTCAAGACGTTGTCGGACCCAGACTGCAATGGGAAGTGCAGGTGAGGCACAACCGTCGGTGTTTCGGCCATGGCCGCAAACACGTCTGGCGTCATGTCTTTGGGGTGAGGGCTGGTGTAGCGAACTCGTCGGATGCCATCGATGTCGCCGATCTGGCGAAGCAGGTCGCCGAACATCGGGCGAAGGCGCACATCGGCATCACCGGCGGCCCGAGCGGCAATGGCGAGGTCGCGTCCATACGAGTTGACGTTTTGGCCGAGCAGCGTGATCTCGACCACGCCCTGGTCGGCCAGGCCCTGCGCTTCGGCCACGATGTCGTCGACTGGCCGAGAGATTTCCTTGCCCCGCACCGATGGCACGATGCAGAAGGCGCAGGAGTTGTCGCAGCCGATTTGAATCGTGAGCCAGGCCCCGTAGTCGGTGTCTCGCTTGGCGGGGAGGGCTGACGGGAATGCCTCCGCTTCATCAAGCGCAGCCTCTTCCCAAATCTCGGTGACCGGCCCGCCTTCTTTGGCCAGCTTCATGAGTTCGGTTGCGCGATGCACATTGTGGGTGCCGAAGACCACGTCGACGTGGCCGGCCCGCTGCTGGATCATCTCGCGATCCTTCTGAGCCAGGCAGCCACCGACGACAAGTTGCACGTCTGGGTTCTCGGTCTTGCGAGCCTTCAGATTGCCGAGGGCGCCGTAGAGCTTGTTGTCGGCGTTCTCTCGAATGCAGCAGGTGTTCAGCACGATCACATCGGCATCGTCGTCTGAGTCGGTTGGGACATACCCATCGGCCTCGAGCAGCCCGGCGATGCGCTCGGAGTCGTGCTCGTTCATCTGACACCCGTGGGTGGTGATGCGGTATTTCTTCGGCTCAGACACAGTGATGACGAGTGTATGGCGCTTGCTCGCCCCACGAACCAGTCGTTCGCCTGCTCACAGCCGCCCGGTACGTTCTGCTGATGCGCATTGCCATGACGACCTTTGCTCTACGCAACTGGGAACCCGATGCCAGCACCCGCGTTGAAGGCCTCTCCCCTGACGAGCTAGTCGCCCGCTGCAACGCAGCCGGTGGTCCGCTCGTCGATGGCTATGCGCCGTTCTGCAAGCACCTGTTCATCGCCAACGACACCCCGACACGGGCGGCGTTCGCGGGCATCACCGACGACAATGCTGCTGCTCTTCGGTCTGGCTACGTAGCGAGGCGTGAAGGCGAACGTCCGGTGCTTGAACGCTGGTTCGAAGGCATCAACGCTCCGCACGCAGCATGGCTTGACGTCATCCTCTACAGCTACGAACAGCTCGTTGCCGAAGCGGCAGACTTCGAGGGCGAGCAAGACGTACCAGAGTGCGACTGGGGCATCGTCTCGATCATCGGCACCCTCGAGCCGGTGGAGCCACCCATGCCACCGATCACCCAGATGCGCAACGCCCTTGGCCGCGACCAGGGAGGCTCAGGGTTCGACCTTGACCCGGCGGCCTACGACGCAGCGGCAGCGTTCTGGGACCGACACGCCGCCATCCGCAACCGCCCATAACCCTCGCCCCGGCACACGCTCCCTCACCACTCCCCCGAACATGCGTGCACCAAACCGTCCCCACATTGCCCAACGCACGCAACTTCACGGCTCGCACGAACCTGCGTGCACCAAACCATTCCCAGACGGCCTCATGCACGCAACTTCACAGGTCCGAACTTGCGTGCACCAAACCGTCCCCAGATGGCCTAACGCACGCAACTTCACGGCTCGCACGAACTTGCGTGCACCAAACCATTCCCAGACGGCCTCATGCACGCAACTTCCGGCGCGGGCGGCTGTCAGGGGCGGGCGGCTGTGTCGGCGATGATGACCGATTCGTAGGGTCGGACGAGACCGGCGGGAATCGCAGGATCGCCGGCGAGGAGCTGGGCGATAGGGCCAGCCTTGTTCTCGCCAGCCACGAGCCACACCACTAACCCGGCACGGTCGATGGCGGGGCGGGTCATCGTGAGCCGACGGGTACCGCGGTAGTCAGCCGTGACACCGACGCTGGCGGTGACCTCATCAACGATGGGATCACCGGGCACGAGCGAGGCGGTATGGCCGTCATCACCAAGGCCGAGATGCATGACATCGATGGCAAACGGCCGACCCGAAACGCTCTCGAGTTCGTCAACGAACGTCGTGAGGTCGGCCGGCTCGGGCGTGCCGATGGGCTCACTGACCGGCAACGGGATCCAACGCGAAGGCAGATCGCCCAGTGCATCGAGCTGGGCCGTCAGGTTTCGTTCCGATGTTCCCAGAGGAGCCAAGCGTTCGTCGACTTGGGTGAACACCACATCGGTCCATGGCAACGCTCGCTTCGACAGCTCCTGAAAGACCGGTGCTGGTGTCGACCCACCGCTGAGGGCCACAACGCATGTGCCTCGGTTTTGCACCGCGGTGGTGATGCCCATCGCCAGAAGGTCGGCGGCGCGCCTGGCCCACCGATGAGGCTCGAGAAATTCAGCTCGGGGACGGGATTGGTCAGCCACTTCGGCCAACAGCCTCCCACCAGGCAGCGGCGCCGACCAACCCTGCGTCGTCACCGAGCGCAGCGTTCACAACCTTGATCGGTTCGATCGCCGGCCCCTCACGTTCAACGAGTTCCCGCACGATCGGCAGCACGAGGTCGCCATTCATGCCGACCCCTCCGCCGATCACGACGGTTTGGGGAGACACCAACCAGCACAGGTTGACGACGCCGAGCGCGGCGCTCTGGATCGCCTCACGAAACACCGCAACTGTTTGAGGATCGCCGCTTCGCACGAGTTCGGTGAGCTCAGCGCCCTGCGCGTCAATACCAGCGCCCGTCGCGGCTCGGCCGATGGCGGTTCCAGAACCGAGCCCCTCCACGGTGCCGTCTGCGCCGCCAAGCGTGAGCGCTCGGTCGACCACGGTGTGGCCGATTTCGCCTCCCGAGTAGCGGCCACGCATGAGCCGGTTACCCAAGACGATTCCGGCACCAATGCCGGTCGAGATGGTGACGTAGACGACGTCTCGAGCATCGCTGCCGGCGCCAAACGTTGCTTCGCCAACAGCGGCAAGGTCAGCATCGTTGGCGAGGCTCACGGCAAGACCGGTCTGGCGGGTGAGCCACGCATCGCTCAGTAGCGGCACCCACTCCTGCACCAGATTCGGTGCACTCACCAACGTTTCTTTCTCGTGGTCGATCACTCCCGGCAGCCCGATGACCGCCTTGTCGACGTCTGTGTCCTCCGCCATCTCTCGGACCATCTCGACGAGGGCCATCGGGGTGGCATCGCCGCGTGGCGTCGGTCGACGCTCACGCTTGACAATGTCGCCGTCTGCCTCAACAAGCGCAGCTCGAATGTTGGTGCCACCAAGATCGATGGCGACAACGCGATGCGCCATCAGAGACGACCGGTGCCATCAGCGGCAGGCAGGTCGGGAGCAGGGCTTCCGTAGTCGTACATCGCAACTGGGTTGGGGCTGTCGAGCACCGGCTGCACGATCTCCCACGCAACGTCAACTTGATCACCACGTGCAAACAGCCGACGATCGCCCTCGATCGCGTCACCGAGCAGGCGGTGATACGGGCTCGGTCCGAACTCCATCCCGTGATGGTCAACCTGCAGGTCGACCCGCTCACTGACGAGATTCTCGCCGGGCTTCTTCGCCTGCATCTCAAACTCAATCACGTCGTTTGGCTTCAGCAAGAACCGCAAGCGATTCGGCTCGGGCCGGTGCTCGGCATCGCTGAACATGAGACGAGGTGGGCAGGTGAACTCGACAACCGCTTCGGTCATGGTCTGGTCGAGTGCCTTGCCGGCTCGGATCCGCCACGGCACACCGGCCCAGCGCCACGAGTCGATTTCACATTCGAGCGAGACATAGGTTTCGGCATCCGAGTCGTCTGCGACGCCTTCTTCATCTCGATACCCGTTGTACTGAGCCCGATAGACCGTGCTCGGATCGATCGGCTTGATCGACCGCAACACCTTGACGACCTCGTCACTCATCGAGTCGGCATCGTCAGACACCGGTGGTTCCATCGCCAAAAGTGCCAGGATCTGCAACAGGTGGTTTTGCACCACGTCGCGCAGCGCACCGACCTCGTCGTAGAACTTGCCCCGCCCCTCGAGACCGAAGTCTTCGTACATGTTGATGGTGACCGACGCGATGTGGCGCCGATTCCAGAGGGGCTCGAGGATCGAGTTGGCGAACCGGAACACCAAGATGTTGAGCACCGGCTCCTTCCCCAGAAAGTGATCGATCCGGTAGACACGATCTTCTGGGTAGTGAGCCCGCACCGCGGTGTCGAGCTCTCGACTCGACTCGAGGTCTCGTCCGAATGGCTTTTCGAGCACGACCCGACCGCGGTTAAGCCCCGTGGCCCCAAGCCCGTCGGTCACGGTCGAGAACAAGAATGGCGGGATCGCCAGGTAACACACCGGCATCTTGGCGTCGCCAACCTTGGCGGCGACTCGCTCAAACGTGGCCGGCTCTTTGTAGTTGCCAGACACGTAGTCGAACCGGGCCGCAAGCCGACCGAACACCTCGTCGTCGATGTCGAGCCCTGCGGTTTCGAGTGCTGTTCTGGCGTTCTCGACGAGCTCTTCTGTTGTCCAGTCAGATGATGCGACGCCGATGACCGGGCAGTGCAGCATCTCGTCGAGTTCAAGCTTGTAGAGCGAGCTAAAGAGCTTCTTGCGGGCGAGGTCGCCCGTGATCCCAAACATCACGAGCGCATCGGCTTGAACGGGCGTGCCCATCAGTCGGCCTTCTTCTCGTGGTGACCGCCGAACTCTGATCGCATCGCTGACAACACCTTGTTGCCGTAGGTGGCGTTGTCACGCGAGGAGAAGCGGCTGAACAACGCATCGGCGATCGTTGGCACCGGCGAGCCCGATTCGACGGCCGCCAGGACGGTCCATCGTCCTTCGCCCGAGTCAGACACCCGACCCTCAAACGCGTCGAGCTGCGGATCTCGGTTCATCGCGATCGCGGTGAGATCGAGCAACCACGAGCCGATCACGCTGCCACGGCGCCACACTTCGGCCACCTCGGGCACGTCGATGTCGTATTGGAACAGGCGAGGATCGCCGAGCGGGGCCGTTTCAGCGTCGATCTCACGGCTCTGATCGCCGATGTTTGCCCGGTCGAGCAGCCCAAAGCCCTCGGCGTAGGCCTGCATGATGGCGTATTCGATGCCGTTGTGAACCATCTTGACGAAGTGCCCAGCGCCAGCAGGGCCACAGTGCAGATAGCCCTGCTCTGACTGAGCAAGATCGCCATCTCGACCCGGCGTGCGGCCGGCGGCTTCAACGCCGGGAGCCAGTGCCTTGAAGATGGGATCGAGCCGACCGACCGTCTCGTCGTCGCCGCCGATCATGAGGCAGTAGCCCCGCTCGAGGCCGAAGACACCGCCGCTTGTGCCGACGTCGACGTAGTGAATGTCGCGCTCGGCAAGGACGTCCGATCGCTCAATGTCGAGCGGATAGTGCGAGTTGCCGCCG
>CALLGK010000020.1 GCA_938009905.1 uncultured Acidimicrobiales bacterium | reverse complement strand
CATGGTGGCCATCTGGGCGTCGCGGCTCGGACTGTTCCTGTTCCGCCGAGTCACCAAAGACGGCGGTGATGGTCGCTTTGACCAGATGAAGTTCGACTTTTGGCAGTTCCTGATGACATGGACGATCCAGGGTCTCTGGGTCTCGCTCACCGTGGCTGCGGCATTGGCGATCATCACCTCAGAAGACCGAGCAAGCTTTGGCGTGCTCGGCGTCATCGGGCTTGTGGTGTGGGCCGCCGGATTCGCCATCGAGGTCATCTCAGACACGCAAAAGAGCACCTTCAAGGCCGACCCGGCAAACAAAGGGCGGTTCATCACGACTGGGCTGTGGTCGTGGTCGCGCCATCCGAACTACTTCGGAGAGATCACACTCTGGACCGGTATGGCGATCATGGCCATACCGGTGCTGAGTGGATGGCGATGGGTTGCCCTCGTCTCGCCCGTGTTTGTGTTTCTTCTGCTCACCCGAGTGAGCGGCATCCCGCTTCTTGAACGTAGGGCCGAGAAGCGCTGGGGTGACGAGCCGGAGTTTCGGGCCTACACCGACAACACAAGCGTGCTGGTGCCCCTCCCCCCAAAGCGCTAACGCACGACCCGCCAGAACGGCGACCGGTTACGCGAAGACCGTGCGGCCAATCCACTCGGCGACGAGCGCTGGCTTGTCGGCGCCTTCGATCTCGACGGTCATGGCCCGGGTCTGATCGACTGCGTTGCCCTTGAGCTCGACGTTGACCGTTGACGCGGTGGCGCGGATGCGAGCATCAACCGGCACGGGGTTCACAAAGCGCACCTTGTTCATGCCGTAGTTGACCCCCATCAAGACACCTTCGAGCTTCTCGAGGTCTGACGGGATGCTCGTCGAGAGATGCACGAGCATGCTCAACGTGAGGAACCCGTGGGCGATGGTGCCGCCGAACGGCGTCTGCGCTGCTTTCTCAGGGTCGATATGGATGAACTGGTGATCGAGGGTTGCATCAGCGAACTCGTTGACACGCTCCTGCGTCATCTGGAACCACTCGCCCACCACAGGCTCGTTGCCGATGAGGCCTGAAAGTGCGTCGTATGCGGCCTGTGCGTTCTCGCTCATGTGTTTCTCCTTGGAGGCTCTGCCGGGCTGGGCCCGATCTCCTTGCGAACCTAGCCACCGCACCCTGACCGGTCCAACAGACGACCCGCTCAGCGGGCTCGGATCAACTGTTGAACGGCCGCACATATTCCCAGAAAACCGGGACTTCGCTGGAGTGTCGATCGGTTCAATCCTCACAAGAACGCAGGGCACTCACCCCCGCCCGAGCGACAGACGCACACAAGACTCAAACGCGAAGAAGAGGCAACAGATATGAGCGAATCAACGAACGTCGACATCATCGTGATCGGCATGGGCCCGGCAGGCGAACACGTCGCCGGCAGTCTCGCCGAGCGAGGCCTTTCGGTCGTCGGCATCGAAGCCGACCTCGTTGGTGGCGAGTGCCCGTACTACGGCTGCATCCCATCCAAGATGATGATCCGGGGCGCCAACCTTCTGCAGGAGGCCCGTCGCATCGACGGCGTCGCCGGCTCGGCTGTCGTGACTCCCGACTGGACCCCAATCGCCGACCGCATCCGCGACTCAGCCACCGATGACTGGAACGACCAAGTTGCCGTTGACCGCTTCGTCGGCAAGGGCGGCACGTTCATTCGTGGCCGCGGGCGCATCGTTGCTCCCGGCGTCGTCGAAGTCGGCGATCAGCAATTCACCGCAAGCAAGGCAGTCGTTGTTGCCACCGGCACCTCCCCCGCTGTTCCCCCCATCCCCGGTCTCGACACCGTCGACTACTGGACCAACCGTGAAGCCGTGAAGGCCAAGGAACTCCCCGCCTCGGCCATCGTGCTCGGAGCCGGCGCCATCGGCGCAGAGCTCGCACAGGTGATGAATCGGTTTGGCACCACGGTCACGGTTGTCGAGGCCCTGGATCGAGTGCTCCCCAACGAAGAGCCGGAGGCCAGTGAGGTTGTGGCCGAGGCTTGGAAGGCCGAAGGCATCGACATTCATGTTGGCGTTCGCGCCAACGAAGTGTCTCGGTCTGGCGACAACGTCACCGTGACACTCGCTGATGGCACCGAGATCACCGCAGAGCGGCTCATCGTGGCCACCGGCCGGTCGATCAACGTCGCCGGCATCGGCCTCGACGTGTATGGCATCGCCGCCGATGCCCGCCGGGTCGAGACAGACGAGCAACTGAAAGCTGCTGATGGCCTCTGGGCCGTCGGCGACGCAACTGGCGAGGGCCTGTTCACCCATGTCGGGATGTATCAGGCAAACATCGCCATTGCCTCAATTCTGGGCGAAGACCACGGTGGGGCTGACTACAGCGCGATGTCTCGGGCAACGTTTACCGACCCCGAGGTTGGCTCCGTTGGCCTCACCGAAGCGGCCGCCCAAGAAGCAGGCATCAACGTGAAGACCGTGGTGCAGAACGTGGCCCACACCGCCCGCGGTTGGCTCCACGGCCCCGGTAACGAAGGCGTCATCAAAATCGTCATCGACGCCGACCGCGACGTGGTTGTCGGAGCAACGACGGCTGGCCCTCACGGTGGCGAGATGATTTCGATGCTCGCCCTCGCCGTGCACGCCGAGATCCCGGTGCCCAAGATTCGATCGATGATCTTCGCCTACCCCACCTTCTGGCGAGGGATCGAAGACGCTCTCAACCAACTCGGCTGAGAGATAGTGGCCACGGCTCCGGTTTGTTGCCGCTGCCGAGCCGTGGCCACGCCAAGTTCAAGGCGCTGAAACAGCGCCTGGGCTCGAGACCTACAGTTCCCTCATGGAGGTCTCGAGCCCAAACAAGTTGCTGTTCCCCAGCGACGGCATCACGAAAGCCGCCGTCGTTGCGCACTACGAACGGGTCAGCGTCGCCATGTGCTCTCTCCTCACAGGGCGGCCGCTGACCCTTCAGCGTTTTCCCGGCGGCATCGAAAGCAAGGGCTTCATGCAGAAGAACGCGGCGAAGTACTTCCCCGCGTCCATCGAGCGCTGCGCTGTTCCGAAACGGGGCGGGGGCGAGACGCTGTACCCCGTCGTTACCCAAGCCGACGATCTGGCCTACCTGGCCAACCAGAACACCATCACGTTTCACATGTGGACCTCAACCGCGGCACGGCCGGGGTTTCCCGACTGGATGGTGATCGATCTTGATCCGGAGGACGGCGACATCGACGGCGTTCGTGCCGCTACACAAACGGTGGCCGATGTGCTGGCAGAGTTCGGACTGGCTGGGTTTCCTCTCGCAACCGGTTCGAAGGGCTTTCACGTGTGGGTCGCCCTCGATGGCAGCCAGCACTTCGACGAGGTGTCGCACGCGTCGAGGGCCATCGGCGGGCTTGCGGCCATGCGCTCGCCCGACACGATGACGACGGAGTTCCTCAAGAAGAAGCGCACGGGCAGAGTGTTCGTGGATTGGCTCCGCAACAACCCCACCTCCACGGTGGTCGTGCCGCTCTCGCTCCGGCCAAGACCAGGGGCTTCTGTTGCCGTCCCGTTGCGATGGGACGAGCTGGCGACCGCGGAACCCACCGGTTGGAAGATCGCCGATCTCGGCGACCGCCTCGACGTACTTGAAGAGGCAATGGCTACCAAGCCCCAGCAGCTGCCAGTGGCCGACATCGTCGAGGTCGCAACCTCCGCAGGCGTCGACCTCGAAACCCCGCACGACCGCTTCGGTCGTACGCGGTAGCCACTGGGGTCAGGTACTTTTCGTTACCAGATGTCGCCGACTCGGTAGCCGTCGGGGAACGGATCGGTTGGGTCGAGCACGTATTGACCAATGCCGGTGATCCAACCCTGTCCGCTGATCTCGGGCACCACGGCGGTGTACGGACCAACTGTCGTCTCCTCGAGCAAGCGACAGCGGAACGTTGTACCGAGCGGGCCTTCGTGCACAAAGTCATCGCCGATTGCGAGCTGGCCCTTGGCGTGCAGCACCGCCATGGCGGCAGACGTACCCGTGCCACACGGGCAACGATCGAGCGCACCGGTGAAGCTCTCGGGACGATCCCATCGAGGTTGCCCGGTGGCGACCGTGACGGCGTTGCGACGATGCGCGCCAGCCACCGTCGGTGCGCCAGCAAGTTGCGAAATGGTCGGGCCGGTGAGCTCGGGGTGATCAGGGTGTGACACCGGCAGCTGCTCAAGCGTGGCCAAACGGATCCGTTCGCTTGTGCGGGCGATCTCAGCCCCGTTGGCGGCACCCAGATCGACGCCGAGGGCATCCCCATCCGCAATCACGTAGAACATGCCGCCCCATGCCACGTCGACGGAGACCGGCCCGAGCTCAGGCACCTCGATCACCGTGTCGAGGTGAAGGGCAAAGGCTGGCACGTTGCGAAACGTGACGTCTGTGACCTTTCCGTCGGAGCAGGCAGCCCGCACCCCGATGAGTCCGGCGGGCGATTCGAGGGTGAGTTCGGTTACCGGCTCGATCATCTCGACCATGCCCATCTCGAGCAGCGTCGTCACCACGCAGATGGTGTTGCTGCCGGACATCGGCGGGTATTCGGTCTGCTCCATGATGATGAACCCCGCCGCGGCCTCTGGCCGAGTTGGCGGCACGATCACGTTGCAACACAACGCCGGGTAGCCAGCCGGTTCCCGCAGCATGCGCAGCCTGATGTGGTCGAGGTTGGCTTCCATCCACTGCGCCTTCTCGAGCATCGTCGCGCCGTGCAGGTCGGGCACGCCATCGACGATCACTCGGCCCGGTTCACCCTCGGCGTGCACGTCGACGGCAGTAAGTGACTCGGTAAAGCGAGGGTTCAACGACATAGGAATTCGACCCTACTCGTGCGATGCGTCTGCCACGATGGCTCGGTGACGGAGCGCATTCACGACAGCGAACCCGACCTTTCCGAAGGTGTCGTTCGCATGCTGCTGCAACAGCAACGACCGGAATGGGCCGACCGGCCGCTTCGCTACTTGGACGCGTCAGGTACCACCAACGTGCTCTACCACGTTGCGACAGCCGACGGAGCAGACGTGGCCCTTCGACTACCTCGCACACCAAGCGCATCGGCGAGCATTCAGCACGAGACAGAGCTGCTGCCTGCGCTCGCAGCCACAAGTTTCGCGGCGCGCATCACCATTCCAACCCTGGCTCACCACGGTGAACCGACCGAGGAGTTTCCCTTTCATTGGGCCGCGCTGACCTGGTGTGAGGGCGAGGACCTGTGGAACGGACACTCGTCAGTCGACCAACAGCAACTCGCCACCGACCTTGGCCAGCTCGTCGTTGCCATCGGCGGCCTGACCGACCTCCCAGCGCCGATCCGAGGCCCCGGTGACCGGGGAGGCCCTATCGGTGAGCTGCTCGACACACTCCACGCGTGGCTCAGCGTGCCGGCATGGAATGCCAAAGACCTCGTCGATGTGGTGGCCATCAGTCGGCTCGCTGATGAAGCACGAGAACTCGAGACGGAGCCTTACGACGTTGGCTTCGTTCACGGCGACCTGATCCCGGGCAACCTCTTGACCAGCGACGGCCGAATCTCCGCCATCATCGACTGGGGCGCCGCGGGCTATGGCGACCTCGCTCAGGACCTCAGCCCTGCATGGGCCGTGTTTGACGAACCGGCTCGCCAACAGTTCTGTGAGGTCGTCGGTCGCGACGACGCCTCGTGGCTACGGGCAAGGACCAACGAGCTCGAGCACACCGTGGGCGGCATTGTCTACTACCGACCACGAGGTCATGCGCTCGCCGACGTGATGACGGCAACCCTCAACCGGATTCTGGACGAAGCCGGGCTGGCGAGTTAGCCCTCCGCTGAGTCTGTTGCTTCGCCAGTGTCGACGACGCCGGCAGCAGCTTCGACGAATCGGTAGGCATCGGCCGGAATGTTCGGATCGCGAGGCTTCCTGGGCGGATCGCCGAGCAGGACGCCCGGGCAACCAGCCGTGCCTTCGAACGACTCGGCGCTGACGAGCTCACCCGTCAGCATGTCGATCACGGTCACCTCGAACACGCCCTTGGCCGTCTTCAGATTCTTGCCGTTGTCGTACTCACACAGGTGAGGATCTTCTTCGGTGTTGGGGACGAACTGGGCGCATGCGACATGCGATACCTCTTCGGGCGCCCACGCAACGTGATTGCTCTTCTCGTAGTCCCATGCACCAAGGAACCAGATGCTTGGCTCGGTCACCGCAGTACCGGCGTAGTCGATCGTTGCCGGTGAGGAGCACCATGAAGGGTCGCCGAAGTTGAGATCATGCACAAGGTGCATACCGGTCGGATCGCCAGGCAGAATCTCGTTGACGATCTGAACACCGAGATCGTACGAATCGACCGCCTGAATGGTCTGCGACCCTGACATCGCCACAGACGGGCAGGTCATCGGAAGCGAACCGACATTCCCTTCCCTCACGAGCGCACCTGACGCGACCTCGTACATGGCGTAGGTGTAGCTCTTCGACAACATTCTGTGCGTGATTCCTTGGCCGTAGCCCCGACACGTCTGATCCTGGTCTCCCGGCCCACCCTCGATGCACACGGCGTAGGCCGACTCGGCGCTCGCTCCCCACGCTCCGTCGAAGGCAGCGGCAATGGCATCGGCATCAGCTGCGTATCCAAGCGCGTCAGGCTTTGTGTACACCGTGAAGGCGTTGGCGTCTGTGGCAGACGGTTCTGGAGCTCCGGCGATCGCGCCAGGACTCTGACAGAAGGTGTCGTCGAGGACCGCGACGACTTCCTCGTCGGCAAGAGCGATCTCTGTTGGCGCTGCTTCGGTTGACGGCGTAGACGAATCGCCGCCAAGCATGAAGAAGGCGGCACCGATCAGCACAACGGCAGCGACCGCAGCCACACCAATAACAGCGAGCTTCGAGCCATCCGACTCATCGTCGGACCCCTTCGATGACTTCTTGGGACGACCAGACGCGGCCGGGGCATCGAGTCCTGGCGGAACGGGTCCACCAACACCAGGCCCACCAGGCCCTTCAGCAGCAGGGCCGCCAGCCGGGGCCGGCGGGATCGTGACATGCCCACATCCGATACACGGATGACCTTCGAAAACAGTCGAATCACACTTTGCGCACGTCGCCATGCTGTGTTCGTCGGCCAGATAGATGACGAATCAAGGCCACTTCCCTACGCAGAGGCGGCCACCGATGCTGTGGAGGACGCCGTCGATGCCGAAGCTGAGGTAGTCGATGGGCGATTGAACACTCGGCGGCCAACGCCGACGAACCCAACGCCGATCCAGGTGAGCTGGGTGAGCAACGAGCCAAGGTTGAATTGATCAAACATGCTGAGCAGCACCAATGCAGC
>CALLGK010000019.1 GCA_938009905.1 uncultured Acidimicrobiales bacterium | reverse complement strand
CAAGAACAACCCTGTGCTCATCGGTGAGCCTGGCGTCGGTAAGACCGCCATCGTCGAGGGCCTGGCCCAGATGATCGCGGCAGACGAGGTGCCAGACACCCTCCGTGGCAAGCAGCTCTACACCCTCGACCTCGGCGCACTTGTCGCCGGCTCCCGCTATCGCGGCGATTTCGAGGAACGCCTCAAAAAGGTCCTCAAAGAGATCAAGACCCGCGGCGACATCATCCTCTTCATCGACGAGATCCACACCCTCGTTGGTGCCGGTGCCGCCGAAGGCGCCATCGACGCAGCCAGCATCCTCAAGCCGATGCTTGCTCGTGGTGAGCTCCAGACCATCGGTGCCACCACCCTCGACGAGTACCGCAAGCACCTCGAAAAGGACGCCGCTCTCGAGCGTCGCTTCCAGCCGGTCAAGGTTGAAGAGCCAACCGTCGAGCACACCATCGAGATTCTCAAGGGTCTGCGTGACCGCTACGAGAGCCACCACCGGGTCACCATCACCGACCAGGCGCTCGTCGCAGCGGCCAACCTTGCTGATCGCTACATCTCCGACCGTCACCTTCCCGACAAAGCCATCGACCTCATCGATGAGGCCGGCTCACGCCTGCGCATCAAGCGCATGAGCACGCCGCCTGCCTTCAAGGAACTCGAAGGCGAGCTCTCCGAGGTTGTCCGCGAGAAGAAGGAAGCGGTCGAGAACCAGAACTTCGAAGAAGCCGGCCGCCTGCGCGACAAAGAGAAGGAACTCCTCGGCAAGAAGGACGAGATGGAAGAAGAGATCAAAGCCTCAGGCGTTGATCTGTTCGACGAAGTCAACGAAGAGTCCATCGCCGAAGTGCTCTCGATCTGGACGGGCATCCCCGTCTACAAGCTCACAGAAGAAGAGACCGAGAAGCTTCTCCGCATGGAAGACGAGCTTCACAAGCGGGTCATTGGCCAGGCTGACGCCGTCAAGGCTGTCTCGCAGTCGATCCGCCGTACTCGTGCAGGTCTCAAGGACCCGAAGCGTCCGTCCGGTTCGTTCATCTTCCTCGGCCCAACCGGTGTCGGTAAGACCGAGCTCGCTAAAACGCTGTCCGACTTCCTGTTCGGCGACGACAACTCGATGATCACACTCGACATGTCTGAGTACATGGAGAAGCACACGGTCAGCCGTCTTGTTGGTTCTCCTCCCGGTTACGTCGGCTACGAAGAGGGCGGCCAGCTCACCGAGTCTGTTCGCCGTAAGCCGTTCTCGGTTGTGCTCTTCGACGAGATCGAAAAGGCTCACCCCGACGTGTTCAACACACTCCTCCAGATTCTGGAAGAGGGTCGTCTCACCGACAGCCAGGGCCGTTCGGTTGACTTCCGCAACACCGTGCTCATCATGACCTCCAACCTGGGCACCCAGGACCTTCGCAAGGCCACCCTTGGCTTCTCGAAGAACGACGAGGCCGTCACCTATGAGCGCATGAAGGAAAAGGTCAACGACGCCCTCAAGGCGCACTTCCGTCCTGAGTTCCTCAACCGTGTCGACGAGACCATCGTGTTCCACGAGCTCTCGAAGCCTGAAGTTACCGAGATCGTCGACCTGCTCATCAAGCGCACGGCTGACCAGCTCGAGGGTCAGGGCATTGGCCTTGAGCTCACGACCGACTCCAAGCACTTCCTGGCCGACAACGGCTACGACCCAACCATGGGTGCTCGTCCATTGCGTCGAGCCATCCAGCGTCTGGTCGAAGACGTGCTGTCAGAGAAGCTCCTCTACAAGGAGTTCCGTGCCGGTCAGATCATCGTGGTCGACGTTGGCACCAACGAAGACGGTGTGCAGGAGCTCACCTTTACTCCGCACGAAGGCTTCCAGCCTCCCTCCACTCCGGAGCTGGCCGAAGCCGGTGACTGACCTCGCCGCTCACGAAGGAACATCGTGAGCGGTGATTCCAGAGGGGCGTTTTGGCGCCCCAGCGCCAAAAGGCCGTAAGCGAACGCAGTGAGCGGCGCCAATGGGCCAGGAAGCGTTGGGTATCGAGCTAGATTCGCTTGCGATGCGGGCGCCCAGCGAGTTCCTGAACCAGCTGCGACGAGCACTGATGCTCGTTGTGTTTGGCCTGCTCGTCGCGGCGTGCGACGGCACGGTCGACGTGGTCATCGACGTTGAAGAAGACGGGTCGGGCACCGTGATCGTTGAGGTCGGACTCGACGATGAAGCTGCGTCGCAGCTCCTCGACCTTGAGTCGGGGGCTGGCTTGCCGTTGATTGACCTCAACGAGGCTGGTTGGATCATCGAGCCACCAGCCGTTGGCGATGACGGCAGAACCACGATCGGTGCCTCGAAAGAGTTCGGTACAGCAGAACAGATGCGCAGCATCCTCGACGAGATCAGCGGGACCGAAGGCCTCTTCAGAGACTTCGACCTGGTGCGCACCAAGAGCTTCGCCCGAGTCGACTACGAACTCACGGGCGAGCTTGTTCCTCAAGACTTCGAGACCTTTGGTGACCAAGCGTTGACCGATGCCCTCGGCCGTTCGATCGAGTCGTTTGTGACCGACGGTGGCGGCACCCTCGGCGACGTTCAGGTGAGCCTCGAAGTCGTGCTGCCTGGCAGTACCAATGGCGATGCAACGCAGAACGGTACGCCGGTTGAACTCGACGATGACGGCGTTGCTCGCCGTTGGTCGATTGCGCTCGACGACCCGTCCACGATCCCGGTCGACACCGCATCATCGACCCGCAATGTTGCGCCCCTCGTGTGGCGTGGCGTTGCTGTTGTTGCCGGGGTGCTCGCCGGGCTCATTCTGCTCGGCCACTTGCTGCGGCTGTTGATGCCTCAGGGACGGCGACGCAAGAAGCGGGGTGGCGACCAGCGGGCCCGACCATCCGCCAAGGGCCCGGCGAAAGAAGCTGACGCGTCGCGACAGCCCGTCGTTGAGAGCGATGAAGACGACGAGGCGATCGATCTCGACGAAGAAACGTCAGATGAACCGGCCGTTGTGGCCCTCGACGGCATGGGTGTGCTGTATCGAGAAGGTCAGGACATCGCGGAGATTCTCTTGCCGTTTGTTCGAGAGATGGGCTCGGAGGTCACGTCTGACGAGGTCATCAGCCGGGCTCGTGCGCTCAGCTTGGGCCGCCTGACCCCTGCTGACTTCTGGCGGATGGTTGGGGTGGAAGGCGATCCGGAGGAGCTTGACGAGGCCTATCTGAGCCGCATCCAGCTCGCCCCTGGCGTTGTCGCCTTCCTTCGCGATCTTCGTGAACGCGGCGTCCAAGTGGCGTGCATCACCAATGACAACTCCGTATGGGCGAACAAACTGCGAGCCCGCCACAGTCTGAGCGGTCTGATCGATCCATGGGTCATCAGTGGAGCCGTAGGCGTGCGAAAGCCCGACTGGCCCATCTTCGAGGTGTTGCGTCGTGTCACACGACAAGCGCCAGCCTCGATCTTGGTGGTGGACGACAATCTCGACAATCTCGATGCCGCCCGTGAGTTCGGATATCAGACCGCCTGGTTTGCCCCCGATGGCGACCCCGCCGGCGGCCGCAACCACGCCATCCTCCGCAGCTTCAACGTCGCCACCCCCGCCACCGCCGATCCATAGGGGTCAGGTACAAAACGTCACGCACGATGAGGTTGCGCTCGTTGGCGTTGGCCCCGTTGGCCCTAAAGGTCAGGCACGGAGCCGTAGCGGGCTCGGACCTAGACGTGCCTGACCCCTAAGGCACGTTGACAGCCAGGCATCGTGACGCGGAGCGAGGGACGAGCGAAGCACGAAGGCTGAAAGCCGATCGCGAGTAGCTGAGCGCGGAGCGCTCACAATGTGACTGTCACACCTCGTTGTCAGACTGCGGGTATGGCAAAGCAACGTCAGGTGTTTGTGTGTCGAGACTGTGGTGCCGAATCCGTTTCGTGGGCAGGGCAGTGTCCTCAGTGCGGCGGATGGGCAACCATTGAAGAGCTGTCTGTGCCGAAGGTGCGGGCGGCTCGGGGCGCCGACTCGCCCGTGCGCTCGCTCACCGATTTCGACATCACAGGCGCCGTGCCAGTGCCGACGGGCATCGATGAGGTCGATCGAGTGCTTGGCGGCGGACTCGTTGCCGCGTCTGTGGCGTTGATTGGTGGCGAGCCGGGCATCGGAAAGTCGACGCTCACGCTGCAGATGGCCATGTCTGTCGCCGAGTCCGGCGGTTCGGTCATCATCGTGACGGGGGAGGAGGCCCCAACACAGGTGGCGGCTCGGGCCGGCCGCTTGGGAGACATCCCCGAGCACCTGTCGGTCGTTGATGCCACCGACATCAACGTCGTATGCGCCTCGATCGAGGCCGAGCGTCCGCAGCTTGCGGTGATCGATTCGATTCAGACCGTGCAGTGTCCAGACATCGACTCGGCGCCGGGCTCAGTCACCCAGGTTCGGGCTGCAGCCAATCGCCTCGTCGACGTCGCGAAACGCACGGGCACGTCCATTGTCTTGATCGGCCACGTAACCAAAGACGGCAATCTCGCCGGTCCTCGCCTTCTCGAACACGTCGTCGACACGGTCCTGTCGTTCACCGGCGACCGTCATCACGATCTGCGCTTTCTGCGCACGGTCAAACATCGATTCGGCCCGACCTCAGAAGTTGGAGTGTTCGAGATGGTCGCAACCGGTCTGGCTGCCGTTGCTGATCCGAGCGAGCGATTTCTCTCCGACCGGCAGGCCGGCGTGCCCGGTTCCGTTGTGGTCGCCACCGTCGACAATCAGCGGCCAGTACTCGTCGAGGTGCAAGCACTAGCCACACCACAGGGTGATCGACCGCCCCGAATCAACAACCAGGGCATGATCAACAACCGTGTCGAGTTGATCACCGCCGTCTTACGGCGCCGGGCCAAGGTCGACTTGTGGGGCTGGGAGATCTTTGCCTCTGCTGCGGGTGGGGCTGAGGTGAGGGAGCCAGGGGCCGACCTCGGCATCGCCGTCGCCATCGCCTCCGGTCTGTTCAACCAGGCGGTTGGGCCCGACGTCGTGTGCGTTGGCGAGATTGGTCTCGCGGGCGAGGTGCGATCGGTGGCCCAGCTCGAGCGACGACTTCAGGAAGCCTTCAGACTGGGGTTTCGCCGAGCCATCGTGCCAACGTCGGCTCCAGCAGGCCCCACCGGGCTCGAACTCATCAGGGTGAATTCGCTCAGCTACGCCCTGCAAGAGCTCGGACTTGAGGCGGATATCGACGGTTCGATCGCTGCCTGAGCAGGGGTTTTGGGCCGTCGGCTTGACTCCGTTTGGTATTCTTGACGTTTATGGACTCTCGACCTGACGGCGCAATGCTGCGTGCACTTGCTCAGGTCGCTCCCGGTTCCCCTCTTCGTGAAGGTCTCGACCGCGTTCTCCAGTCGGGCCGAGGCGGACTCATTGTCATCGGCGACAGCGCCGAGGTGCTCAACATCTGTTCTGGCGGCTTCCTCCTCGACGCGGCCTACACGCCTCAGCGCTTGTCGGAGCTGGCCAAGATGGACGGTGCCATCATTCTGGCTGGCGACTCGAGCCGCATCGCCCGAGCCAATGTCCACTTGGTGCCGAACCCCAACGTGCCAACGGTCGAAACCGGCACTCGGCACCGCACCGCAGAACGAGTTGCTCGTTCGCTCAATGTGCCCGTCGTGGCCGTGTCGGAGTCTCGCAAAGAGATCCAGGTGTACATGGGTGAGGTTCGCCACCCGCTCGAACCGGTAAGCCGGTTGCTCGAGCGCTCAAACCAGGCGCTGCAGACACTCGAGCGATATCGAACCAGGCTTACCGATGTCACGGTGAAACTGTCGGCGCTCGAAGTCGAAGATCTCGTCACGCTGCGCGATGTGATCGAAGTGCTCCAGCGATCAGAGATGGTCGTGCGGATCGCGGCTGAAATCGAACGGAACCTTGTCGAGCTCGGTTCAGACGGTCGCCTCGTTCGCCTGCAGCTCGATGAGCTCATGGGCGGACTTCGCGACGACCGCAGGCTGCTGATTCGCGACTACTACAACGCCGAAGCCAGCTTCCGTATCGACGAAGCAATGGAGGCGCTTGCCGGGCTCGACGACGAGGCGCTCTTCGACGGCGAGATCCTCGCCAAGACGCTGCGGCTCGGCTCATCGGCAGCTGCGATAGACGAGAACCTCTCGACCCGCGGCTTCCGGCTGATGTCGAAGCTTCCCCGAGTTCCCCCGCCACTCACCGAGCGTCTCGTCGAACAGTTCGGCACCTTCAATGCTGTGTTGCGGGCCAACGTCGAACAGCTCGCCGACGTTGAAGGCATCGGGTCATCCCGAGCCACCGGTGTCAAAGAGGGGCTGACCCGGCTGGCCGAGGGTTCAATCCTCGAGCGCTACCGCCGTGACTGAGGGAACCCTTCGGGTTCCTCGAGTTCTGGCTCCTTCGTCGCCATAACTCGGCCGTACTGTTCCCTCACTCACAGAGTTGTTCGCTAGCGCTCACAACTCCCAGTGAATCCTTCGGGTTCCTCGAGTTTGGCTCCTTCGTCGCCATAACTCGGCCGTGCTGCCCTTTTCCTGAGGCTGCGCAGCTTCGCGGAGCAGCGTTGAGATCGGTTGTCGATTGGGGAGCGGAGCGACGCAGTCAACCCTTCGGGTTGCTCACGACCCAGAGCGCAGCGGCGGCGAGTGGAGGCAGAGTTATCGCGAGCGCAGTTCTAGCTGGTCGCGGTTGAGGATGATGTAGCGACGGTCTCGCTGATCAATCCAGCCAAGGCGCACGAAGCTGGCAATGGCTTTGTTGACGCGTTCGCGGCTGGCTCCAACCATGCCAGCCAGCTCTTCCTGGGTGACCGGTAGCGAGAACTCGTCGTTCTCTCCTGCGATCTCGAGGAGTCGCTTTGCGGTTCGACCTGTGACATCGAGGAACACCGAGTCGGCGAGCACGCCGTCCATGGTGCGGAGTCGGTTCGCCAGGAGCTCGACGACTCGCCACAGCTGCTTGGGCTGGTCGTCGTAGATCTCTTTGAGCAGGCTGTAGGGGATTGCAACCACCTGTGATGGCTCGAGTGCCCTGGCGTCGGTCGAACGCTGCTGGTTGTCGAACAGCGGCATCTCGCCAAAGAGATCGCCGTCTTCCATCAATGCCACGACCGATTCGCGGCCGTCGATCGAGCGATTGACCATCGCAATGCGACCGGACACGGTCACAAACAACTCGGCGGGTGCGTCTTTCTCGGCGAAGAGAACGTCGCCTCTTTTGAGATCTCGAACCGCAGACGCACCAGCGAGAGACGTGATGGTCTCGTCGTCGAGATCGCGGAACAGATCGACACTCCTGAGGAGCTCTTGGTCAACCATTTCAGAGACGGTACTCCAACAACCGTGGTGGATGTCACAACGCTCCTGTTGAGAATGCAGAACCGTGTTTGCTGCCCACCCTTCGCGGTCGCCCCAGGGCTGGTGCTTGCTCGGCAGCGCCTTCGGTTCGCAGACCACTAACGTCGTGGCAATGAACGTGACCGCCACCAGCGAGGCTGGGGCAACGAGCGGGTCGGTTGGCCCCTGGGCAACCGATGCTGGCGTCTGGGCGGTCGTGGTCGCTGGTGGCAGCGGTGCTCGCTTTGGCGGACTCAAGCAGTTCTCTCCGCTGGGTGGGCGCACGGTCATTGATTGGGCCGTTGATGCTCTGCAGTGCGCCGGACGCACGATCGTGGTTGTCCCGGCCGAGCACGTCGAGGCCATCAAGATCAACAACGCCACCGTGGTTGCCGGGGGCGCGACACGCTCCGATTCTGTGCGGGCTGGGCTCGCCGCTCTTCCCGCAACAGCAGACCGGGTGTTGATCCACGATGGCGCTCGCCCGCTGGTGAGCTCGGACGTCGTTGGTCGGGTTGCGGCCGCGCTCGAGCACGCTGACGGCGCGGTGCCCGTTGTGCCGGTGACAGACACGCTGCGAACCACAGCCGGAGAACCCGTCGATCGATCCCTCTTTGTCGCCGCACAGACTCCGCAGGGGTTCTGGGTACGGGCCATCAGCGATGCGCTTGGTAACGATGCAGAAGCCACTGACGACGCCACGCTCGTCACGCAGGTCGGTGGCACGGTCGTACACGTTGATGGCGATCCATCGAACCTGAAAGTGACCGTTGCTGATGATTTGGTCGTCGCCGAGGCCATTCTGCGGCAACGGGCGACGCAGCGGTCAACGGCACAAGAACCACAAGCGAGCACGCAATCATGACCTCCGACGACATTCGCATTGGCCAGGGATTCGACGTGCATCCCTTCTCGGACGACCCGGATCGGCCGCTGGTGCTTGGCGGTGTCACGTTTCCGGGCGCCACGGGCCTCGTGGGCCACAGCGATGCTGATGTGATCGCTCATGCGCTGACCGATGCGATCCTCGGTGCTGCGGCTCTCGGCGATATCGGTTCGTTCTTCCCCGATACCGACGAAGCCCATCGAGATGCAGACAGCATCATGCTGCTTGCGAGCGCCATGAAGACCGTGGCGGACAACGGCTGGCACGTGATCAACGCCGACGTCACGGTCATCCTTGATGAGCCAAAACTGGCCCCAGAACGCGATCGGATGAAGGCCAATCTCGAAGATGTTGTTGGCGCTCCGGTGTCGATAAAGGGCAAGCGCACCGAGGGCGTTGCTGGGCTCGGCGGTGGAATTCAAGCCCATGCGGTCGCCTTGCTTGGTCGTTCGTCTGGTAGAGATACGCCGTGAGTCGCGCGCCGAAGAAACGAAGCTCTCGAGGGGGCGGTCCTGCCCCGTCGGGTGGTGGGCGCCGTCGCTCCGGTCCGCCAAAGGGCAAGGCGTCGGGCTCGAGCGGTCCATCGCGGGGCGGATCTCAACGCGCTGGCGGCAGCGCCGGCAGTGGTGGTGGCGGCGGAGGTCAGTCGCGCGGTCGTGGCCGCGGTGGCTCTCGTCAGAATCGGGGCCTTGGCGGCGACCAGGTCGAAGGGCGTCATGCCGTTCGCGAGCTACTTCTGGCTGACAAGCGTCGGGTGCGCGAAGTGGTCATGATCGACGATCTCGATTCCGCAGACATTCTCGACGACATCAGCGAACTGTGTTTCGAAACCAAGGTGACCTTGCGGGTGGTCACCAGGCGCCGGTTCGAAACCGAGGCCCTCACCCAATCTCATCAGGGTGTATTTGCGCGGGCGCAAGAGTTGCCGCAGCGAGACCTCGACGATCTGGTCACGAAAAACGCCTTCTTGCTTGTGCTCGACGGCGTCACAGATCCCGGCAACCTCGGGGCCATGTTGCGCACAGCAGAGTGCGCAGGCGTGACGGGGATCGTGTTGCCCCGTCACCGTGCGGTGCATATCTCACCAACCGTCGCAAAAACGGCGGCTGGCGCCATCGAGCACCTGCCGATGGCACTTGTTGGCGGCATTCCGACGGCGTTGCAGCAGCTTCAGAAGCTGGGCGTGCACACCGTTGGACTCGACATGGGCGGAGACAAATCAATCTTTGAACTGGGCGCGGCGCTCACCCAACCGGTGGCTCTTGTGATGGGCGCAGAGGGCGCCGGATTGTCACGTTTGGTGCGCCAACGGGTCGAAACACTGGCGGCCATTCCCATGGCAGGGCAACTAAACAGCCTGAATGTGGGAATGGCGAGCGCAATTGCTTGTTTCGAGGTGGTTCGCCGCCGACAGGAGGAGAATGTGCATGACCGGGAGGGTTCATGACGACGTACACCGCATGGGATGACAAGGAATATCCGTGGCCGCCGCCAACCGGCTGGTATGTCGCGGGCGATGGGAAGTGGTGGCCAGACGGCTACGGCCCCGGCGAGTCTGCTTCGGCCGCGCCTGCCGGCGTCGATCCACCAACCGTTGTTGAGTCCGCAGTGCCGCCTCCGGCTGCAGCCCCAGCCCCAGCCCCCGCGCCGGCCCCGGCTCCAGCTCCGGCGGCTATGTATGCGCCGCCGACACAGGCACCTCCTGTGCAAGCTCCCCAGCAGTTCACCAACTCTGTTGGTGGCGCGCCCCCCGTTGGCGGCGCTCCCCAGGTAGGTGGAGGCGCCCCACCGGCGAGCTCAGGCGACAGCGGTGGCTCAGGCAAGATTCTCGCCATTCTCGGCGGCCTGTTCTTGGTTGTGCTCCTCGGTATCGGCGGACTCTTCGCCCTCCTGCGGGGCGGCGACGACGACGCAACGACCACCCCAACGGTCACAACGGTTCCGGTTGCATCACTCCCGGCTGATGACACCGTGGTCGATGACACCGTTGTTGACGACACCACCGGCACCACCCAGCCGGAAGACACCGTCGTTGACGACACGGAGGCGACCAACAACAGCTCAAGCGATCTTGGCTCCCTCGAAAATCCATACGGCATTGGCGATCGAGTCGTTGTGTTCTACGACGACTTCGACACGGGCGAAGAGCGCACGTGGGTCATCGAGGTCCTCGGACCGGTCACCGACATCACGCAGGCCGTTGCTGACGAGAATCAGTTCAACGATCCGCCACCAGACGGCAGCGTGTTTGCCGCCGTCCAAGTGCGCGTCACCTACCAGTCGGGCCCTGCCCCTGCTGATCTCTTCGATCTCAACTTCAACGCCGTTGGCCCAACGGGCGTGGTGTTGAAGACGTTCGTCGAGTCATGCGGTGTCACCCCAGACGAGCTGCCGGCCTTTGCTGAGCTTTTCCCTGGCGGCAGCATCGAAGGCAACGTGTGCTGGGCAACTCCAGCCGGCGATCTCAACGATCTGACGATGATCATCGAGGCAATCTTCGTTGACGGACAGGTCTACATCGACCTCAGCTAGCGGTCACCAACACCGTCGGGCTCAGTTCCGACTGGTGGGTTGATTACCCCGCGTTCCTGAGTCTCCAATTCCACCCTTTACACTCTTCCTCGCGCCCGAATAGCTCAGTTGGCCAGAGCGCTGCTCTTGTAAAGCAGATGTCGTGGGTTCGAATCCCACTTCGGGCTCCCGAGGTGTCGAGTGCTAAACAGGACTCGGTTCAAACCAGGAATTTTGGAGAGTTGTCATGACTGCAGGAGCACACGACGCTGGCGGAGGGTTCGGTCGTTCCGCTGGAGCAAACCTTGCGCGGGGTATTGGTGTCATCGTGATCGCCATTGCCATCGGTCTTCTGCTGATGAATCGCGGCCTTGGCGAGCGGGTTGCTGCTGAGGCTCCAGAAGAAACCACAACCACCACGGTGGCCGAGGACAACCTCGTCACCGATGGCGACGATGCTGCCACCGATGACACGGCCGACGATGCAGCCGACACCGAGTCCGTCACCACAACGGCGCCTCCAGCTGCCGCCCGTCCCGCAGCCGAGGTAACAGTGCTTGTGCTCAACGGCACGAACGGCCTCAAGGGTGTTGCCGGTCGAGGCAGCGAAGTGATGACCACGGCTGGCTACGCAACAGCCGAACCGAAGAACGCCGATATCGACGGCGCCTCCGTCATTCTCTACACCGAGGGCTACGAAGCAGACGCCCGTGCCATCGCCACGGCATTCGGTGTCGATCCAGATGCCGTCGTCCAGGCCTTCGACCCGGCCACGTCGCCGATCGCCGACACGCAAAGCGCCAACGTCATCGTCCGCATCGGCAATGACGGCGTGATCCTGGTCTGACCCGGATGCCTCGGCTCGTCGCCGTCTTCGACAAGTTCCGAGGCACCGCCACAGCACAAGAACTGGTCGCTGTCGCGATCGCTGAAGCCACGGCCCTCGGCTGGGAAGCCTCTGGGCTTCCACTGGCCGACGGCGGTGAAGGTTCACTCGATGTGCTCGGGGGAGCCAACAAGACCACGTTGGTCACAGGGCCAGATGGCGATCCGGTGCGCGCATCGTGGCGCCTCGATGGCAAGACGGCGTTCATCGAGATGGCCGCCGCGTCTGGGCTTGTGCTTGCTGGTGGAGCTGAAGAGAACGACCCGCTGTCGGCCGACACGCTTGGCACTGGTGAACTGATCTCGACTGCCGTCGAGCTCGGCGCTCGCACCGTGTACGTCTTTCTCGGCGGGTCAGCCACGACCGATGGCGGATTCGGCGCCATACGGGGCATGCCGCCGAGAGCCCGCATGAAGGAAGTCGAACTAATCGTGGCCTGCGATGTGCAGACCCGCTTCGTTGATGCTGCCTCGGTGTTTGGCCCGCAAAAGGGTGCGTCTCGGGCGCAGGTCAAGATGTTGACGAGGCGGCTTGAACGGCTCCAGCAGATCTACCACGAGGAATACGGCGTTGATGTGAGTGAGGTCGCCGGTGCTGGGGCCGCAGGCGGACTTGCCGGTGGCCTTCTCGCGATGGGGGGCCGGATTGAGTCGGGGTTCGATGTGCTCGCCGAGTGGATGGGTCTCGACGAATTGCTCGAAGGCGCTGATCTTGTGGTCACCGGCGAGGGCAAGCTCGATGCCACGTCGTTTCAGGGAAAGCTGGTTGGTGGTGTCGCCTCATGGGCCAAGGCAGAAGGCACGCCTGTGCTCGCCGTTGTCGGCATCGAGCGAGGGGCTGAGGTGCCGAGTCACGTCGAGGTGGTCTCACTCTCCGAGCGCTTTGGGGAAGAGGCCTCCATGGCCACACCAGTTGCGCTGACCGCCGACGTGGTCCGTGAGCGATTGGCCACCTGGCCGACTGATTGAACTTAGGTCGTCGGCGTCGTTCGCCGATGCACAGAAGATGCGGCACAATTCAAAGACACGCACCGGACCATTGGCGTTCGTTCTCGCCTTGGTCCTCACGTTGGCTCCTGGATGCTCCGCAGCCTCGTCACTCTTCGCTGGTGAGGCCGACGCCAGGGTGCTGTTCATCGGAAACAGCCACACGCATGTCAACGACGTGCCGGGGATGGTCGTTGAGCTCGCAGATGCCAACGGCATGACGGTTGAAGTCGACATGGTGGCCCCCGGTGGCTGGACACTCAGCCAGCACGCAGCAGACGGCAACCTGCGCGAGATGATCGCGACGGGCGACTACGACATCGTTGTGCTCCAAGAACAATCGGAAAAGCCAGCCCACCACGCGGACTTCCAACGAGACACCGCACCAAGCGCCGAAGCGCTCGCTCGTATGGCCCAGACTCATGGCGCCGAGGTCGTGTTCTACCAGACATGGGGCCGGGAGCAGGGCAGCCTCTACACCGGCCACAACTCCTACGACGCCATGCAATCAGCACTGACCTTCGCCTATGACACGATGGCATTCGACAACGACGCCGAGGTTGCGCCGGTGGGGGAGACGTGGCGCTACGTCCGTCAGGTTGCTCCCCACATTGAATTGTTCTCCGCCGATGGCAACCACGCCTCGCCGCACGGAAGCTATCTGGCCGCGATCGTGTTGACCGAGGCCATCACCGACGTGGAGCTCACCGAGGCCCCTGGCCTTGGTGCAGTTGACGAGACGACAGCCGGCTACCTGCTGACGTACTCAGACGGCGCTCCTGCGTAGCGGCTGCTAGCTGGCCTTCATGCCTCGGTAGAGGCGAGCCACGACGTAGACAACGGCGAGCACGATCGCGAGTGTGATGCCGAATTGAATGGCGCCCCACACCGCTCCGATCACCCATCGGACAACGAGCAATGCCACCACGATCGAGCCGGCGCCGACAGCCAAACTGACGAGTGGTGAGCCTCCATCGACAGGTTCAAGGTTCGAAGCCATGAGACCGACGTTAGTCCGCTGTATGTTCGAAGTTCTGTCGGGCGCTCGGCGTGGAGTGGGGCTGCGGCAGGTTGCCGTAGAACGCGTGGCGGTTCTTGCCCACGGCCTTTGCGGCATACATGGCGACGTCTGCGTTGCGGAGCAGCTCGTCCGTCGTCACGCCGTCGTGTGGATAGTTGGCGATGCCGACGCTGGCAGAGATCGACACCTGATGACCGTGGATCATGCACGGCTCTGCGACGACACGCAGTATACGACGGGCAACCGATTCAGTTCTACGATCGCCGATCTGCGAGGTGAGGATGATGGTGAACTCGTCACCACCCAATCGACTGAGCGTGTCGCCCGGTTCGAGCTCGCGATTGACACGATCGGCGATGGTGTTGAGGAGCCGATCTCCGGCCTCGTGCCCAAGCGTGTCGTTGACTTGTTTGAAGTCGTCGAGGTCTAGGAAGAGGATTGCGATGTCTTCGTTGGCCGTGGCCGAACCAAGAGAGTCAGCAAGGCATTCCATGAATGCCTTGCGGTTTGGCAGCCCAGTGAGTGGGTCGCGCTTCGCGAGGTGGTCGAGGGCTTGGTTGGCAAGCTGCAGGCGTTCGGTTTGCCTCTGGAGGTCACGAATCTGCTTCACGTGGCGCAGTACTTGGGCGACACCCGAAGCAATGGCTTCGACATCGAGCAGGTATTCGCCGGTGGGCTCGACGATCAGATAGCCGATGTCGTTCTGGCCAGCTCGGAGCGGTACGAGAACGTGCGATCCCTTTTCGAGGGTTGCATCAAAGCGTTCTGGCAGGATGCTCGAGCGGTGAAACAGCTCGTCCATGCGGTCGACGTCCTCTTCCAGACAGAAGACCAGTCGCATGGTGGCACCGCTTGCGTTGTTGTCGATCTGGTCCTCGATGGCGACCCAGGCACTGCCAACGTCAAGCGAGGTCAGACCCGCCCGCAGCGTGCTCCACAGCGCGTCTTCATCGGAGACGGCCGCCAGACGCATCACCAAGCGCTCGTGGAGCTGTTGGTAGGCCGTGCGTTTCGCACCAAGAGAGGTTTCGGCTTCGGAGATTCGAGTCTCGAAGTCAGCGAGCTGCTCTGCCATAAGGTGCCTGCCAGCATCAGATGTGACGTCGTGCGGCAGACCACGGGCGATCGTTCGAAGTTCGCGAACGACGTGGCGATACCAACGCATCGTGTCGTCGCTCGTGCCGTCATGTGAGTGGAGCATCAAGCGGATTCCAGTCAAGTTGAACGAGGAATCGCCCCGCAGCAACGTTGATGCTGCCGACGTCGCGAGTTCGGCGATATCGACGGTGGCGGGCGCGCGTCGTGTATGCCACTGCGACGCAATGAGGCTCGCCAACGACGACACCGTGAGCCGATGCGCTGCGCTTGCGAGGGGTTTTTCGACCTTGCGTTGCGTTGACTCACGAACAACCAACGCGCTTTCGATGGTGACCAGATGGCCTCGAGCAGGTGCCTGACCTCGTTCGATGGCCCTCAGTACGAGGTCTGCCGTCGCTCGGGTGAGTCGGCCTGTGTCAAGCAGCACGCTGGTGAGGGGTGGCTCAGAGGTGAATGCGGCGACAGAGTCGTCAAAGCCGAGAACCGTGACGTCATTCGGAACAGACAGCCCATGATCTCTGAGTGCGGCAATCGCCCCGATCGCCATGTCGTCGTTGGCAGCAACAATCGCGTCAAATCGCAGACCACTCGAAAGCAGGTTTTTTACGGCGTTCATCGCATCCGCGACTGAGTAGTTGCCGTTGACGACCAGCTCCTCATCGACCTCGAGTCCGGCCGCGTGTAGACCGGTCCTGAATCCTGCTTCACGCATTTCGGAGTGAGGGTCACCTGGAAACCCTCGGACGAATACAAAGCGGCTGCCTGGCGTTGTCTCAACGGCGTGCTGCATGACGAACGGGATGACTTCGGACCAGCCGATCGTCACGCTCGGAACGCCGCTGAGCTCAATGCCCAGACTGACAACCGGCCCGTCGGTGAGATGCGCGACGTATTCGGCAATCTCGTCCTTGCTCATGTCCGGCGGCGTCGCTCCGCAGATCACGATGGCGCCCTGCACATCGAGGTGGGTCCGATAGGCCTGCTCACCGCCCTGTTCGATGAGGCGATCGGTGTGCACATCTCGACCCGTCACCACGAGCGTCCCGAACCCGGCATCGGAGAACTGTGCTCGCAGCATCGTCACGACGCTGTGGTGAAACGGTGCAAACGCGTCAGTCACCACGGCGATGACTCGCTTTGATGTTGTCCGTTCGTCCATCGGGTCCTCGACAGCGCCGTTACGTGGCGGAAAATGCCCGCAATCGTCTATCGGCATCTGTTTCGACAAGCTTCAACTACTTTTGGGTAGTCGTGCGGAGACTGGGCTGGAGGCCCGAGAAGGTGGGAAGGGTAAGTTTTGGCATGGCCACGACTGAGAATCTGCCGCGCTGGAGCACCACCGACCTGCACGAGTCGCTTGATGCACGATCGTTCGTCGGTTCGATGGAACAACTTGGCGCCGATATCACACGGTTGATCAACCGCTTCGATGATGGCGACGTGCGCGCTGTCGAGGCTCGCGCCGTGTCGAGCGATGATGGCGCGCTGGCCGACGAACTCATCGACGCATACAACGCGGTCGGCGGAGAGCTCGAAACGCTCTTCTACTTCACCTACGCCTTTGTCTCGACCGATAGTCGCAACGACAAAGCACAGGCCGTGTTGAGCGAGATCGCTGATCAAGAGGCCCGCCTCGAACCGCTCAACGCTCGCCTTGCGGACTGGGTCGCCAGCCTCGGAGTGTCCGAGCTCGCGGCGGTAAGCGAGCGCGTGGCCGGGCATCGTGGCCCACTCGAGCGGCTGGCAACGCGCACCACGCACCAGCTCACCGAACTCGAAGAGAATCTCGTCGCCGAACTTCAGATCACGGGATCGGGGTCGTGGAATCGGCTCCAGCGCGACGTCACGTCGCAGCTAACTGCTGATGTCACCATGCCGGGCGGCGAGGTCGAGACGATGTCGATGCCGGCCGTGCGTGGCTTGGCGACGAATCCTGATGTCGGGGTTCGCCGGGCCGCGTACGAGGCCGAGCTTGCGACGTGGCCAACGGTGGGCACCACCGTCGCGGCCGCAATGAACGCCATTAAGGGCGAGGCGAACACGCTGAACCGTCGTCGCCAATGGGGTTCGCCGCTTGATGTCTCGCTCTTCGGCAACGCCGTGAGCCGACCAACCTTCGATGCGATGCAAGAGGCCGTCACCGATGCGTTGCCCGACTTTCGTCGGTGGATGCGAGTGAAGGCGCAGATCCATGCGAAGGCCGATGGCTCCAACGGCGACGAAGGCTTGGCGTGGTGGGACTTGGTGGCCCCGTTGCCAACGGCTGGCCAAGAAGTGTCGTGGGAAGACGGCATCGAGACGGTTCGCTCTGCCTTCGGCGAGTACAGCCCGCAGCTTGGTGGGCTTGTAGATCGGGCCCTGGACGAGCAGTGGATCGATGCGCCGCCAGCCGACGGTAAGTCGGGCGGTGCGTTCTGCGCGCCGTTCTTCGACGGCCGTTCGCTGATCCTTCTCAACTGGTCTGGCTCTGCGGAGTCAACGCAAACAACGGCACACGAGCTGGGCCACGCCTATCACAACACCACGTTGGCTGGTCGAACGTCGTTGCAGCGCAACCTGCCAATGGCTCTCGCCGAAACCGCCAGCATCTTCTGCGAAACGCTCGTGGTCGAGTCTGGTCTTGCCCAGGTGTCCGGCGCAGAGCGACTTGCGCTGCTTGATGTTGATCTCCAGGGTTCAAACCAGGTCGTGGTCGACATTCGATCGCGCTTCTTGTTTGAGACCGAGTTGTTTGCTCGCCGCCAGCGCCGGGTGCTCGGTGTCGATGAGCTGAATGAGCTGATGACGCAGAGCCAGCTCGAGGCCTACGGCGACGGGCTCGATCAGTCGACGGCGCATCCCTACATGTGGCTCTTGAAGCCGCACTACTACGGAGCGCACTTCTACAACTGGCCCTATACCTACGGCTTGCTGTTTGGGCTTGGCTTGTTTGCTCGGTATCAGGAGGATCCAGACCACTTCCGGTCGGGGTATGACGATCTGTTGTCTCGCGCTGGCATGGACGATGCAGAGACGCTCGGTCAGTCGTTTGGCCTGGATGTCACCGACGTGGCGTTTTGGACGGCCAGCCTCGACGTGCTCCGAGCCCGAATCGATGAGTACGAACGCCTCGCCAACGAACTCGGCCTCCTCGCGTAGCGCTCAACAGCCCCTCCTAGGGGTCAGGTACTTTCTGTGACGTGCCGGTTGGCTCAACGCGGTCGGTTGTTCGTAGAGGTCAGGAACGTGGCCGTAGCGCGCTCGGTCTGAGCCGTTCCTGACCCCTACGAAGCTGAACAGCGCCGTTGACTTCAATGTGAGCAGCGCCTCGTAAGGCGAAGCGAGGGACGAGCGCAGCGAGAGGGCTGACACCCAATCGCGAGTAGCGCTCTGCGATAGCGGAGCCAATGTGTAGGCCCAGGCCGCTCGTCGATGCACTTGTGGGTGCAGTCGGGTGGTGAGCGAGGACAGTCGACGAGCGACCTGGGCGCGGGTGCCGGTTGGTTCAGGCAGAAATGGCGAGTTCGCCTGAGGGCTGATGGGCGGAGCGACGATGTGCTGAGCGTCGCAGCCTGACAAGGGCTCCTGCGACGACCCAGAGTGGATCCGGTTGTGGACCGACGGGCTGTTCGATGTCGTCTGGGAGTTCGTCGAGCGCTTGCGACAACGGAACGTCTGCGAGCAAGTGAACGAGTTCGGCGAGGCGGCTAGCTGGAGTCTCGAAGTGTGGCGACCTCGTGGGTGTGCGGGTGGTGGTCATGGGTGAACCTTTGGTGGGAGCGGATGCGGGCGGCTCTTGATCAAGTGCTACGGCAGAAGCCGTTGGAAACTTGAGAGATTTCTAGGTCGGACGAATCAGACGAGCAGGCCTCCCGACTCATGCCGCTGAAGTCCGTTGAGCCCTCGTCGATCGACCGACGGCGGTGCCGGATGTCATGAAGCGTTTGGTCCGATTTGGACCGGTCGGATCATCTCCCTGGTCGTTCGGACCATTCGCCTCATGGGTGGACCTTCCCGTGCCGAAGGTTGTTTTGTCGTGGTCAGGTTTCTCCCCCTTGTCCCGGCCACGACATTTCTCGGCGGGAACCGGGAATCGGCCGGCGGTTTCGACCGCCGGCCGATCTCTTTTTCTGACGAGCCCTGAGACCTGGCCTGAAGTCGGGTCGGTTGGGAGGCGGTTGGCACTCTCATGGCTAGAGTGCCAGCGTTCCAAACCGTCTATGTCTCTGAGGAGATCCCGACCGCCATGGCGAAAGAACTTTCGTTCGACGACGACGCTCGTCGCAAGCTCGAAGCAGGCATGAACACGCTGGCCGATGCCGTTCGTGTCACGCTCGGCCCCAAGGGCCGCAATGTTGTTCTCGACAAGAAGTGGGGCGCCCCCACCATCACCAACGACGGTGTGTCGATTGCGAAAGAGATCGATCTCGAAGATCCGGTCGAGCGCATCGGCGCCGAGTTGGTCAAAGAGGTTGCTAAGAAGACAGATGATGTCGCCGGAGATGGCACCACCACCGCCACGGTGCTGGCCTGGGCGCTGGTGCGCGAAGGCATGAAGAACGTTGCGGCCGGGGCCAATCCGATGTCGCTCAAGCGGGGCATCGAAGCTGGTGTGGCCGCCGCTGTTGACTCGATCCGAGACATGGCCATTGAGGTCAGCGACAAGTCGCAGATCGCTCAGGTTGCATCGATCTCGGCCAACGATCCGTCAATTGGCAAGGTCATTGCGGATGCCATCGACAAGGTGGGCAAAGACGGCGTCGTAACCGTCGAAGAGTCGAACACCTTCGGCATGGAGCTCGATTTCACCGAGGGCATGCGTTTCGACAAGGGCTACATCAGCCCCTACATGGTCACCGACACCGAGCGTATGGAGGCCGTCTTCGACGATCCGTACATCCTGTTCTTTGGCTCGAAGATCACCAACGTGCGTGAGCTCGTGCCGCTGCTCGAAAAGGTGATGGAGACCGGCAAGGCCCTCATCATCATCGCCGAAGACATCGAGGGCGAAGCGCTCGCGACGCTCGTGGTCAACAAGATCCGTGGCACCTTCAACGCAGCTGCGGTGAAGGCGCCGTACTTCGGTGATCGTCGCAAGGCGATGCTCCAAGACATGGCGATTCTCACCGGTGGCCAGGTCATCAGCGAAGAGGTTGGTCTCAAGCTCGAGACGGCCACGCTCGACCTCCTTGGCACGGCCCGCAAGGTGCAGATCACCAAGGACGAAACCACCATCATCGAAGGTGCTGGCGACCGGTCAGACGTCGACGGTCGAATCAGCCAGATTCGCTCACAGATCGAAAACACCGAGTCGGATTACGACCGCGAGAAGCTCCAGGAGCGCCTCGCCAAGTTGGCTGGCGGCGTTGCCGTGCTTCGGGTTGGTGCCGCTACCGAAGTCGAGCTCAAAGAGAAGAAGCACCGCATTGAAGATGCCGTGTCAACCACGAAGGCTGCCATTGAAGAAGGCATCGTGTGTGGTGGCGGTGTCACGCTCCTGCGGGCCCAAGAGGCCGTCGAGAAGGCAGCAAAGAAGCTGAAGGGCGACGACAAGACGGGTGCTCTCATCGTTGCTCGGGCGCTTCAGCAGCCGATGCAGCAGATCGCGGAAAACGCAGGCCTCGAAGGTGGCGTCGTGATCGACCAGGTTCGGAAGCTCGAGGGTTGGAACGGCTTCAACGCAGCAACCGAGACCTACGAGGATCTCCAGGCTGCCGGCGTTGTCGACGCCTGCAAGGTCACGCGCTCCGGTGTGCAAAATGCCGGGTCGATCGCAGCCCTGTTCCTCACGACAGAAGCGGTCATCACCGATGCTCCAAGCGAAGGTGGCGGCATGCCAGCGATGCCAGACATGGGTGGCATGGGCGGCATGATGTAACCAGCGATCAGCTGGACGATGTGCGTGCGACCGGGCCTTTGCGCCCGGTCGTTTCGCGTCTCAACGAAGAAGACTCACGGCCGTGGTCCGAGAAGATCCCATCGGTTGCCCTCACAGTCAACGAAGACCACAACCGACCCATAGGGCTCGTGGCGCACGTCGCCAACAAACTGCACGCCAGCGGCCCGCATGCGCTGGTGAGCTTCGTCAAAGTCGTCGACTCGCAGGAAGAAGCCAACACGACCGGCCATCTGTTCGCCGACGGCGGCCCGTTGTCGCTCACCATCAGCTTGTGCGAGGAGTAGGCCGGTGGCGCCACCGGGCGGGCGGACCTCTACCCACCGCTTTGGGCGCCCGTCATTCGTGAGCGATGGCGTGTCGACGGCCAGCTCAAACCCGAGCACATTCGTGAAGAAGTCGATAGCTGCGTCGTAGTCGGCGACGATCAGTGTGACGAGGTCGAGGTGCACGGGTCGGACCGTAGCCGGGTCGACCTCTACGCTGATCCCCATGGTTCGGTCTCGACGACAGTCGCTCATCACCCGACGGGTCGATGGCGAGGGCGCGCGTCGTGTTCCCGACGAACTTCTGGTTGAAGAGCCGCTGCAGATTCAGCTCGACGGAGTGCAGGTCAGCTCGACGATGCGAACGCCGGGGCACGACTTTGAGCTGGCCGTTGGATTCCTGCATGCAGAAGGAGCGCTTGGCGGCGCCCCGATCACCGGTATCCGCTATTGCGGTACTGGCAGACCCGTCGATAGCGACTTCAACGTCGTCACGGTCGAGACCGCTGGCGTCGCGCCGGCTCCCATCCCTCGGCTTGGTTCCACGACCTCGTCGTGTGGCATGTGCGGGGTCGATGCGATTGAAGAACTGACAGAACGGCTCAGGATCTTCCCTGCCTACGAGGCGTGGGACCACGAGATGCTGCTCGGACTTCCCGACGTGGCCGAGCCTCACCAAGAGCTGTTTGCCAGTACCGGGGCCTCGCATGCCGCCGCCGCATTCTCTCGGTCGGGTAATCTTCTCGTGCTTCGCGAAGACATCGGCCGCCACAACGCGGTCGACAAGGTGATTGGTCGGCTGCTGCTCGACGAATACACCGACTGGATCGACACCGCGCTCTTCGTGAGTGGTCGAGCCTCGTTTGAGATGGTGCAGAAGTCGTGGGCGGCCGGTGTGAGTGCACTCGTCGCGGTGTCTGGTGCATCGTCGCTTGCTGTCGCCACGGCACGACGTGCCGGGCTCACGATGTATGGCTTTGCTCGATCGGGCACCGGGACGTCGTACTCGCCAGAGTGACACTCGGCCCGCGAGAAGCACACCTCCACACCGCCCGTAGACTTGCGGCGTGACCGATGTAGCTGACCCAGGAGCCACCCCGAGCGTCGGACTTGGTGTTGTTCACCTCTTCTTCCGCAACCAGCCGCTGGCCGACCGCGATGCGGTGTTGGCTGCCTTCAAAGAGAGCGAGGCGGCCGGCGATCAAGCCATCAGCGTCGCCATGCTCGGACACAAGGCCGACCTGGCCGTCATGGCCCTCGGCAACGATCTGTGGCGTCTACGCCGCCTGCAAACGGCCCTGTGCCTGGCCGGCCTCGAACTGATCGACAGCTATGTCTCGATGACCGAAGTGAGCGAGTACGCCGCCGGTGTGCCGGACGAGATGAAGAACGCTCGGCTCTATCCCGAACTTCCGCCCGAGGGCAAGACGGCTTGGTGCTTCTATCCGATGAGCAAGAAGCGGAACAGTGACGGAAACTGGTTCACGCTTCCGTTCGACCAGCGCAAAGAGCTGATGTACGAACACGGCACCTCTGGCCGCAAGTTTGCGGGGCGCCTCGTGCAGCTCATCACGGCCTCAACCGGTGTCGACGACTACGAGTGGGGCGTCACCCTCTTTGCTCAGCGACCGGACGATCTCAAAGAGGTCGTCTACACGATGCGGTTCGACGAAGCCTCTGCGGTCTACGCAGAATTCGGTGCGTTCTACACCGGCATGGTCGCCTCACCGGTCGAAACGCTCGACGCAATCGGCCTTCTCTAGGCGGTGACCTGGCCCGGAGCGGCCAGTACCCGTTTGCGAATTTGACGCTGTTCCACAGGACGCGGCGAGTCGAATTGCGTAACGTGCGGTGAGTGAGCGACGTAGGGGACCATGTCGCTCCGGGGGAACCGGGCTTGCCGGAAACACCAACGGAGCCGGCCGAGGGTGGCTCCGTCGCGTCCCTGGAAGCCGAACGACCCTCTGTCGAGGCG
>CALLGK010000018.1 GCA_938009905.1 uncultured Acidimicrobiales bacterium | reverse complement strand
GGCTCGCAACCGAACCGCCAATGTGGAGGCGCCAGACCGACTCGAGTCCGGCATTGCGGTTCGAGACCTGTCGTTCGCCTACCCCGGGAGCGAGCAGCTGGTGCTCGACAACGTCGATCTCGACCTACCCGCCGGGTCGGTCGTGGCGGTCGTCGGTGAAAACGGGGCGGGCAAGTCGACGTTGGTGAAGTTGTTGGCCGGTCTTTATGAGCCGACCGAGGGGCGGATCGAGATTGATGGTGTCGATCTAGCCACGATGTCGACCCAAGCGTGGCGAGAGCGAACAGCGGGCGCGTTCCAAGACTTTGTGAAGTTCGAGTTTGCGGCGCAGCGCACCGTTGGCCTTGGTGACTTGCCGTTCCTCGATGACGAGCCGGCTGTTGCAAGTGCGGTTGCTCGGGCCGGAGCGACCGACGTGGTCGATCGCTTGGGAGAGGGGCTCGCGACGCAGTTGGGTCCCGCCTGGCCAGACGGCGTTGATCTATCAGGCGGTCAGTGGCAGAAGTTGGCGCTGGCCCGAGGGCTGCTGCGGGATCGTCCGTTGCTCGTGATGCTCGATGAGCCGACGTCAGCGCTTGACGCCGAGACCGAACATGCCCTCTTCGAGCGGTTCACCGAACAAGCTCGGTTGGCGGCCGACGATGGTCGCGTGACCGTTCTGGTCTCACACCGCTTCTCGACCGTCCGCATGGCTGATCGGATCGTGGTGCTGTCTGGCAACCAGGTCGTCGAGACCGGTTCGCATCCAGAACTGATGGCGCAGGATGGGCTCTACGCCGAGCTCTACACCATCCAGGCCGCCGCCTATCAGTAACTGTGTCTTGTGAGATCTGGAGTTAGTTGGCGTCATCTCTTCGATGGATGAATACCGTGGTCGCTGCCTGGGTTGCGATGTGGTTTTGCTCAACCGACACCACGATCTCTCCAGGGATCGTTGCGCTCGACCAACGACCCCGATCGAGTGTCCACACCTCGAGGGCAAGCACTTCGTCGCTCCCGAAGATCGACGCGTAATTCTGGAACACGATCGGGTCGCTTCCGTCGGATGTGTCGAGCCCCCAGAACGTGTCGACGCTTGCTTGCGTATCGAATGTGGCGCTTCTCCATACGCCGTCGCGCCCAGCCGACCACAGTTGAAGACCTGCAACGCCTTGGCCGAGCAGGTAGACGGTTTCGCCCGTCATCCCGATCGGTGACGCAAAGCCGACGAAGCCTCTTGGGGGTTCCAGAGTCAGCCAGTCTTCGTTGCGTGTCCAACGAACCAACCTGACGTCGACACCATCCGTCTGGCGAACTCGGACGATCATGGCGGGGCCGCTACCAGCGCTCGTGACCGCTGTCTCGTTGCCTTGGCCCACGAGCGGAAGCAACTCGAGGCGCCAACTCAAACCGTCGGTGCTGTCCCAGACGGCTCCTCGAACTGCGCCGTTCTCGTCTTCAGCCCACCCTGTAAGCACGATTCGATCACCGGATACTCGTGCGGAAGAGACGCCAGTGGTTCCCGGCAACGGTTCGACTGCGCCGACGCTCCAGTCTTCGGGCGTCGGCACAACGGCCAAGTTGTCGCTCGACCATTGGCTGCCGTCTTCGGATCGAATGATGGTTGGCGTTCCGAATTCCTGTGGTCGAAGCGGCCCAAGGAGCGATGCGTAGAACGCGTCTTGGAAGAAGACGACATCGGTGATGACTGGCACGAAGTCGGCGGTTGGGAAGACATCGGACATCGAGGTCTCCTTCTCGTTGCTTCCAAGGACACCGATGACGCTCGTGTCGCTTTGTTCGGCGAACCCGGAATACACCACGAGATCACGTCCGAGCGCGAGATCAGAGACACTGATGCCGTTTGGTTTTGGATACTCATCAACGGAAAGCAACGTTGAATCCAACTCAATGGTTGCCGCGCTCTCGTCCGGTGTGTCTTCGTCTCCGGCAGCTTCGTCCGTGGGGAGCGGCGCCGTGGTTGCTTGCATCGACGACGACGGCGGAGCCGTTGTTTCGTTGTCCAGGGCAGTTTCTGCGGAGCTCTGCTCGAGATCTTCTGGCAACGGACTGCTTTGACAACCGACAAGCACGGTCCAGAGCAGGACGGCGGCGAACGACGGTCTCGACATTGACCAAGGGTAGTTTCTGGCTCAATCGGGGGGTGAGCGGCTACGACGTGTGAGATCGAAGAGTCCGTCGGGTTTCTCTTGTGGGCCCGGTGGGGATCGAACCCACGACCGAAGGATTATGAGTCCTCTGCTCTAACCGACTGAGCTACAGGCCCTGAGTCGCGCTGCTGCGAGGGCGACGCGTTCTGATGGGGAACCATACGCCGCAGGCTCGCGTAATCGGTTGACGTTTCCTGGCACGGCGCAGCGGACGCGCCAAGGCGCGTGACGTTTTGTACCTGACCCCTAGGGAGCTAGTCGCGGCGGGAGAAGAGGCCGCCGAGGGGTGAGCTGCGGCGGGTGCGGGGCGCAGCGGGCACAAACGTTGGGCTCGTGACTTGGCGCGCATCGCTCAGATCGAAGATGGGGCGATGAGCCGAGGACGACGTCGACGCTGCTTGTGCTGGTTGCCGTAGCGACGCGTCGAGATCGGCCACACGGCCTCGTATCTCGTCTGGGTTCCAGAGCGACTGGTCGTCTTCCAGCAGCGCCATCTGATCGACAATCTCTCGGGCTCGTTGCTGCGTGTCGATCCACGAATCGGACAGGAGGGCAGCAGAAATCTCTGGCGTGTGGTGGGAACGTACAGCGCGGGCAGTTTCGGACCACTGGGCTGGGTCAACATTGTCGACCACGTGCTTGAGGTCGTTGATGAGTGCTTGGACCGAGAGTTCTTGTTGTGTTAGTTCCGGCAACGCATTCTCCCTAGGAAAGCGATTGGACAACCTGGATCGGCCGCTGATCGGCAACGACCGGGGTGTGTCGTTGAGCGGGCGGCCTCGGACACAGTCCCCAGTCTGCCACTAACAGCGACGATCGACCACTCCAAGCGGGTTTGAGCGTCCATGGAGTGGACAAAGCTATGGTGACCGCATGCTTTCAGCCGGAGATGCCGTTGAGGAGTTTGAGCTTCTCGACCAGCACGGCGAGTCGGTCAGCCTGAGCAGGTTGCTCGCTGACGGCCCCGCGGTTCTGTACTTCTACATCAAAGCCAAGACCCCTGGTTGAACGCTTGAATCGCAGCACTTCCGTGATCTGTCAGCTGAGTTCGGTGAACTTGGGGCCACGATCGTGGGAGTGAGCAACGACCAGGTTGGTCGTCAACGAGAATTCGACGAAGAGAACCAACTCAACTTCCCGCTGCTGTCCGACCCGAAGAAGGCTGTGGCAAAGCAGTTTGGTGTGAAGCGGGCTGGTCCGCTGCCAACCAAGCGAGCCACGTTCGTCATCGGTACCGACCGCACCGTGATGGCCGCCATCACGAGCGAGACCAACATGAACTCCCATGCCGACGATGCACTCGCCGCACTCAAGGCTGCGGCCTAACCAGACCGCAGGCGGAGTCTGAGCGGGTTCGCTCAGACTCGCTGTTCTTCCACAAGCCAACCGCGGCGGCGAGCTCGTAGCTCGTCGAGGGCTTCTCGATAGACGGCGTCTGCCGCCCGTCCGACCCGTTCGTCAAGCGGTGGTCGAGTGCGAGGCTCGGGCAGCGCTAGGCGGCCTATCCGGAACATCGCAGATGGGTTCTTCGATCGCTTTGGCGCGGTGTAGCGGCCGCTCAGTTGTTGTGAAAGTCCGAGTGAACGAGACAAGCCATCAAGCGTTGCTTCCCGCCGTCGCGTGAGGTCGTCGTAGGTGATGATGAACAGCCGGTCAGACTCGCCGACGTTGCGTGCCGTTCGGCAGATGCGTTCGAGGTCGGTTCGATAACGTCGGAGTGCAGCCACCTCAACCAGCCCGCCGGTTTGCTGGATCCGAGGGAGTGTCTCTTCTGGGCGGCGCACCATGAGCACGACTTGCACGCGTTCATCGCTTGCCAACTCGGGTGCGAGCTCGGTTGAGACTGTTGAGGTCACGATCCATTGTGGCGAGGTTCGCTGTGGCCCTGCTCGGAGCGAGCGCAGGTGGGCGCGGCGGCGAAGGTCGTCGGGGCAGGCGATGTCGTGATGCTCATGGTCGGTGCCGACGGGCCACACCTCGGGAGCGGTGCTGACGACCAAGCGCGTGAGATTCGCTCCAGTCCAGGGGTGTCCAACAATCACAAGCAGGCGTGTGTCGTCGTTCGGCCCAACGCTTCCGAGCCGTTTCGCGACGGGCGACGCCGCATCGGCTAGCTGTCGCTCAAGTTGTTGCCGCACGGGCCCAGACGTGGGCCGGGAGACAAAGTCAAAAGTCCCCATGCCTCAAGCATGACGACCGGGAAGGCTCGGCGGTAGAGGTCGTTCGGCCTCCGTCTAGGTCGAACGGCCCGTCTTGCACACGGCTGCAGGGAGCGCGAGCGACCGCGCCTCGTACCGACAGCGCACGTTGGGCCCTTAGGTGGTGGTGACGGTGGCGATGCCTTCGATGAGCTCGTCGATCTCCGAATCGGTGATGACAAGTGGTGGGCACATCAGAAGTGCTTCGCCGACACCTCGCATCACGAGGCCCATCCCGTAGAGGCGATCACGCAACGGGATCGCGTCCTGGCCGGTCTCGGCCGCCCAAAGGCCACCGACGCCACGGAACCCCGTGATGGTGCCGTCGGCCTTCAGAGCCGACAGACCCTCGGTGAACCGGGCACCGATGTGGTTCGCCCGGTCGACGAGACCTTCCTGTTCGATCAGGTCGATGTTGGCGATGCCGGCCACGCAGGAGGCTGGGTGCCCGCTGTAGGTGTAGCCGGTGCGCAGTAGCAGCTCTGGATCTTCGAGTTCGTCGGCGACGTTGCGGCCAACGATGACGCCTGAGAGCGGCAGGTATCCAGACGAGACGCCCTTGGCGAACGTAATGAGGTCGGGGGTGACGCCGTAGGTCTGTGACCCAAACCACGACCCGGTGCGTCCGAACCCGCAGATCACTTCATCGGCAATCATCAAGGCGCCGTGCTGATCGCAGAGGCGACGGATGCCTTCGAGGTAGCCGTCGGCCGGCGGGAAGATGCCGCCTGCGCCCTGCACCGGTTCACTCACCACTGCGGCGATGCGCTCGCCGTGGTCGGCGAAGATCTTTGCCATCGATTCGATGTCGTCTCCGTCGGCCTCCATGAAGTGGGGGACGAGGTCGCCCCAACCTTCTCGGTTTGGCTCGATTCCCTGAGCGGTTGTGCCACCGAAGTTCGTGCCGTGGTAGCCCCTGGTGCGGCGCACGATGATCTGGCGAGATCCGTCGCTGCGACGCTGCTGCACAAGACGAGCGATCTTCAAGGCCGTGTCGATTGCCTCAGAACCAGAACACCCGAGGAACACCCGACCTTCTGGCATCGGCGACTTGGCCGCGATCTTGTCTGCCACCTCGATAGCCGCGTCGTTGGTGAACGGATCGAAGGTGTTGTAGGTGGCCAGCTGGTTCATCTGGGTGGTGATGGCGTCGATGATCTCGCGACGGCCGTGGCCAACCTGGCAATACCAAAGGCTGGCCATGCCGTCGATGTAGCGCTTGCCGGTGTCGTCGAAAAGCTCAGAGCCTTCGGCCCGCACGATCTTGATGAAGTCCGACTCAGACTTCGCCGCTTTGGAAAACGGGTGGAGAAGCGCGTGGGTCGCAGTTGCCGATGCTGGTGCCATGGCAGAACGTTAGCCACCAAACGAACACCGGGCGAGTACAGCTCCGGGCACTTCCCGTCAGTCGGACACGTCAGATTCTCATCAAGAAGCAGGTTTCGCAGGTCGATCACATGAACGATGAGATACGGATCCGACACGCTGCGCCGCCTTGGCGTGTTTGCCTGCGTGACCGGATCCGTCGCTTTTGCGAGTGCCCCTGCGGAAGCAGCGTCTGCTGTCGCCGAGGGAGAGGGGCAGGCCGCAACTTCTCTGGGCTTCGTGATGTTCGCCCCACTGGCCGCGCTCGTGGCGTTTGTCGTCAGCGTTGCCCTCCTTCGGCACCGCCAGAAGCGAGAGCGTCACCACCTCGTACGGATGCTGCTCACCGACGGCCTCACAGGCCTGGCGAACCGTCGGCGGCTCGACACCGATCTTGATCGCTGTGTCGATGCCGATCTTCCCATTGCCGTCGCCATGATCGACATCGACTTGTTCAAACAACTGAACGATCGCCAGGGCCATGTGGCCGGCGACGTCGTACTCCAGCGGGTGGCCGACACGATTGCTGCGTCGGTGCGGCAATCGGACGTTGTGTATCGCTACGGCGGCGAAGAGTTCTGTGTGCTTCTGCCAGGCGCAAGCGAAGCCAACGCTCTCGGCGTGATTGAGCGGGTGCGGGCTCAGGTCGAGCAGATCGACTTCAGCGATCTCGGCGAATCCGTCACCGTGTCAGCTGGTGTTGCCAGCGGGCCGGGCGAAGACGTGCGGGACTTTCTGTATCAGGCAGATCGGGCGCTCTATTCGGCCAAAGAAGCCGGGCGCAACCGAGTGCTCGTGGCGTCGAGCTACGGCTGAGCGACGAGCGACGATTTGTCGGACGCTACGAGCTACACGACAGCGTCGAACAGCCGGGGCGAGAGCGAGCCCAGTCGGGACGCTTGGCGGCCCATTCTTCGAACTGGGGCTGTTCGTCGTAAGGGTTGCGCAGCATCTCGAGCAGGTCGTTCACCATCGAGTGATCGCCTTGTTCGCTCTTGTCGATCGCGAGCTGCGCCAGGTAGTTGCGGATCACATACTTGGGATTGACGGCGTTCATCGCCGCCTTTCTCTCGTCGTCAGGCCGGGCTTCGTCGGCAAGATCGTCGAGCCAGCGGCGAATCCACGTGGCGGTCGCCGCCTTGGTCTCAGCCGAGACGCTGTCTGGGGTGTAGTGAGCATCGGCTATGAAGCCAAGGAGCTCCTCGTCGCTCATGGCCTGTGCGCCAGAGGGAACCTCGGCCAGGCGCCGGAAGAAGATGGTGAAGTCTGTTTCGGTGAGCTGGAGCACGCGAAGCAGTTCGGCGACGAGATCTTCTGCCTCGTCTGCGTCTCGATCGGGGCTGAGGCCGAGCTTGTCGAGCATCATCGCCCGGTGGGCGGTGGAGTAGTGGGCGATGTAGCCGTCGATCGCGGCCTGCAGCGATGCGACGTCGTCGACCAGTGGCACGAGCGAGTTGCCGAGTTGCGCCAGGTTCCAATACGCAATGTGAGGCTGGTTGGCGAAGCGGTAGCGCTTGCGGCCGAAGTCGGTGGTGTTTGGGGTCCAGTCGGCGTCGAAGTTGTCGACCCATCCGTAGGGGCCATAGTCGATCGTCAAGCCGAGAATCGACATGTTGTCGGTGTTCATGACCCCGTGCACAAAGCCCACTCGCATCCAGTGCACGATCATGTCGGCCGTGCGGGTGGCGATCTCGGTGAACCACTGGGCGTAGGTGTCAGATGTCGGTTCTTCGGCGTTTGGCAGATGCGGGAAGTCGTGGCGGATGGTGAAGTCGGCCAGCTGCTTGAGCGTGTCGATGTCGTGCTGGGCGGCCAGGATCTCGAAGCTGCCGAACCGCACGAACGAGGGCGCAACTCGGCACACGACGGCGCCCGGCTCTGGTGCTGCGTTGCCGTCGTAGAACATGTCGCGCACCACCTTGTCGCCGGTGGTGATGAGGCTGAGCGCTCGGGTGGTTGGCACGCCGAGGTGATGCATAGCTTCGCTGCAGAGGAACTCTCGGATCGACGAACGAAGCACGGCCATGCCGTCGGCGGAGCGGGAGTAGGGCGTTGGCCCTGCGCCTTTGAGCTGCAGGGTTTGGTGTTCGCCTGAAGGCGTGATGATCTCGCCCAGCGCGATGGCTCGGCCGTCGCCGAGTTGGCCAGCCCAGTTGCCGAACTGATGGCCGCCGTAACACATGGCGTAGGGGTCCATGCCGTCGAGGTGGGTGTTGCCGGCAAACACCGAGAGGAACTCGTCTGCGTTCTCGCCGGTGGGGTCAGCAATGCCAAGGTCTGCCGCAACTTCGCGTGAGTGGGCCACGAGTTCTGGGGCGCTGGCCACCACCGGCGTGACCCGTGAGAAACAGGCCTTGTGCACTTGGCGGCGCTGGTTGACCTCGATCGGGTCGGCCGGCAGCTCGGTGGTGAAGCGGTTGGTGAAGGTCAGGTCGAGTGCGATGCCACCCAAGTGTACGGCCACTCAGCGCACGATTAGGTTGGCGCCATGCCTCTCCATCACGTTGCCTACGCCACTCGAGATGTCGAAGCCACCACGCACTTCTACGAAGAGCTCATGGGATTCCCGCTGGTTCACACCGAGCTGCAGGCCATGGGGGAGAGCTTTGTTCGTCACGTGTTCTACGACATTGGCGGCGACGAGTGCATCGCGTTTTTCCAGTTCTCGGGTGTTGGCGAGACCGAGAACTACACCACGGATGTGTCTGACGGTGTCGGTCTGCCGTTCTGGGTCAACCACTGTGCCTTTCGGGCAACGGCAGAGAAGCAGGAAGAGGTGCGGGCCAAGATGGCGGCCGAGGGCATCGAACCCGTGATGGAGCAGGACCACGACTGGTGCCACTCGCTGTACTTCATGGACCCCAACGGAATCATGGTCGAGCTCTGCCGCGACACGCCCGGCTTCGACGCCGACCCCACAGAAGCCAAGCGTCTACTCACCGCCGACCCATTCGCCTAATCTGCCGGGTTCTGGCCACGAGCGTTTCGGCGCCCCAGCGCCGAAAGGCGGTTAGTGAGCGCAGCGAACGGCGGGGTCAGGTACAAAACGTTACGCAACCCAGGAGAAGTCGATGCCCCGTCTTCGTCAAGTCAGCAAGGACGATGCTCATCCGTTTGCCCAGGCCATCTACAGAATGATCTTTGGCGAACGAGATCCCGTTGCTGAGCCGGGCACTGCGTCCGGCACGCCGGGCAACTGGTGGAGCGTCTTTGCCCTCGTGCCTGATGCGTTCGACCACACCACATCTGGCTTTCAGTTCTATCGATCGCCCGATCGTCAGCTCGACGCAAAGCTGCGCGAGCTTGGCCAGACCCGCGCTGGCTTTGCGGTCGGCTCGAAGTTTGTCTTCAGCCAACACTGCAAGGCGATGCGCGACGTTGGTTTCTCTGACGAGCAGGTGGCGGCCATTCCTTCGTGGTCGACGGCTGGCTGCTTCAGCCCGGTCGAACGAGCGCTGCTGGCCTACACCGACTGCCTTGTCTTGCAGCACGGCCGGGTGCCCGAGTCGCTCTTCGATCAGCTGAAAGAACTGCTGTCAGACGAAGAGATCCTCGAGTTCACCTACATCACCTGCACGTACGCGATGCACGCCACCATGACCAAAGCCCTGCGGCTCGAATTCGACGACGTTGACGATCGCGTCGCCGAGGCCCCAGATCCGAACGGCAACCTCGCTGGCCTCGACGTGATGGCCGTGGTCGACGAGGAGTAGCGAACTGGAGGCTGTAGAGCCCGGAGCTCTCACATTTCCCTCGTTTCTGGAGGCCGTAGAGCACCAAAACGTGCGCTACGGCCTCCAGAAGGGAATTTTCGGTTCTGGAGGCGCGAGGGCGTGTGCTCGGGCTGCGAACGGAATGGCGTTAGCTGGTGCGCAGCTCGTTGAACGGCACGCCCTTGTCGACGCTGATGTCTCGGGGGAGACCGAGCACACGGTCACCGATGATGTTCTTCTGAATCTCGTCGGTACCGCCTGCGATGTTGGCGGCGAAGCTGCGAAGTGTCGTCTTCGACAACCGCTCAGTGATCTCGTCGCCATCGATCCACGCCGCTCCAGCCGGACCGCCGAGATTCATCGCAAGGTCGCGCGACATGCGTGCGATCTTGGCGCCGTGCAGCTTGCCGAGTGAGCCGCCTGGCCCTGGTGTCTTGCCGGCCTTCATCTCGGCGCGGGTGCGCATCGACACCAGACTCTTGGTGGTCTCTTCCATATAGAGAGAGATGAGGGCCTGGCGGGTGACGTGGTCGTCGGTTTTGCCGTACTTCTTGGCCGTCTTCATCAAGAAGTCAGACGTTGGCGTCTTGATGCCAGAGCTCGAGCCAGTGCCGATCGCGACACGCTCGTACATCAGC
>CALLGK010000017.1 GCA_938009905.1 uncultured Acidimicrobiales bacterium | reverse complement strand
CGACGCGGATCGGGGCAGACGGCGGTGGATCGCCAGCAGCACCGGGCATGTTCGAGACATCGACGGTCCAGACCCCGTAGCTCCAACCGACGGGTTGGTCGGCCATGGCTTTGGCTGCATCTCGGCCGAGGAAGTCGCCCTAGTCGAAGGCGACGAAGCGTTCGATCCCCGCATCGAACGGCGTGTACTCAACGCCGAACTCGCTCCCCCAGCCGTGATAGCCCTTCTCGACGCGCATGGCGTTAAGGGCATACGAGCCAAAGTCTCGCAGGCCAAGATCCTCGCCGGTCTCGTGGAGTGCTCGGTAGAGGTCAACGAGGTTGTCGTCATCGACGTGGAGCTCCCACCCGAGCTCACCCACAAAGCTCACTCGAAGCGCAGTTGCCGCAACGCCACCGACAGTGATCTCTCGAAGCGACATCCACGGAGCGGCTTTCTTGGACAGATCGTCGTCGCTGATTCGACTGAGCAGCTCACGCGACTTGGGTCCCATCACCATGAGTGTCGACGTGCGATCTACTCCGTGGCGCAGCTCGACCGAACCGTCGTCTGGAAGATGACGCTGCAGCCAGTCGAAGTCTCGCTCCCTGGCCGCCGTTGGCCCGAGCAAGAGGAATCGATCGTCGGCGACGCGACCGATCGTGGCTTCGCTCCACACCGTGCCGTTTGGTCGAAGCATGTAGGCCAGGCGCACCCGACCGACTGGAGGCAGCTTGCTGGCGAACATGTGGTCGACGAACGAAGCAGCACCTGGGCCCGACACCTCGAAGCGAGTGAACCCGCCGTGGTCCATCACGCCAACGTGGTCGCGGACGGCAAGACACTCCTGTGCCACGGCATCGTGCCAGTGCTCGTCTCGATAGCTGAGGGTGTCGTGCGAGTACGGCTCTGCGCCGAACCAGAAGGCTCGCTCCCAGCCGGCGATTTGCCCGAAGCGGGCGCCCTTGTTGGCCAGGGTGTCGTAGAGGGCCGTTTGTTGGGTCGGTCGGGCCGACGTCCACATGCGGTGCGGAAACGGAGCGCCGTACTGGTGGGCGTACATCTCGCGCACTCTGCTGTTGGCATAGGAGTCACGGCCGGAGCCAGCGAGGGCCCAGTCACCAAACCGGCGAGGATCCCACGGCCACACGTCCCATTCCGTTTCGCCGCCGGTGATGAGTTCGGTGAGCACCTTGCCGGCCGCGGCGGCGTGGGTGATGCCGATCTGGACGCCGACGGCTTGGTAGAAGCCGTCGACTTCCGCCGCCGGGCCGATCAGCGGGTTCATGTCTGGGGTGTAGGTGATGGGGCCATTCACGAACTCCGCTATGCCCACCTCGCCAAGGATGGGCACATGAGCCATGGCGAGCTCTGCCACCTCGGCGATGCCTTCATCGTCTGCGGCGAACAGTGACGAGTCGAACACGTCTGGCTTGCCGTTCTCCCACACCGTTCTGCCGTCGTGTCCGTAGTTACCAAAGAGGAAGCGGTCGTTCTCTCGGCGCAGGTAGAACATGATTTCCGGATCGCGCACGAGCGGGAAGGTGTCGGCCACGTCGTCGAGGGCTGGCACAGGACCGGTCAAGAGATATTGGTGTTCGAGCACGGCCAGCGGCGCACCGATCCCAGCCATGGCGCTGATCTCGGCTCCGTAGAAGCCGGCCGCGTTCACCACGATGTCGCAGTCGATCGTCGACTGTTCGCCCTTCCTCTCAACGGCGACTCGCCAGCGGGCGTCGTCGGTTGAGCCCAGGCGAGTGATGTCGACCACCCTCGTGTGTCGCCACACGTCTGCGCCCAGCGACCGCGAGCGAGTGGCAAACGACTGGGTCAACCCGCTGGGATCGATGTCTCCTTCATACGGGTCGAGCAGGCCAGCGATGACCGAACCATCGTCGTGCCAGAACGGATGCAGCTCCTCCATCTCTTGCGGAGAGATCATCTGCAGATCGAACCCAAGCCCAGTAGCGATCCCGACCAGGTGATGGAAGTGATCGATGCGCTCAGGCGTGTGACCCGGCCAGAAGGCCTGCGTGTGGCGGTACGTGATCGGCGCTTCAGGATCGACCGCCAGTTCGGAGTAGAGCTCCCATGCGTAGTTACCAGCACGTTGCCCGATCCAGCTGTTGGAGAACGTCGGCACGTTGCCGGCCGCATGCCAGGTCGAGCCAGCCGTCAGCTCGTGCTTCTCGATCAGAACCGAGTTGGTTCGGCCGGCCATCGCCAGGTGCCATTGGATCGATGCGCCGACGGCTCCCCCTCCGATGACCACGATCTCGAATCGGTCAGCCATCGTGTTGCTCCAGGTGAATCGGGAAGTGGGAACGAATCGCCGCCTCGGCCTCGCTCGATAGATGCTCAGGGCGACCCATGGCCATGATCTCGTCGACTCGCTCCGCCGCCCGACTCCACAGACTTGGCTCGCCGGCTGCGACCCATTCGTCGACGGTCTGGCGATCGCCCAGCTCGGGGTACACGTATTCGCTTCTCATCAACTCGAGTGTTTGCGGCTCGCCCAGATAGTGGCCTTCGCCGCTCACCACGCCGTCAACCATGTCGAGATCGAGGTAGGAGGTATCGACTTCGACGCCCCTCACTGACCGGAGAATGGC
>CALLGK010000016.1 GCA_938009905.1 uncultured Acidimicrobiales bacterium | reverse complement strand
GTGGACGGCGCCAACAACACCGCGTACCGGGTCGATGTCGAGGCTGACCCTCCCGGCCCAAACAACCCTCACGACAACGCCTTCCGAGCCATCGCCACTCGGCTCGAGACCGAGCAGCAAGCCATCGACAAGGTCGACGCCGCGAAGAGCCGCACCTGGCGGGTGGTGAACGAGAGTGTGCAGAACCGCCTCGGTCAGCCGACTGGCTACAAGCTCTTGCCCGCCGACACGGCCACGTTGTTTCCGGCCAGGGCTCGCATCGGCGGCCGGGCGGGCTTCGCCAAAGAGAACATGTGGATTACGCCGACGAGCATGGCGGAGCGATTTCCTGCGGGTGATCACGTCACCCAAAGCAAGCCAGACGATCGCGGCCTGCCGACGTGGACGGCGGCCGATCGGTCAATCGCCGACACCGACATCGTGGTGTGGCACACCTTCGGGCTCACCCACTCGGCTCGGCCGGAAGACTTCCCGGTGATGCCATGCGAGTACGCCCGCTGCACGTGGGTGCCCTATGGCTTCTTCGACCGTAACCCGGCCCTCGACATTCCACCCGGCGATCACTGCCACTGAAAGCCGATGGACCACTACTACGACGGCAACCGTTACTACGACGGCAACAAGGCCAACTGGAACGACCGAGCACCGATTCACGCCGAGTCGAAGACTTACGGTCTCGACGCGTACGTCAGCGATCCCGACCGATTGAGTGGCGTTGTGGCCTTCGATCAACCGACACTCGGAGACCTGAACGGCCAACGAGCGGTGCATCTTCAGTGCCACATCGGGACCGACACTCTGTCCCTTGCTCGTCTCGGCGCAACGGTGACTGGGCTCGATCAATCTGACACGTCGCTCGCCGTCGCCCGCAAGCTGTTCGCTAACACAAGCACGCCGGGCGAATTCGTTCTCGCCAATGTGTACGACGCCGCGACGAAGCTCAGCGGCCCATTCGACCTGGTCTACACCGGAGTCGGGGCGCTGAACTGGCTGCCCAACGTTGACCGGTGGGCAGCTGTTGTCGCCCAGCTCCTCGCGCCAGGCGGCCGCCTGTACCTGCGAGAGGGTCACCCGATGCTCTGGGCCATCGACGACGACCGCGATCCGGCAGACGGATTGATCGTCAAACACCCCTACTTCGAGACCGACGAACCAATGGTGTTCGACGATGCGGAGACGTACACCGATGGCGAGGCCAGGCTGGCCAACACCCGCACCTACGAATGGAACCATGGCATCGGTGAGGTCATCACTGCCGTGTTGGACCACGGTCTCGAGCTGACCTCCTTCACCGAGCATCGCGAGCTCGAGTGGAAGGGGCTTCCCCAGATGCTCGACGCAGGCGACGGTCGCTTCAAGATGCCGCCGGAACAGGCCGACTTGCTGCCGCTCATGTACACCTTGACGGCGCGCAAGCCGAGCTGATTCGGAATCCCCCGCAGACGTACGCCGCGATCGGGCCGCCATGAAGGCCGTGCCCTACACTAGAAAATCGACGAAGGCCCGGAACCAACCAACCTGGGATCCGGGCCTCCGCCTATCAGCTGACGTTGTCGCAGTCGCGTTGCGACAACGTCAGCCGGTTTCGTTGTGACTAACCAGCGAGACGATCAGCCAGCAGCTAGTGCTGCAGCGATCCACTCGTCGGCCAGTTCACGATTGTCGGCAATCCACTCAGCGGCGATCTGCTCGACGGCGGCCTGTGAGCCGTCCGAGTCGGTGAGAGCGACACCGGCAATGGCCATGTCGATGAGCGGCGGCTGGAAGGCACGGAAGAGCGCCTCGGCCTCTGGGTTGTCGGCGAGCCAGTCAGAGTTGGCCGTCACCTCGATATCGGCAGCGGCCCAGCCGAGCTGGCAGCCGTCAGGACCGGCAAGGCAGACATCAGCGTCGAGCCCGGAGTAACCAGGGCTCTGGTCGTAGGCCTCACCACCCTCGTTGCCAAGTGGGTTCGAGTCGTCGAGCACGCTGTCGCCGTCAACTGAGATCCACATCGTGGTCTCACCTGGCACCGCCTGAGCCAGGTAGGCCGTCGGCGTCCAGGTGTACATGATGGCTGGCTCGCCAGCCTGAGCGGCAATGAGGAACTCGGCGAACATGGCGTCGTAGCCAGCCTGCGTCTGCTCCAGGTTGTCCCAGCCAGCGAACTCGATCTGCGAGTTCATGATGTCGTCGCAGGTCCAGTCCTCGGGGCACCCGAAGAACTCGCCCTTGCCGTTGCCATCGGTGTCGAGCTGACTCCAGAGAGCTTCGTCGTCGTTGATCTGGTCAAGCGTGACGACGCCGTTCTCGTCGGCCCAAGCCTTGGTCACGAGCCAGCCCTGCAGACCGCCGCCTGGCATGACCGAGCCCTCGACGCGTGTGAGGTTGTCGCCAATGCGGGTGCCGTCCGGCAGTTCACCTTCCCACCACGAGAGGTGGCCGGGGTACCAACTGTTGGCCCAGAAGTCCATCTCGCCACGGCCCATCGTCTGGTAGGCCAGGTCGGGAGCGAACTCGAGTCCATCAGGGCTCACCACGTCGTAGCCGAGCTCTTCCATCAGGTCATGGAGGATCTGAGCGTGGACGTAACCGGAGCTCCAGTTGCCGCGACCCATGTTGACAGCGGCCTTGCCGTCACCGGGAAGTGCGCCGGAGTGATCGTCGTCCTCCATTGCATCACCATCTTCCATGGCGTCGTCACCGTCTTCCATGGCGTCATCATCAGTATCGGTCGATGCCGCGTCAGTGGTGTCTGAGCCTGCGTCGGTTGAGTCCGCCGAGTCGCCACACGCCGCTGCAAACAGCGCGAAGGACGCGAGTAACGAGAGCCAAAGGCTCCATCTCTTCTTCTTCAGTTGCATTGGGTCTCTCTCCCTATGTGTTTTGCTCGAACATCAATCTCGAGCAATCGACGTGGCCGTGGTCGGCCTGGTCGGTGCCCGTTCCGGAACGAACGGACGCGAGTTGTGCTTCTGCGCTCTCGATGTGAGTCACAGGAATCTTCGAACTTTGGGTGTCGCCCACGTAGGCCTCAGCGATGTTGTGCGCTGCGGTCAGCTCGGTGATCGGCGCAATGGATGCGGCCGAACCGTTTACGGCGGTGGTGACAAGAATTGCCGCCATGCCGACGGTGAGAATCTGGG
>CALLGK010000015.1 GCA_938009905.1 uncultured Acidimicrobiales bacterium | reverse complement strand
GCCGAGCTGTCTCGTCAGCGAGCCACCTGACCCTGTGATCACCAAGCGCCTCGACGCCACGCAGCTCGATGAGGCCGTCACCATCCTGCGTGACGGGGGGCTCGTCGCGTTTCCTACCGAGACGGTCTACGGCCTTGGTGGCGATGCCACGCGAGGCGACGCCGTCGCACAGATCTACAAGGCGAAGGGACGGCCAGCCGGCCACCCGCTCATCGTCCACATCGCTGACGCGACCGAGGCGTGGACGTGGGCATCGGAGGTGTCTAAAGCCGCGAGCGTGTTGGCTGATGCATTCTGGCCCGGCCCCCTCACCCTCATCGTGCCCCGATCGGCCAAAGCGCATCGCGACACCGTTGGAGGACGAGCGTCGGTCGGCCTGCGGGTGCCAGACCATCCCGTCACGCTCGAGTTGCTCCGTCGCTTCGGCGGCGGGCTTGCTGGGCCCTCTGCCAATCGGTTTGGCCACGTGAGTCCGACGCTGGCCGACCATGTCGTGGCTGACCTCGACGGTCGAATCGAGGCAGTGCTCGACGGCGGCCCGGCTCGGGTTGGCGTTGAATCAACCATCGTGGAACTTGCTGGCGAGTCGGTCACGATGCTCCGCCCCGGCGGTATCACGATGGCCGAGCTCGACGACGTTCTTCAGGCCGCCGGTCTCAGCGCCCGTGTGGTCGATGGTCGATCAGGTGAGTCGAGAGCAGCCGGGATGCTGGCCTCTCACTACGCCCCGTCGGCTGCGGTCGACGTCGTCGACCAACTCGATGTCACCTCGCTACGCAGCGGCGACGTGGTGCTGGCCCCGAAGGACGTCATCAACACCGGGCAAGACGACGACGGGCAGAAGATCGCATACATCGAGATGCCAGACGATGGTGAACAGTTCGCCGAGCGCCTCTATGCCGCGCTTCGCGATGCCGATCAACAGTGCGAAGGGCGGATCATCGTGGTGCGGCCTTCGAGTGGCAGGCTTCTGGTGGCAATCGATGATCGGCTCACGAAGGCTTCGACGAGATAGCGCTACGGGCGTAGGCTCACGCCATGTCTGGTGAGTACCCAAACTTCACAAACGACGTCTACGGCGCTGAGCGGTCAATCGAAGCTGAACGCGTCCACCGCAAGCGGATGTGCGCCATCGGCTATCGAATCTTCGGTTCGATGCGTTGGGGTCAGCTGGGTGATGGCCACATCAGCGCACGCGATCCGGAGCTCACCGACCACTTCTGGCTCCTCGACTACGGCGTGCCGTTTCGCCAAGCGACAATCGACAAGCTGGTGCTCGTCGGACCAGATGGCAACCTCGTCGAGTTCGATGGCAGCCGCGGCGTTGGTGCCAACACTGCTGGCTACAACATCCATCATCCGATCTTTGAGGCTCGCCCAGACGTTGTCTCGATCGCTCACACGCACACGCCATACGGAACGCCCTGGTCGGCCAACGTGAAGCCGTTTGAGCCGATCAGCCAAGAGTCAACGGCGTTTGTCTTCGACCAATCGTTGTTCGACGACGAAGAGGTTGAGGTGCTGTCGATCGAGGGTGGCCAACGCATTGCTCAGGCTGCTGGCACGTCGAAGTTGTGCATCCTGCGTAACCACGGGCTGGTCACGCTTGGGGCAACCGTCGAAGAGACCGTGGCCTTCTTTGTGATGGCCGAGCGGGTGGCCGAGGTGCACGTCAAGGCACCAGATGCCAAGCCGATCTCGGTCGAGGGGGCCAAGGTGGCCGCAGCAACGATGTCTCAGCCGGTGAACGGCTGGCGGATGTTCCATTGGCTGATGCGCGACGTCGTGCCTGACCCGTCGGTGGTTGAGGCCGTCTAACGCGTGCGGCCCCACGACGTCGCGCCAGGCGAGTAGGTCATCTCCGGATCAGACCGCTCGGCCTTGATGCCAAACCACATGAACGCCAACAGGGTTGGGGTTGCAATGACGTGCAGGACGAGCGCGGCCCGGAACGTCGTTTCGCCCTTCACCCCGGCGTTGGTCGAGACCCACTCGATGCTGTTGGTGAAGAACTGCAGATAGCCCGCGCTGGTTCCGGGTTCTTGCCCGGTGAACTGTGCGAACTCATAGGCCACCCAGGCTCCGCTGAGAAAGCTCACGGCCACGAGGCATGCGGTGATCCCGACGCCCTGCAGAAGTCGTCCTGACCGGAACCAGAGCCACGCCGTGCCGAACAAGGCAGTCACGAACGCCATCCCACCGAACATCCAATGCAGCCAGGCGATGGTCGTCGGCGGTTCGATGGTGGGAATCGGAGCCTCACCGTTTTCGATCCAAGAACCGTCCGTCCCCGGCCTCGCGAACAGCTCCCACACACCGGTGACGACAACGCCGGTCATCACCGCAGCCGAGAATCTTCCGAGACGGCGAGCGGTCGTGCGCTGCCGGCGCGTCAGGGGCTTCTTCACACGGATGGGTCTAGCACGTCGCCGCTGACTCAGGAGCTGATTTTGATTCCGCGAATTCGTGCTTCTTTGATGAGTGCCCCCGGAAGCGACGGCGTGAAGACGACTCGCTGGGCCGACACGGTTTGGACGTTGCCGCGGCCGGCCCGCACCGCCAGCGGGGTCTGCTCCTTGAGTTCGGCCAGCAGTGCCAAACCCGGTGAGCCCGCGGTGAGATCAAGCAACTCGCCTTTGTCGAGCGGGAGCGGACCAAGCGTACTGAGCGCTTTGCGAGTCATCAGGAGCGACTCGGCCAAAACGAAATAGTCGTGAAGCACGAAGCCAGCGGGAACGAAGACAATCCATCGTTTGGAGAGTTGGTGCAGTGACTTCGTGCCGAAGAAGGCCACCGCGAGCCCAACGATGGTGAGCGGGATGCCGACGACAAGGTTGCCGGCGGCCACGAACAGTGGACCGGCTATGAGACCGGCTGCCACCAAGAGCCACACGATCTGCAACGGACCAAGTAGCAGAGCAGCAGGGGGCCGCAACGCCATGCGGCGCTCCGGGCCATAGGCCGATCCGTTCACCATCTGGTCACCCGTCCAGGCAGAACTGATGATGACGGCAACGATGATTGCCGCGCCGAGAGCCGCAATGACTGCTGGTGCGAACTCGAACCCATCGGCCACGATGGCCACGATCACGGCAAGGACCGCGCCGGGCGCCAGAATGCGAACAATCGTGAGGCTGACCGTTGAGGGCGCAAGTAACGCAACGAGTCCGACGAACCAGCCGAGCCACAGGCCGGTCTCGGCTGTGGTGGCCACGGCATTGCTTCGCTCGGCGAGAAGATCGCCGAATCCGAACCCCGTCACGATGGGGAGGAGGAACCACGCAAGTCGCGCTGGCCAGAGTCCAAGTTGCGTTGGGGACATCCCGTCCAGTGTGCCGTCAGGGGTCGTCGATAGCCTCGGTCTTTGTGGCGAAGAATCCGAGTGCTGCCGAATCCGATCCTGCCAAGCGAGTCGCTGAGCTGCGCGATCTCGTTCGTTACCACCGCGACCGGTACTACAACGACGAGCCCGAGCTTCCAGACGCCGACTTCGATGCGTTGTTCAGCGAGTTGGAGGCCTTGGAGGCCGAACACCCCGAGTTGGCAGACGACACATCGCCAACAGCAGAGGTAGGCGCGCCAACATCGGCGACGTTTGCCCCGGTCGAACACGCCATGCCGATGATGAGCCTCGACAACTCCTTCGACGAGGACGAACTCAGCGGCTGGGCTGAGCGCATGGCTCGAGGGCTCGAGCTTGGTGACGATGTCGACATTGCGTCGGCGGAAATCGGCTACGTCTGCGAGCTCAAAATCGACGGACTTGCGCTGTCGCTCCGTTACGAGAACGGACAGCTGGTGCAAGGCGCCACCCGCGGCAACGGTCGTGTCGGCGACGACATCACCGCCAACATCCGAACCATCGTCGGTATCCCACACGAGATCGACGGCCCGCCGGTTCTCGAGGTGAGAGGCGAGGTGTACATGCCCGTCGCAACCTTCGAGAAGTTGAACGAAGCCCAGGAGGCGGCCGGACTGCCTCGCTACGCGAATCCTCGAAACACTGCGGCTGGAAGCCTTCGCCAGAAAGACCCAACGATCACCGCCAGCCGAGGGCTGGCATTCTGGGCGTATCAGCTCGGCCAGGTTGAGGGCGGACCAGAACTCACCGGTCACGGGGCAGCTCTCGACTGGCTCGGTGAGCTCGGGTTCCCCGTCAATCCAGAACGGCGGGTCGTCGAGACCTTCAGCGAGGTGCTCGACTACACCCGGCACTGGCATGAGCACCGCCACGACCTCGGCTACGAGATCGACGGCGCCGTCATCAAGGTGGACTCGCTCGCTACACAACGGTCCCTCGGCTCCACCTCTCGGGCACCTCGATGGGCCATGGCTTACAAGCTGCCTCCCGAAGAAAAGACCACGACGCTGCTCGACATCCACGTGTCGATCGGTCGGACCGGAAAGGCCACGCCCTTTGCCGTGCTCGAGCCGGTGGTTGTTGCCGGGTCAACCGTCCAGATGGCGACCCTTCACAACGCAGATCAAGTGGCGCTCAAAGATGTACGTCCAGGCGACACGGTCACCGTTCGCAAGGCGGGCGATGTCATCCCCGAAGTGTTGCGGCCGGTGCTCAGCGAACGGCCGGAAGGTCTTCCGGAGTGGGTTTTTCCCACCAACTGTCCTGCCTGTGCCGAACTGCTCGTTCGTCCGGAAGACGAGGCCCACACGTTCTGCGTGAATCCAACGTGTCCCGCTCGTCAACAAACACAGATCGAGTACTTCGCGTCGCGTGGTGCCATGGACATCGACGGCATGGGGGAGAGCAGGGTCGCTCTCTTCATCGAGCAAGACCTGATTGCCGACGTTGGTGATCTGTTCTCGATCGACTGGGACCGTGTGGCCCAGCTCGAGGGCTTCGGTCAAACGTCAATCGACAACCTGCAGAGCGCGATTGCCGCCGCCACGCAGCGACCGCTCGCCAGCTTGCTGGTTGGGCTTGGCATCCGTCACCTCGGGCCGTCGGGCGCCGAGAGTTTGGCATCAGCGTTCGGCCATCTCGATCCGATCATGGAAGCCAGCGCAGAAGAGATGGCGGCCATCGACGGTGTCGGACCGGTGATCGCAGCCAGCGTGAAGTCGTACTTCGAATCACCAAAAGCCCGCGAGCTCGTCGAGAAGTTTCGGGCTGGCGGCGTGAACCTCGAGGGGCCTGAACGCTCGGAGATGCCCCAGGTGCTCGAAGGTCTGTCCATCGTGGTCACCGGATCCCTTGAGGGGTTCAGCCGCGACGGTGCGGCAGATGCCATCAAGGGCCGCGGCGGGAAGAACCCGGGGTCGGTATCCAAGAAGACCACAGCTGTTGTGGTTGGCTCAGATCCCGGAGCATCGAAGGTCACCAAAGCTGAAGACCTTGGCATTCCGATGCTCGACGAAGCTGGCTTTCTGTCGCTTCTCGAAACGGGCGTGGTGCCGGGAGCGGCCGACGACTGACGACCGTGGCGAGTGCTACAGGGCGTCGAAGCTGAATGATGCTCCGACCCGGCAGCTTTCTGGACCCTCGTCGACGCGGTAGATGCAGGCCTCGACCACATTGCCCTGTGGCCGCAACAGCGATCCGTTGGGGCAGTCTTCCTCTGGCCCCCACGTGACTTGGCCTTGCGATCCACCAGCGCTGAACTCGCGGGCCTCGAAGTCGACGTAGACGTTGGTGTCTTCCGGTGCGATCTCAACACCGTTGATGGTGAGGATGGCGGAGTAGCCGGGGATGAGGTCGACCCCGACGGCTTCTGTGCACGTGCTGCCGATTCCCGACTGCGGCAACCACGCTTCGATCGGGTTGATGTCAAGCGGTGTGCCGATGTCTTCGCCATCGCGCTCACCGCCGCCGTCTGCCGCTGATCCGCTGAGGACAGGCTCACTCGGTGTGCGTTCGCCCGAGAAGACTGCTGCCGTCACGAGAGCAGCAAAGGCAACAACGAGAGCAGCGCCAATGATGAGACGTGAACGCATGGACGACGTGGGGCCGGGGGCAGCCATTGATCCAGTGTGCCTGGATGTTTCGTGATCTTGTGTCGTTTTCTGTCAGAAATCAGCTTGAGAGGTAGGCAGACCTCGCTGTGTGCTGATTGACTCGTATACGTGGCCACCGGTAATTTGCCGCCGCCCTTACCGGTGGCCACAACAGACGGCTCACCGCGTCTGAAGTTGTCGCTTGTTTAGCGGCTTGTCGGTCGATTTTCCGCGTCCCTCAACCGGGCAATTTCACTGCATCGAGACCTATTTGCGGGGTTGTCGCCCTGCCACAGCGAGTGGTCAGTAGCATTTCGAGCGTGAGTGCTGTGCCAACAGGGCCTTCAGTTGAGGCCGGTCGATCCGTTGGACGGGTCCTTGACGACCGTTATCAACTGATCGCTCCGATCGGCCAGGGCGCATCCGCCGCGGTGTTTCTGGCCGACGACACTCGCCTTGGCCGCCGCGTTGCGGTGAAGCTGGCCCACCCGGTGTTCGCAGGCGACGATCGGTTCCAACGTCGCTTCCAGGCCGAAGCTCGAGCCGCAGCCCAACTCAGTCATCCTCACCTGCTGGCAGTCTTCGACTGGGGCAATGATCCTGACGCCTACCTCGTCACCGAGCTCCTTGCGGGCGGGAGTCTTCGTTCCATGCTGGAACAGGGCGGCCGTCTCTCACCGTCGCAGGCACTTGTTGTTGGGCTTCACGCAGCACGCGGGCTCGACCATGCGCACCGCCACGGCTTTGTGCATCGAGACATCAAGCCCGCCAATCTTTTGTTCGGATCCGACGATCGGCTCCGGGTCGCCGACTTTGGCATCGCCCGGGCTGTGGCCGAGGCGGCATGGACCGAACCGGAAGGTGCGCTCATCGGCACGGCGCGATATGCCGCTCCCGAGCAAGCAACCGGTCAGTCACTCGACGGGCGAGCCGACGTGTACGCCCTTGCCCTCACGATGATCGAGGCGATCACGGGCGAGGTGCCGCTCGTTGAGAACTCACCGTTGGCAACGATGCTCACCCGACAAGATACCGATCTACCGGTGAGCGATGAGCTCGGGCCGCTTGCACCGATTCTTCGAGAAGCCGGACGAGCCGACCCAGACCAGCGTCCTGATGCCGGTGAGTTTGCCCGTCAGCTTCTTGCTGCCGCGAGTGAACTTCCACCGCCTCGTCGTCTGCCACTCGTCGAGCTCGACACCGAAGGCTTGGTCAGCGCGGCAGCACAGGCCAACGCCAACGCTCCGACCGGATCTGTTGGGTCCGGCGGCGCCGTGCTCGACGTTGAGGGTGATCCAGAAATCGATCTCACCGGGGCGTCTCCCGGCACGTCGTTTAGCCAATTCGACTTTGGTGACGACACCGATTTTGGCAACGACAATCCTTCTTCGGTCTCGGCCAAGCACACGGCCTTTCAGCCAGAGGTCGCATCGATCAATGCTGAGACGGCCGGCTCCTTGGCCGACGACGATGACTACGACTACGAGCCGGTCGAGAGCCGGGGTCGGATCTTCGCGGTCCTCGTGTTGCTCTTCCTGGCCGCGGCCCTGGTTACCGCCATCGCCCTGCGGCCCAAAGTCATCGCCGAGCCCGAGCCCGAAGTCGTGCTCCCCACGGTCGGTTCCTACGTCGGTGAGCCGCTTGAAGATGTGCGGGTCGATGCGCGCGTCAACAACTGGGAGCTCGAGGTTGTTGAGCGCCGAGTCGACGGGTCGGAAGCTGGCGCGATCATCGAACAGAAC
>CALLGK010000014.1 GCA_938009905.1 uncultured Acidimicrobiales bacterium | reverse complement strand
ACGTACTCGCCGGAACGACACAACGAGCGACAGGCCCGCCATAAGCGCTTCCCATCGTTCAGGTCCGAGCTTGGTCCACAGCGCCAGGAATAACCGGCCGCCGCCAGGCGAACCTGGCGGCGACCGGTAGGAGCGGAAGGTATGGGATTCGAACCCATGGTGACCCGGAGGCCACAACGGCTTTCGAGGCCGCCCCATTCGTCCGCTCTGGCAACCTTCCGCAGACGAGACTAGCGGCCTTGCGACGCCGCGCCGACGGACATTCGCCCGCCGCGGAACAGGCCCCAGAACTCAGCCTTCAGCGAGCTGGTCACGGACGGCAGCCATCACCATGATCGTCGCCGTTTCATCAACGAGTTCGTCCTCGTTCGACAGAGCACCGGCCATCACGAAGCTCCGTCCGTCTGCGGCCTCGACGATCCATGACATGGCGAGAACGCCAGGCTCGCTTCCTCCCTTGAACCCGATGAAGTCGAACACCCCACCTTCGTCAGGGATGCCGGGGTTCTGAGAGATCACCTCTCGAGCGGTCGGATCAGACGCCAAGTCGATGAGCACTCGGCAGACGTCGGCCGGGGAGGCAAACCACTCGACGGACTCAACCTCGACCGGGTCGGTTACGGCTGCGACTCGAGCGACCGGTGGAAGTTCCGTCGGCAACCCCTCGAGGATTGCCCGCTTGCCGGCCTCGTCAGCAGCGATGTATTGAGCCACGAGCCCTTCGTCATCACCAAACTTGAGAATCGTGAACTCCTTCGTCGTGATGAAGGGTCGGTTGCGCTCGGGCTGGGAGTGGCCGTAGTCCGCCACTGCCTGTTCGACGGCTTCACGACCAACCAGGTCAATAAGGTGATCGGTGGCTGTGTTGTCGGAGATTTCGATCATTCGAGTCGCCATCTCTTGCACCGTCAGCAGAGCGCCTGGCTCATCGTTCTGGGTGATGCCAGAGGGAATGCTGTCGAGTTCGTCACGAACCTCGACTTCGTCGTCCCACGACAGCTCGCCGGCCTCAACCGCGGTCACGACCGCTCCGAGCACGTAGAGCTTGAACACCGAACCAAGCGGCATCTGCTCATCAGCGCCCTGCTCGTTGATGACCTCGCAGCTTCCGCCGGTGGTTTCAAACGTGGCGAGACGAACTGTGCCCGCCTCGTTCAGCTGACTCACGCCATCGGCGAAGTCGGCAACCTCTGCGTCTTCTGGAATGGGACCCGCGAACAGTTGCGTGATCGCTGGGTCGTCAGCGCCGCTCACTTCGAGCACCATGAACCAAGCCTCTCCGTCGTCGGTGAAGAGCTCAAAGTCGAGATAGGTGTCGGTGCGGTCACCTTCCTGGCCAACCGACCATGGCCCCAGTGACTGAAGCTGCATCGAGGCGACGCCAAACGCTGCGAAGTCGATCTGCGTGACGAAGATCGGGTCGAAGAACTCCTCATATTCGGCTTCGGTCAACTGGCGACCATCCAAGATCTCCAGCGCCACGTCACGAGCAGCGTCAATGGCAGATGCTCCTGCTGAATCGTCGCTGGTGGCATCGCCGTCTGCCTCAGACACGCGCCCCTCAGCGTCGGTGACCTCAGGTTCTTCTTCGGCCTCAGCGACGGTGGTGGCAACAACCGTCGTTGTTGCTTCGGCAACAGTCGTTTCTGAGTCTTCGGCGAGGCCAGCCTCATCACTGGCACAAGCGGCAGCGATCAGAGAGAGACAAAGCAATGGGGCAATCCAGATGCGTCGAGTCATGCCTCCACCTTGGATGGAGCCCGCTAAACGCACATCCACCGGTGGGTTGATTCGCACTCCACTCCGAGGTGGATTGCCCGGTCGTGCTACGCAAGGGACATGAGCGATCAACTGCTCGACCTGTTCGCCACGATGGTCATCGAACTCGACGACGTTGCCGACCCGGAGCGCAAGGCCCAGATGGAGGCCTACATGCGCGATCAGTTCGACTTTCTCGGGGTCCCGGCACCGGCCAGGCGAGCGGCGTCGAAACCAGCGATCCTCGCCGCAAAGACGGCTGACCCAGCCGACGTCGTTGAGTTCGCCCAGCGGTGCTGGGCCGCACCCGAACGTGAGTTTCAGAACATCGGTGCCGACGTGCTGCGAGCGGGAGCCAAGAACTTGCGGGGAGACGACCTGCCCGCCGTCCGCCAGCTCATCGAGCAGAAGTCGTGGTGGGACACGATCGACACGCTTGCCCCGTGGACGGTTGGCATCATGGCGCTCAACCACGATTCCGTTCGAGCCGAGATGGACACCTGGATCCACGACGACAACATCTGGATTGCCCGGTCCGCCATCCTCTTCCAGCTGTCCTACAAAGACGACACCGACGCCGACCTTCTCTTCCGCTACGTCGAGACCCGGGCCGCCGACAAAGAGTTCTTCATCCGCAAAGCCTGCGGATGGGCGCTTCGGCAGTATTCACGATTCGATCCTGATGCCGTTGCCGCCTTTGTCGAACAACACAGCGACACGCTCTCGGGTCTCACCAAACGCGAAGCCCTCAAGCGCATCAACCGCGCTGACTAGTGCAAGCAGCTAGCGCTGGGCCGCGAAGAAGTCCGTGAGCAGCGCAGCGCACTCTTCCGCCCGCACGCCTGCAGTCAGTTCAACCTTGTGATTCAGACGTGGGTCGTCGCACACGTTGTAGAGACTGAGGCAAGCACCGGCCTTCATATCGGCTGCCCCGTAGACAACTCGTTGAAGCCGGCTGTTCACCGCTGCCCCGCCACACATCAAGCACGGCTCGAGCGTGACCACGAGCGTGCAGTCTTCGAGCCGCCACGAACCCGTGGCTTCGGCGGCATCGCGCAAGGCCAACACCTCGGCGTGAGCCGTGGGATCGCCCGTCAGTTCTCGTTCGTTGTGGCGCTGGGCGATCACCGTTCCCCCTGACACCACAACGGCACCGACCGGCACGTCACCATGCTCAGCCGCCTTGGCAGCCTCGGCGAGCGCAAGGCCCATCAGTTCGTCGTCGGTCATCTCAGAAGTGGTCACCGTTGGGCAGTCTCGCCCGCCAGATCAACGGGCGCCAACCTCCACACCAGTTGCAGGGCCGGGCGAGCCTCAGCCGACCGGTTTTGACGACCGGAGTGCAGCAGGTGACCCGAAAGCACGATGGCCGATCCGGCCGGCTCCTCCATCACGATCTCTTTGCAATAGTCGCCAAGCTGACCGGCTCGGCGCTGCAGGTCCGGACGAGTATGGCTGCCGGGCACAAGCCGGGTCGCACCGTTGGTGGTCGTGAAGTCGACCAAGGGAACAATGGCCGTCGCCACTCGCGCCGGTCCGTCGTCGAGCTTGGGAAGATCGTCGGCGTGAAGATCTTGGCGACCATGACCAGGCCCAGGGCTTCGGAGGCTCACTTGAGCCAACCGTCGCGACGAGCCAAGCACCTCGCCGACGACGTCGGTGAGCGCGTTTCGACCGATCACCTGTGCAACAAGAGGAATGCGTCGATGCAGATTCTCGAGATGCACCGTGCCCTGATGAGGCTTGTCGAGCGGGTCCCATCCAGCCTCGTCAGAGACCAGCTCGGCACACGCGGAACGCACCTGCATCACTTCGTCCGCTCCCATCAGATGGGGAACGACGACATACCCAGCTTCCTCGTCGTACGTCACTCCCCCATGATCGACGATGTCGAGCGATTCAGCCCTTGAATTTCGGGCGCCCGCCCGGTGGCGTGTAGTCGGCACCGAGCAACTGCAAGGTGAACTCGTACGCCTCGTTGCGTCTGGCCGCTTTCGTGAACTCCGACACGGCCATCGGGGGGCTGAGGAACCTTCCTTGCGCGTGGTCGATGCCCATGTCGAGCAACAGATCGATCTCGGCCTGTCGTTCAACACCTTCCGCGACCACCACGAGTCCAAGCTCGTGGCTGATCTGCGCCATGCCAAACACCAGCTTGCGAACGGACTCGTTGTCGATCATCTGATGAATGAGCGAGTGGTCGAGCTTCAGGGCGTGCACAGGGAATCGAGTGAAGTACGAGATGGCGTTGTAGCTGGCGCCGAAATCGTCCAACGCAAGAATCACGCCGTTGGCGCCAAGCTCGCGGAGCGTTCCTTCGGCGGCATCATTCAAATCGCCGGAGCCAGATTCGACGATCTCGACGACAATGTCGATGGTGCGCAGCCCGTAGGTCTGGAGCATCTGCATGTGCCACTGGCTGTACCCAGCAAGACCGAGCTGCGACGGGTTCAAGTTGATGGACACAGCCTTTGTGCCAAAGCTCGGAACCGAGGCCTGCAACTGCGACCACTCCCGACCAATCTTGTCGAGTGACCACTGCGTAAACCGCTCGATGAGGCCGGAGGCTTCAACTCGTTCCAGCACAAGCGGAGGTGGAATGAGTCCGTACTCCGCGTGCTCCCAGCGCAACAGCGCTTCAGCCCCGAGCAGCTCAGCCGAGTTCAGCGACTCAATGGCCTGGTAGAAGAACGACATCTCGTCGTTCTCAATCGCCGCTACTAGGTCGCGATCGATCGCCGCCAGCATCTCGGTCTCCGCCCGAACCACGTCATCAACAAAGGCAATTGAATCGGCAGAGCTCTTCGCCCGGTACATGGCAACGTCGGCCTCGGCTAGCAGATCCTTGGTTGTCTGCGTCGAAGAGTGCGGAGCCGTCACACCAACGCTGACGTGCGGCGTGATAACCGTGCTCCCGACTGAGAATGGCATAGAGCACTCCCGAACCAATCGTTTGGCAATGCTCTCGGCCGGTTCACCGGCGTCGCCCGACTTACAAATCGCAAGGAACTCGTCCCCACCAAGGCGGCCGATCATGTCTCCGTCGCGCAGGACGTGGGAAAGACGTCGGCTGATCTCGACAAGAAGCGCGTCACCAGTGGCGTGACCATGGGCATCGTTGATGCCTTTGAAACCGTCGAGGTCGAGGAACAGCACGGACACTGGATCATCAGACTCATCGGCGATCGCGTTCTCGAGGGTCTCGAGGATCGCTCGGCGATTCAACAGCCCGGTGAGATGGTCGACCCGGGCAGCTTTCTGCTCGCTGTCGATCTGTCGATGAACCGAGATGTACGAAGCGAGCAAACTCGCCATCGAACGCAGGCTGAGCTCGTCCAAACGAGAAAACGGCTCACCCGAGTAGCGGCCGACGTTGATCGTGCCAAAGGCTCGACCGGCGCTCACGAGTGGTGCGACCAACACGGAGCCAATGCCGAGATCCCACAACATTGCGAGATCGACGAGCGAGGTGTCCGAGGAAACGTTCTCGAGGTTGATGAGGCGCTGTCGGGTAAAGGCTTTACCGACGAGGCTGTCGTTGAGACCAAAGCTGGTTTGACCCGGCATGATCGTCTTGTCGCCGAACGCAAGCAGCTCCAGGCTGTCTTCATCCTCGTTGAGGATCGCCAAGCTCGATCGGTCACATGCCACGACCGAGTCAAGCCACGTGGCAGTGACCTCGAGCAGTTCGTCGAGCGACGTGGTTGCGGTCAGGTGCTCGATGAAGCCGACGGGCAGACAGATGTTCACATCTGGCATCTCTGCATGTCGTTCGGTCATCGGTCGCGTACCCACCGCCGTGGCATCGGGCCACAGCACACTCGTTGAGGGAAATAACGACTGGAACCCGCGGTATCTGGAGCACTCCCCCCTGATTACGGCCCGCACGAACCGCGAAACCGCAAAAATGCCTAGATCAGTGGGCCAAACGGCCCACAAAGAGTCCCCGGGCGACTCTGAGATCGAGTGGAGGGATCTAGATCGAGTGGCCCGATCGGAGCGGCACGATCACGCGCGTTCCGTCTGGCGCGTCGAGCACCGAGATGTCTGCACCGAACACCGGGCCGAGCACCTCAGAGGTGAGCACCTCGGCGGGTGTTCCGATCGCTTCGGTTGCACCGTTGGCCATCACCAACACGTGGTCGGCGATTCGCCCAGCTGCAGTGAGGTTGTGCATCGCCGCGACCACCGTGAGCATGCGCTCACAGCGAATCTCATTCACGAGTTCGAGCACCGCGAGCTCGTGGCCAATGTCGAGCGCGCTGGTTGGTTCGTCGAGCAAGAGCACGGAACTCTCTTGGGCCAGCGCCCTGGCCAGTGCCACTCGCTGTGCTTCGCCACCCGACAGCTCATCGACTGGTCGCCCCGCAAAGTCGAGCAGGTCAAGCCGCTCGATGGATTCACCGACCATGGCTCGGTCGTGATCGGTCTCGGCCGCCAACCACGACAGGTGGGCGGTGCGTCCGAGCAACACGTATTCACCGACCGTCATGCCGGTTGGCATCACCGGGTTCTGCGGCAACAGCGCAACGGTCTTCGATCGCTCAGCATTCGGCACCGCGACACCATCGAACGTCACCTCGCCCGAATAGTCGACTAGGCCGGCAACCGCTCGAAGCAGCGTCGACTTGCCTGCACCGTTGGGACCGACAAGTCCGATCCAATGGCCTTGCTCGACATCGAGCGACACACCTTCAACGGCCACTCGATCTCGGTACGACACCGACACATCCGTGACGGTCACCCGAGTCATGTGCGGCTCGCGTTCCATAGAGCGAGGGCGAAGAACGGTGCGCCAAAGAACGCCGTGACCACACCGATCGGCAACTCCGCTGGCGCGTCGATGCTGCGGGCCGCAATGTCGACGAGCACAAGGAACGTTGCGCCACCGATGGCCGACAGCGGAATCAACACCCGATAGCTGTTGCCAAACAGCAGCCGAATTGCGTGCGGCACGATGATGCCGACAAACGTGATCAAGCCGCTGACCGACACGGCAGCCGCGGTCAACAGCGTGGCGGCCACAACCACGATCGTGCGAACACGACGAGGCTCGAGTCCGAGCGAGCTGGCTTCTTCTTCGCCCACTCGAAGCACATCGAGGTGACGGCGATGCACAAAGAGAACGGCACCGCACACCACGACGTACGGCAGCAACAGCCACACCTCGCTCCAGCCAGTCGTTGAGATGCGGCCGAACACCCACGCATAGACGGCGCGCAGGGTGTCGCTGTTTCGCTGCTGGAGATAGGTCTGGATCGCGGTGAGAAAGGCTGCGGTCGCAACACCGGCGAGCAGAAGGCCCGTGGTTGATCGGCCAGACAGCCGTCCGAGCGACATCGAGATCGATACGCCGGTGATGGCACCGATGAACGCGCCGACCGGAATCGAGTTGAAGGGCCCCCACCCAACCGACAGTCCGAGCGTGATCACGGCGGTTGCGCCAAGGCCAGCGCCGGCGGCCGCACCAAGAAGCCACGGGCTCGCCAGCGGATTGCGGAACACGCCCTGGTAGGCCGCACCACTCATGGCCAGTGACGAACCCACGAGTGCGCCAAGGGCCACCCGCGGCAGACGCCACGAACTCAAAATGATCTGTTGACGCTCGGTGAGGCCAGACTCGATCGAGATCAACGGCAGTCGATCGAGCAGCTCTTTCACGACGTCAACCGTCGGCAAGCCAGCGGGCCCGATCGCGGCGCCAAGAACGACCGCTACCAGAAGAGCAAGCAGGCAGATTCCGAGGGCCCAAGGTGAAAGTTGGTACGCCTGCCGGATGGCCCGATCGGCCTCACGCGACGAGCGAGCAGTAACCCGGGCCGCGGCTGGGGAGTCATCCACTCCTCCAACCAGCGGTCCGGCAGAGGTCACGAGCCGGCCGGCACCTTGCTGAGCTCAGCCGAAACGATCTCGAGGAACTCGACGATGCGTGGGCCCCAGCGAGAGGCAACGTCTGCGTCAACTTCGACCAAGTTGCCGTTGGCAACAGCCGACATGGTTTCCCAACCCGGGCGGGCCGCAATGTCGTCTGCGCTGTAGCCGACCTGGTTGGTGAAGACGATCACCTGCGGGTCAGCCTCAATGAGGTACTCGGGTGAGAGCTGCGGGAAGCCGAAGCCATCTGAGTCGGCAGGGTCGGCGATGTTCTCGACACCAAGCAGGCTGTAGAGCTCACCGATGAAGCTGTTTGAGCTGGCGCTGTAGAAGGTGTCGTCGAGCTCGTGGTACACGCGAACCGGCTCAGCGCCTGGATCGACGTTGGCCACAACGGCATCGATGCCTTCACGGATTTCGGCGTTCACGGCTGCTGCTTCGTCGATGTGATCGGTGGCGATACCGAGCTCAGCGATTTGGCGGTACACATCATCGACAGACACGGCTGCGCCGTAGACAAGCGTCGGCACGCCGATGTCGGCGAGGCCGGAGGCAATCTCGCCAGTGTCGAACGAGAGAATGACGAGGTCAGGCTCTTGGGCTGCGATGGCCTCGATGCTTGGCTCGAATGCCGACAGGTCGGTGGTGGGAGCCTCGGCGGGGAAGTTCGAGTAGCTGTCGGCGGCAACAACTTGGTCGCCTGCGCCGATAGCGAAGAGCATCTCGGTGGCCGATGGCGACATCGACACGATGCGCATGGGCTGGGCCTCGATGGTGATCTCGCCGAAGTCGTCGTTCACGGTGACGGGATAGGCGCCAGATGCGGCAGCGTCGTCAGCGGCGCCGTCGTCTTCCATGGCGTCTTCTTCCATCGCCTCGTCGTCTTCCATGGCGTCATCGCTGTGCGACTCTTCGTCTTCCATGGCGTCATCTTCCATGGCGTCGTCATCATCTGAGGCAGCCTCAGTCGTTTCTGATGAGTCGTCGCTCGCACCGGCATCGGTGTCTTCGGCGCCATCGCTACCGCATGCAGCGGCCACCAGGGCAAAGGCGAAGAGCAGCGCAAGCAGCGTTCGCAGGTTGGTCGTGGATCGTTCAGGTTTCATTGCAGTACCTCCGTCAGCGGAGGGTGCAATCGAAGCCCGGTTGGACATCGACCGGTCCTTCCTCCGAGGACTCGTGTTCGATTCCAACCACCGCAGGCGACCTGGCTCGTCGTTCCTACCGGGAGGGCCGACATCACAGTTGCGGGACAGCGCCGGAATCGCACCGGACTTCGCTGAGGTGATTGCACTACCGATTCAGTTCGGCAGCACGGGTGACGCTACCGGGATCGCAACCCCGCGCGTCGGCCTGTGACTTTTCGCCCACGACGCGCTGACTGATCGAGCTAGCGGAGGAGGTGGGATTCGAACCCACGGACCCGTGAAGGTCACACGCTTTCCAAGCGTGCCGATTCGGCCGCTCTCGCACTCCTCCCTTTGCAACTCTGGGAGTTGCCGGGTGCCCAGCAAGCTGAGCAACGAAACTGAGTCACCTCGGCTTCGAGTTCGATAGGGTATCGGGGTACGCCTGCTCTGGCAGGTGGTGGTCGGACCCTGTGCGACCGAAGCCCGTGAACCGAGTCCGGGCCGGAAGGCAGCAGCTCTCAGCGGAAACTTCGGTGCGCCGCAGATCGTCTGGCCGCCACTTGCGAGAGCAGGCGTTTCGTCGTTCTTGGAGCATTAGGATTCGAGCGTGGCTCATCAGTCGCTCTACCGGCGGTATCGATCTCAAAACTTCGAAGAGATCAAGGGACAATCTCATGTCACGGCGGCTCTGCGAGCTGCCGTGCGCGAGGGGCGGCAAAGCCACGCCTACTTGTTCAGCGGACCTCGCGGCACCGGCAAGACCAGTACGGCACGTGTGCTGGCCAAGGCGCTCAACTGCGAGAACCTCACCGACGGCGAGCCGTGCACCACGTGCGATAGCTGCCAGGCCATCGAGCACGGCACATCGTTTGACCTGCACGAGCTCGACGCAGCGTCAAACAACAAAGTCGACGACATTCGCGACCTCATCGCAAAGGTTGCGCTCGGCTCCCCGGGCCGCACCAAGGTCTACATCCTCGACGAGGTGCACATGCTCTCGTCTGGGGCAGAGAACGCGCTGCTGAAGACGCTCGAAGAACCGCCAGACCATGTCGTGTTTGTGCTGGCCACCACCGAGCCACACAAGGTTGTCGACACCATTCGCAGCCGCACCCAGGCGTTCGAGTTTCGCCTTCTGCCGGCAGAAGAACTGACCGAGCACGTCCGTTGGATCATCGAAGACGCAAGCCTCGACGTTGATCAGGCCGGCATCGACTTTGCCCTTCGCAAGGGCGGCGGGTCGGCCCGCGACACGCTCTCGGCCCTCGACCTCGTTGCCGCAGCTGGTGGCGTTCCAGAGCAGACTGACATCGGCCAAGTGCTTGCTGATGCCATTGGCGCTGGCGACTCCGCCGCCGCGATTGCGGGTGTACAACGGGCGCTCGAAGCAGGACGCGAGCCCCGAGTAATCGGCGAGACAACGCTCGCAACGCTGCGCGACGCTTTTCTTGCCTCGATGGGTGCGCCGCTCGACCAACTGAGCGAATCGGCGGCTCAGACCGCACAGCGACTCGCCGGTGACCTCGGCGCCGCCACGATCACTCGCTCACTCGAAATGCTCGGGCAAGCGCTCGTCGAGATGCGACAAGCACCCGACCCTCGCGTGCCGCTCGAAGTGGCGCTGCTCCGGTTGGCTCGACGTGAAGGCAATGACACCGCCGCACTGCTCCAGCGCATCGAAGCCCTCGAATCACACGTTGCCGCCCTCAGCGCAGGCGGCGTTGTCGCGGGCCCTGCACAGACTGCACCACCGGCCGCGCAACCAGCAGCTGCGTCGGCCGAAGCACCAGCAGCGGCACCGGCCGAAGCACCAACGGCAGCGCCTGCCCCGGCACCTGCGCCAGCGGCAGCACCCGCGCCGACCGGACCCCCGAGCCAGCGGCAGGCATCGCCTCCCCCACCCCGCTCGCCTCGGCCCCCACAAAACGATGCACCGGCGCCAGCGGCTGCCGCGTCAGAACCTCCTGCCGCAGAGGCACCGGCCGCCGCAGCTCCCGAACCCGCACCCGCCGCAGCACCGCCACCGTCGGGCGCCCCCCTCGACAACAGCCGCGTGATGGCTGAGTTCGCTGACATTCTTGCCGGCGTCTCGCAGAAGGTTCGATCCAAGTTCCGACTTGGCCAGGTACTTGGCGTCTCGGGCAACCAGGTGCAGTTCGGTCTTCCGAACTCCTTTGGCCTCGAGCGGTGCGAAGCCGTGAAGGCTGAGATGGAAGATGCCCTCAGCAGGCACTACGGCCAGGCCGTTGTGATCGATCTGCAACTCGATGGTGGGGCAACACCACCACCGGTCGTCGAGGCTCCCAAGCCAGCCGCCGAGGTGCCAGCACCATCCGTCGAAGAACAGGCCGCCGATGTTGGCGACCTCAGCGAACTCACCGACGCAGGCGACACCGCTTCAACCGGTATCGATCGTCTCACCGAAGCCTTTCCCGGCGCCGAGATCGTCGAACCTCGCGAATAACCATCTCTTCAGCCTCGTAGCAGCGAGACTGGTTTCTTCACTAACAGTCCACGTTCCCCCCGGAGACAACACCATGACCGACCAAGGCGGATTCGACCTCGGCGGCCTGCTCGAGCAGGCCCAAGCGATGCAGGCCCAGATGGAAGCGGCGCAAGCCGCCCAGGCAGAACAAACCGTCACCGGCACCGCCGGTGGGGACAAGGTCCAGATCCAGATGTCTGGCGCCGGTTCGTTCCTCTCGGTCCACATCGACCCTGAAGTCGTCGACACCGACGACGTCGAGATGCTCGAAGATCTGGTGCTTGCCGCTCTTCGCGACGCAGGCGATCAGGTCATGGAGCTGCAGGAAGAGTCGATGAGCGGGATGGAGATGCCCGACATCGGAGGACTCCTCGGCGAATGAGCGCCTACGCCAAGCCAGTCGAGGTTCTCATCGACGAACTTGGGCGACTCCCCGGCATCGGTCCGAAGTCAGCCCAACGCATCGCCTTCCACTTGTTGAAGGCCGATCGCGTCGACGCGCAGCGCCTCGCCGACGCCGTGGTTGAGCTGAAGGAGAAGGTCGCTTTTTGCGAGACGTGCTTCAACGTCGCAGAGGGAAGCGAGTGCACCATTTGCGCAGACGCACGACGCGATCAGTCTGTGCTTTGCGTCGTTGAGGAGCCCAAAGACATCGCAGCGCTCGAAAAGACCGGTGCGTTCAACGGTCGCTACCACGTGCTGCTGGGCGCCATCAATCCACTCGAAGGCATCGGGCCAGAGCAGATCAAGATGCGTGAGCTTGCGCTGCGGGTTGCTCAGGACGACATCACCGAAGTGATTATCTGCACCAATCCGAATCTCGAAGGCGAAACCACGGCGGCATTCATCGCCAACAAGATCCTCGCCCCATTCGAGGTGAAGGTGACGCGCTTAGCGTCCGGCCTCCCCGTCGGCGGCGATCTCGAATACGCAGACGAACTCACGCTGGGCCGAGCCCTAGAAGGCCGCCAGTCCCTCTAGCTGCGCCCCTTACGCGACGACCGGGTCGGCGGGGAGAGGAATCACCGACCCGGTGTTGCTTAGGTTGTTGCAGTGCCCCGATGACTGTGGCGCGGGCGGTTTGGGTACCAGCCACCGGGGCACTGCAACGTTATGTCATTTATGTTACAACATGGGCGCTGTCATGACAAGTCGGATGTCAACGCTTCCGACATATTCCCTGCTCAAGGCCCAAAACAATCTTCACGTCACGTTACGAACCAAACGTAACAGTCGGCGAAATTGTCACATTTAGGCGAGTGAACGCACGATCAGGGCGTCACCCTGGCCGCCACCCCCGCAGAGTGCAGCCGCTCCGTATTCAACGCCCCGCCGGCGCATCTCGTGCAACAACGTGACGGCAAGTCGGTTTCCTGACGCTCCGATGGGATGGCCGAGTGCAATCGCACCGCCATTGACGTTGACCACGTCACTCGACAGACCGAGTTCGTCCATGCTGGCGAGAGCAACTGCCGCGAAGGCTTCATTGATCTCGAACAGGCCAAGCTGATCGAGCGACATGTCTGCCCGCTCGAGTGCCACGTTGAGGGCGCGGCTTGGCTGCGTGAGGAGCGAGGTGTCTGGACCGGCGACCATGCCGTAGCTGACGATCTCGCCCAGGGCAGACACGCCAAGCTCTTCTGCCTTGGCCTGGCTCATCACGATGGTGGCCGATGCACCGTCGGAGATCTGAGACGCGTTTCCTGCGGTGACGTTGCCGGCTGAGTCAAAGGCAGGCCGCAGCTTGCCGAGTGTCTCGGCCGTCGTGCCGGGGCGAACGCCCTCGTCGGTGTCGATCACAATCGGCTCACCACGGCGCTGCGGCACAGACACGGCGACCAGCTCGTCGTCGAAGGTGCCGTCCTTTTGCGCGGCGGCCGCACGCTCGTGCGACATGGCGCTCAGCTCATCCTGGGGTGCTCGATCAAGGCCTGCGGCGGCAGCGAAGCGCTCGGTGCCAGCACCCATGGCCTCTTGCTCGAAGGCGCAGAACAAGCCGTCGTACATCATGGAGTCGACGATCGTCTTGTCGCCGGCACGATGGCCAGCTCGGGCTTCCGGCAGCATGTACGGAGCGTTGGTCATCGACTCCATGCCGCCAGCCACCACGATGTCGGCGTGCCCGGCCTGGATCATCTGGTCAGCCAGTTGGATGGCGTTCAACCCGGACAAGCACACCTTGTTGATCGTGAGCGCCGGGACACCCATCGGAATGCCAGCATTCACCGCAGCCTGACGAGCCGTGATCTGGCCAGCACCGGCTTGCAGCACCTGGCCCATGATCACGTGGTCGACTTGGTCGGGGGCGACGCCAGCTCGTTCGAGAGCGGCCGTGATCGCTGCCCCACCGAGATCGGTGGCCGCAAGTGATGCGAAGCCTCCGCTGAGCTTGCCAATCGGAGTGCGTGCTCCGGAGACGATGTACGAACCTGACATGTGTGCTCCTCAGTCAATTGGTGACATGCCCGTCGTAGACGGCCAACATCATTGAGAACGTAGCGAAGTCCGCATTGATTCCGTAAGACAGCGTTGTTCGAAAGCGGAGCCCAGCCTGTTCGAAAACGGAACCAGCGACGCCCGATCGGGCGTCGCTGGTTACGGAGATAGGTAGTACGTGGGTGGTTTGTCAGTCGCCTCGAGCGGAATCAACCGCACGCTGCATGGCCTCACGGACCAAGCGGGCGAGGGCATCCTCGTCAGCTGAACCTTCGAGCTCATCGACAACACCGGCAGAAACCGGCACACGGTCACCGCGGAGCTGATCGAACGACTCGTCATCGTTGTCGTATGACGCATCGGCAGCCGCCGTCTCGGTCTTGGTGACCTCGGCGACGGGAGCGGGTTCATTGACCTGACCAAAGCCAGCCGGCGGGGCCGGAGGAGCGGGCGGTGCTGAGCGAATCGGAAGATCGTTGAGCGTCTGAGCTTCGCTGGCAACCGTCTCGACGGCCTCAACCGCCTCAACCTCGCTGATCTCGGTCGTGTCAGCCACGTCGGCGACGACCTCTTCATTAATCTCAGGAGCCTGAGGCATCTCGGCCTCGACAGCGGGGACCGCACCGAAGAGCTCACGAGGAGCCTCTTCGACTACCTCAGCGTCAGCGGTTGGGGTTGGTGCGTCACCAAGAAGAGCCTCGAGCATCTCGCTGCTTGGCTCACCCTCAGCTACTGCGATCTCAGCGTCGAAGGCTGGCTCGGCATCGGCAACTGCCTCAACCATGTCGTCAGCGACGTCAACTTCAGCAGCGTCGAACTCTGCATTCTCAAACGCTGTGTTCTCGAACTCGGCGTTCTCAAACTCAGGCGTCTCGTACGCAGGCTCAACAACCTCGGCGTCGAACTCGACAGCCTCAGCCTCGACCTCAACAACATCGGCCTCGAAAGCGTCAGTCTCAGCGACGTCAGTCTCGACGGCTTCGGTCTCGACGACCTCGGCTGCGACGTAATCAGCTTCGACGTAGTCAGTGTCAACGACGTCAGCCTCAACGAATTCAGTTTCAACAACCTCAGCCTCGACGGCGGTGTTCGAGGAATCACCAATCAAGGCATCGAGTGCGCCATACCCAGTGGCCTCACCCTTTTCGACGGCTTCGGCGAGAACAACCTCGTCTGCGTCGTTCGGAAGGGCCGGCTGGGGCTCTGACTCAAGGCGAGCCATGGCACTAGACAGTTCACGCTGGGCCGCAGAGAGACGCTCACGAGAAGCGACTTCGCTGTTGCGAAGCATGGCAAGGCGGCTTTCGGCCTGCTCGACGTTCTGGCGAACCTTGCTGCGGATGATCTCCTCGGCCTCATGGCGAATGAACTCGCTCTGAGTACGAGCCTGATAGAGAAGCTCTGCAACTTGTTCGCGGGCATCGGCTAGCTCGGCCATTGCCTGGTCGCGATCTGCACGGGCGTCGGCGAGCTGCTGCTCGGTCTCGGCTCGCTGGTCGGCCAATTCGGTTTCGCCAGCGTTCAGTGACTGCTCGCGCAGCTCAGCGGCTTCAGCCTCTGACGTGGTCTTGAACTCTTCGATCTCGAGCTGCTTTTGATCGATCTCGGCCTGGATGGCCTCGGCCTGTGCCCGAGCTTCAGCCCGAATGGCCTCGGCCTCTTCTTCAGCGGCTGAGCGGGTTGCAGCAGAATCGTTTGCGGCATCAACTCGGAGCGTTTCGGCTTCTTCCATGGCCGCAGCCTGGAGAGACGATGCTTCGACTCGAGCCTGCTCGAGAATGTCACGAGCGTCGGAATCGGCCTTCTCACGAACGGACCCAGCCGACATGTGGGCATCACGCAGGAGGCCGGCGATGCGCTCACCGAGCGCCTCGAACCGATCGTCTGCGGGGTTCAGCGACTCATCAGCGAACGAGTCAGCTGACGACGACACCGGCATGGAGACCGGAGCATCGTCGGAGGAATCATTGGTGGCCGCGGCGGGACGCTCGGGCGCAGCCGGCATCTCGGGGGCCGGAGGAACGGCGGCCGACGTCGAGACGCCAGCGAGTGAGTTCGCAGGGGGCTCAGGCGGCGCCGAGGGCGCTGCCGACTGCGAGTTGCGCTGTGCTGCTGCTTCCGCGGCAAGCACTGCTGGGGTCCGACGAGACGCTTCTGCCTCAACCTCTTGCAGGCGATTGACCTCGTCAGAGATCCGGCGCAAGAAACTGCGAACTTCGTCTTTGTCGTAACCACGAAGCTGAGAGGCAAATTCTCGCTTCTTGATTTCATCAGGACTCATCGACACGACAAGCGACCTCCTATCTCACCGTACTCGTCGGCCAAAGGGACGTTCGCATGAGTCTTCCGCATCAGAGTTTTTTGTGTGGGTCGGGTCGAAAGATGAGTCATTCGACCAGCCCAAGGCCTTTGCATTGTGACCCGCGGGTAATGCAGCAGTACCTTGCCCTCCATGCAGGAATATCTTGACGCCACAACCAATGAAGCTTCTGGCGATGACATTGCTGGGATCCCCCTTCCAGAATCCTTCCGTGCCGCGTTCGTACGCAAAGAAGACATCGGCATGTTTGAGGGCAAGGAATCATGGGAGAAAGACCCCCGCGAGTCTCTCCACATCGGCGACGTTGCCACTCCAGAGTTAGCGCCAGACGAGGTCTACGTCGCCGTCATGGCGAGCTCGATCAACTTCAACACCGTGTGGACCTCGATCTTCGAGCCGCTCCCCACGTTCGGGTTCCTCGAGCGCCTTGGCCGAGAAGGTGAGTGGGGAAAGCGCCACGATCTCGACTATCACATCGTCGGTTCAGACGCCTCTGGTGTCGTCGTCAAGACCGGCTCCGCCGTGCGAAATTGGAAGCCAGGCGATCACATCGTCGCTCACTGCAACCACGTCGACGATCAAGACCCTGCCGCCCACGACGACTCGATGAAGGCGGCCAATCAGCGCATCTGGGGCTTCGAAACAAACTTCGGCGGCCTCGCCGACCTTGCCGTGGTCAAGGCAAACCAGCTGATGCCAAAGCCGGCACACCTCAGCTGGGAAGAAGCAGCCGTCAACGCGCTGTGCGCGTCAACCAGCTATCGCATGCTTGTCAGCAACAACGCAGCACCGATGAAGCAGGGTGACAACGTGCTCATCTGGGGCGCCACCGGTGGCCTCGGCGGCTATGCCACCCAGCTCGTGTTGAACGGCGGCGGCACGCCGATCGGCGTGGTGTCATCACCCGAGAAGGCCGAGCTGCTCAACGAGATGGGCTGCCACGCCGTCATCGACCGCAAGGCTGAGGCCTACCAGTTCTGGGCAGACGAGCACAACCAAGACGAGGGCGAGTGGCGTCGCTTCGGCAAGCGCATTCGTGAGCTCGTCGGCGAAGACCCCGACATCATCTTCGAACACCCCGGTCGCCAAACCATGGGGGCCTCTGTCTTCGCCGTGAAGCGCGGCGGTGTGGTCGTGACCTGTGCTGCGACCTCTGGCTACATGATCGAATACGACAACCGCCACCTCTGGATGAAACTCAAGCGGATTGTGTCGAGCCACTTCGCCAACTACGCAGAGGCCTACGCCATGAACCGCCTCATCGACCGTGGTCAGATCCATCCGATTCTGTCCGGCGTGTTCGCGCTTGAAGAGACTGGCGAAGCGGCCCTCCAGGTGCACAAGAACCTGCACGAAGGCAAGCTTGGTGTGCTGTGCCTTGCTCCCGAAGAGGGCATGGGCATCACTGATCCAGAAAAGCGTGAGCGCATCGGCGAAGAGAACATCACTCGCTTCCTCACCCATCAACGAAAGCTCGAGGCTGCACGATGAGCCAAGAAACGCCGAGTCACCCAACTCCCGACATGCTCCTGACCGAGATCGACCACATCGCCATCGCCGTTCGCGATCTCGAAGCGGCGATCGAGTTCTATCGCAATGCCTTCGGCGCCGAGGTCGACCACCGCGAGGTGGTCGAGAGTGACGGCGTTGAAGAGGCACTGCTGAAGGTCGCTGATTCTTACATTCAGCTCACCGTTGCCACTCGCCCAGACTCGCCCATCGCGAAGTCGATCGAGAAGCGAGGCGAAGGCCTTCATCACGTTGGTTACCGGGTCGACGACTGCGCTGCCGCGCTCGAAGCGATGGTGGCCGCCGGTGCAACGCCGATCGACAAGGCACCCCGACCGGGCTCACGAGGAACCACCGTTGCGTTCGTTCACCCAAAGGGTGCGTTCGGAACGCTGATCGAGCTCGTCCAGGAGTAGCGTCCCGGAAATGACCGATCCGGGTCCCGACAACTTCATCGATCTGCTGCAACTCGAGCAGATCGCCGCGGATCTCTACATCGGGCGTAGCCCGTTGAAGGATCGTCAACGCGTCTATGGCGGCCAGGTGGTTGCGCAAGCTCTTGCTGCGGCCACAACGTCGCTCAAAACTCCAGACCATGCCGTGCACTCGCTGCACAGCTACTTCATTCGGTCTGGCGACGAGACGAAGCCCATCGTGTTCGATGTCGACCGGATTCGCGATGGCCGGTCGTTCTCAACCCGCCGAGTGGTGGCCCGCCAAGCTGGTGGCGCCATCTTCAACTTGTCTGCGTCGTTTCATCGAGACGAACCCGACACCGAATACTCAGCGTCCAGCGCGCCGACCGACGTTGCTCCACCCGAGGACTGCATCGACGAGGACTGGGACGACATCTCACAGGTTCGGATGGTGCCAGACACCGAAACTGGTCGGGCCATGGCGTGGATCAAGATCGCCGTGCCAGAGCGACTGGCTGACCCGACAGACGTCGCCGCACGAGCCATCCATGCCGCCGGCGTGGCTTACTGCTCTGACCACATCCCGATGGACGCCGTTCGTAGCGGCCATCCCAGCACCGAAGACTGGGAATCGTTTATGGGCGCGAGCCTCGACCATGCCGTGTGGTTCCACAAGGCAACTCGCGCAGACGAGTGGCTGCTGTTCGACCTTCACCTGCAGTCACTGCGCGGCTCGCGCGGCGTTGCCAGTGGGTCGGTCTACAACGAACGTGGCGACCTTGTGGCCACCGTCGCGCAAGAGGGTCTCTTGCGCCGGGTTCGCTAACCCGCGAGTTCGGCAAGCCGAGCAGACGACGCGTCGTCGAACAGCTCAAACACTTCGAACGATCCGGGATCGGTCGCGGCAGCAAGCGCCTTCGCCGGCGGCGTGCCCGCTCGCGGCAGGCTTGAGGTGATCACGAGCAGACGGGCTTCGGGATGCGCTGTCTTGAGCACGTGGTAGCGAGCCAACGATCGCCACACTTCTTCGGATCGCTGTAGCCCTGGCTTGGTAAGCGTGAACCCACCAACGACGTCGACGTAGTAGTCGGTGCCGTCCTTGGCCGTTGCGACGCCAGTGAGCTCGATGCCGAGCGGACCGAACTTGGCTCCAGCGGACGTGAACGCAAAACCCAAACGCTCGAGTTCGTCTGTGGTGAGGTCGAGCATCTTGCGCCCGGCGACAAGAGCGGTGCCGTGGCGAGCTTCGTGTTTGTTGTCTGGCGAGATCGCGCCTTCATTCGCAATGCGCTTGTTGGCGAGCTCGACGTAGTCCTCGTCTGTATCGAACCCGAGGCCAACCCGGCCGGTCTGTTCAGCCGCCACCATCGTGGTGCCAGAACCCGAGAGCGGGTCAAGCACGATGTCGCCCTCGTAGGTGTAGAGCTCGATGAGTCGGCGCGGCAGTTCGATGGGGAACGGAGCGGGATGGCCAACTCGGGTGGCCGACTCGGTGTCGATCTCCCACACGTCGCGCGTGACGTCGACAAACTCGTCGTTCGTGAGTGACGAGACATGGGGCAACCCCCGGCTCGCTCGATCCTTCAGTGACACCGCACGAGAGAACCGACCCTTGCTGGCGATGATCACTCGTTCGGTGATGTCTCGCAGCACGGGGTTGGTGGCCTTGGCGAACGAACCCCAGGCACACGACCCAGAGCTCGACTTGCCCTTCTGCCAAATGACCTCACCCCGAAGCAGCAGCCCGAGGTCGTCTTGCAAGATGGCGGTGATGTCGGCCGAGAGTGACCGATAGGGCTTGCGGCCGAGGTTGGCCACGTTGACGGCAATACGCCCGCCTGGTTCGAGCACCCGCTCGCACTCGGCAAACACCTCACGAAGCAGATTGAGAAACTCGAGGTAGGTCTCGGGCACGGTGTCGCTGCCATCGCCAACCGCAAGCTCGTACTCCTTGCCGACGAAGTAGGGCGGCGAGGTGACCACAAGGGCGACGCTGTTGTCTGGCAAACCGGTATCGACAGACGAACCATGAATTGAGACCGAGTTCGGATGCAGCGCAAGCGCCTCGGCGTGGTTGACGGTTTCGTCGTCAGACAAGACCGGCGGACGAAAGCGGGCGTAGAACGCAGAAGCGTCGTGCCCTTCTCGTCGGCCCGCCCCGAACGCAGACGTTTCCGTCTTGCGGCGTCTGGCCGACGCGTTCGAGGGTTCGCTGTCGCTCACGCGGCCAGACTACTGGCCGTCGGGGCGGCGCTCCGCGGTGGGCTCAATGAGCTGGTTCTTATGCCACAGCGCAAGTGCCTCATCGACGGTGACAGGCCGGGCAAGTAGGTAACCCTGGGCGATGTCGCACCCAAGTTCAGTCAGGGCATCGAACTGCTCGACCGTTTCGACGCCTTCGGCGACAACCGAGAGGCCAAGCGAACGGGCGAGCGCAATCGAGGCAGACACGATGGCGGAGTCTTCACGAGACTTACCGAGTCCGTTCACGAACGAGCGGTCGATCTTGATGGTGTCTGCCATCGAGAAGCGACGCAGGTAGTCGAGCGTGGCGTAGCCGATGCCGAAGTCGTCGATGGCAAGGCGACACCCAAGGCCAGACAGTTTCTCGAGCGTCGAGATGGCCGCTTCGATGTCTTCGACTCGCATCGACTCTGTGACTTCAAAGCCGAGGCGGTTCGGATTGATGCGGTGACGGTCGAGAGCGCTCACGACGGTGACAAGCAGCGACTCTTCTGCCAGCTGCTTGGCCGAGAGGTTGACCGAGATGACCGGTCGCAATCCGTCTGGCTGCTTTGGCCACTTGGAGATCTGACGGCACGCCTCGTCGATCACCCAGGCGCCGACCGGCACGATGAGCCCGGTCTCTTCCGCAATCTCGATGAACGAGGCGGGAGAGAGCAGCCCATGTCCAGGCCGGTCCCAACGGATTAGCGCCTCGGCGCCAACCATTCGACCACTCTTGATCTCGACGACGGGCTGGTAGTGCAGCACGAGCTCGTCTTCGGTGAGCGCGAGGTGCAGTGCTTGTTCAACCTCGTGGCGAATGACGACTCGCTGCTGCAAACCTTCTTCAAAGAGGGCATAACCGCCACGGCCCGCCTCGATCGCGCTGCCGAGCGCAGACTCTGCGCTGCCGATGATCTGCGCGGGCGAGCTACCGGGAGCGTCGACCATCACGATGCCAACAGACGCCGTGGTCGTCACGCTTGTGCCGTTGCTGAGCTCGAACGGCTCGGCAACGCTGCGCACGATCCGCTCGGCCATCGATGACGCATCGGCCTCGTCGTTCATGGCGACGCAGAGCACGAGGAACTGGTCGCCACCGATTCGACCGACGGTGTCGCCGAGGCGAACCGATCGACGGAGCCGCATGGACAGTTCGATCAACACCTCGTCGCCTGCTTCGGCGCCACGGGTGTCGTTGAAGTTCTTGAATCGGTCGAGGTCGACCAGCAGGACGGCAAGATTCTGGCTCTCGCGTCCAAGGCGAGCCACCGCTTGTTCGAGGCGGTCGAGAATGAGCGCCCGGTTCGGCAGCTGCGTGAGCGAGTCGTGCAGGTTCTGGTGAGCCAGGCTCGCTTCAGTGAGCGCACGCTCGGCTGACACGGCGATCATCCGGATGATCTGTTCGAGCAATTGCTGCTCGGCCGGGTGCGGGGCATCACGATCGTTGTGCGCCACCACCATGACGCCATGGCCTCGGCGGCCGGCACCCGAGATCGGATACACCCACAGGGCATGGATGCCGTACGACTGAAGCTCCATGCCGATCTCGAGCGGAAGGTCTTCTGAACGCAGTCGAACGTGCGTAGTGTCCTGACTACTCTCCGTGAGATAGTCGAGGACGGCTTCCACGAGATCGTCGCGCTGATCGCCGACGACGGTGGGTTCGAGACGGCCAGTTGGGTCGGTCAGTCCAAGCCAGCACGAGGCACCCTTGAGTTGTTCCTCAATGCGCTCGGCGGCCTGCACAAGAACATCGGCCAGGTCACGACCATGCACCAACGACTCGAGCAGATCGCGCTGTTCAGCAAGGAGCGCCTCGGGCCTTGGCCACGGTGACGTCGCCCGGAAGAGCGACAGGTAGTAGGGCCACCCGGTGCCATCTGAGGTGGTGGTTGGCAGAGCCAAGAAGGCAGCCTCAACCGCGACGTCAGCCATGCTGGCGTGCTGCAGATCAAGACGAACGCGAGCCTGCAACCCCTGTTCGACGATGCGAGAAATCGCCTCCATTTGGGCATCTGGGGTGTTCTCGGAGAAGAGCACGCCAGGGTTGCGACCCAGCAGTTGGTCGGGTCGCATGCCGAGGAGCTCGGCCAGGTTCTCGCTGACGTAGACAAGGTGCGCCCGGCCAGATTCTGGTCGGATCGTGCTGATGGCCACACCGTCGTAGGTCCGGTTGGCGATGGCCCCGATTGACGCATCGTCTGGGATGATCTCGATGTCGTCACCAAGGGCACCCTCGAGCGCGAGGGGTGGATCGAACGGCAACTCGCTTTCGCCGATTCGCTGGTCTTGCACCGGGACACTCCATGGCAACGAGGCGCGGGTCAGCCTGTCGCAACTCGCGACAGTAGTCACCACGCTCCGTGCAGATGGCGATGCTTCGACCGGCATCGGCGGCAGAACAGAAAGTGAGCCGAGGTATCGTCATCGTGGTGCCGGACGGGCAGATCGACAGCCAACTCGGAGTGCGCCAGCTGTGCGCCATGGTCGACGACGCGATCAGCGCAGCCTTCCCGAACGAGGTGTGGGTGCAGGGCTCCATTTCAGGGCTCAACCGTTCAGCCCGAGGCCACGTCTACTTCGACCTCGTTGAAACCGACGAGCTGGGCCAACCGGGGGCCGCGTCAATCCCCGTTGCCCTGTTTGCGAACGCCAAGCAGCGGGTGAATGCCATTCTTCGCCGCACCAACTCGATCCGCATGCACGACGGTGTCGAGATCAAAATCCGAGGCGCGGTCACGTTCTACGAACGACAGGGCCGGGTACAGCTCATCATGAGCCTGATCGACCCAAGCTTCACGCTTGGCCAGATCGAACAGGCCAGGGCCCAGTTGCTCGGCGCCCTCGCGGCCGAGGGTCTGCTTCGAGCCAACGGCGAACTGCCGTGGCCCGTCCTTCCCCTGCGCATCGCCCTGGTTACCAGCAGCGGAAGCGCGGCTGAGGCAGACGTTGTCCACCAGCTGACCTCAACTGGCCGCCCGTTCGAGATCACCGTGTTCGACTGTCGGGTGCAAGGCGACGATGCTCCGGGCGACATCGCAGCAGCCATTGCCGACGCAGGTGCCGCGGAGCCGGGCGCCTTCGATCTCGTGGCCGTGGTGCGAGGCGGTGGCGCTCGCACCGATCTTGTCGCCTTTGATCACGAGAAGGTGGCGAGGGCCATTGCCACCTGTCCGTTGCCCGTGGTGGTTGGTGTCGGCCACGAGACCGATCACTCAGTGGCTGACGACGTCGCCCACAGCTTTGCCAAGACCCCGACTGCCTGTGCCGATCTCATCATCGACAGCGTTGCCCGGTTCGAACACCGCGTCACCACCGCATCAAATCGCATCGCGACGGCAGCGATGCACCACCTCGCTCGGGCCGACCTTCAGCTTGCGAGCCACCGCACCAACGTGGCTCGAGCCGCCAACGAAACGCTGACGGCGAAGGCCTCGCACCTCGATCTCGTGGAAGGTCGCATCACCAACGCGGCCTCGCTCGCCCTCGAGCGAGCCGAGTCAGTTCTCGAACGCCACGAGGTGCGCGTGCGAGCCCTCGACCCAGCCGTTGCCCTCACGAGGGGCTGGTCAATCACCCACCGTGCGGATGGCGAGCTTGTCCGAACACCAAACGACCTCACAACCGGCGACACTGTGGTCACCACGCTTGCTGGCGGCCGTGTGACCTCAACGGTTACCGACCTCACAACCGAGAACCGAGACGCATGAGCGACGACACCCCAACCAGCAGCGAGAGCGACAGCCAGACGGCATACGCCAGCGCGCTCGAGGAACTCGAAGACATCCTCGATGAGATCGAAGGGGCGTCCGTCGACGTCGACACCCTGGCCGAGCGCGTTCGTCGGGCGTCAGAGCTTGTTGCCCTCTGCCGGGGGCGACTCGACGTTGTTCGCACCGACGTCGCATCCGTTGTTGAAGACCTTGCGCGGCAAACGAGTCAAGACGATTCGGCCACCGCGTGACAACGGCACCCCCTGAGCTCGCCATCGCCGGCGACCTCATCGATGCTCGAGTTCTCGATGTGCTGGCCCGCGAGCGCGAACGCTGGCGCGAAGTCGACCCACGGCTCGACGATGCCATCTCAGAACTCGTCAGGATGAGCGGCGGCGGCAAGCGACTACGCGCCGCCTTCTGCTTTTGGACGTGGGCTGGCAGCCACGACGCGGCCGGCGGCGACATCCACGAGCCAAGCGATGAACGCACCGCGGCCATCGACGCGGGCGCGGCATTCGAGCTGCTGCAGACATTTGCCCTGATTCACGACGACATCATGGACGACGCCGATCGGCGCAGAGGCTTGCCAACCATCCACACCACGGCGGCCGAGAAGCTTGTCAACGACGGCCTCATTGGCGAGCCCCGCCGCTTCGGTGAAGGAGTCGCCATTCTCATCGGCGATCTCAGCCACGTCTACGCCGACCGCCTCATCTCTGGACGATCAGAACAAGCCCAGGCGCTGTGGGACGAACTCCGCATCGAACTCAACCTCGGCCAATACCTCGACATGCGGGCTGCGTCTGAGCACGAGCCCGATCGCCAGACCGCCCAGCGAGTCGCCACCTTCAAGACCGCGCTCTACACCATCGTCCGACCCATGCAGGTTGGCGCTGCGCTTGGTCGCAACGGGGCAAGCGACGAGCTGCTGGCGACCATTGACACATTTGGGCGTCCGGTTGGCCAGGCCTTCCAGCTTCGCGATGACCTACTCGGTGTTGTTGGCGAAAAAGACCGGGTCGGTAAGCCAGTTGGCGACGATCTGCGGGAGGGAAAAGCCACAGAACTCGTGGCGATTGCGTGCGAAAACGCAACTGACAGTCAGCAAAAGGTGCTCCGGACCATAGGACAACGCGACTTAGATGACGTTGGGATCGTCTCAATCGTTGACGTACTACGCGAAACCGGGGCAATCAGCGCCGTCGAGGATCGGATCGACAAATTGGTGGAAGCAGCGGCGGTAGCAGCCGATGACCTACCCTTTGACGGCGGCATCCGACAGACGCTTGTGTCTCTCGCAAACTACGTTGCTGCAAGAACCCATTAAGCAGAGAACGGTTGAGGCAGAGGTCCTCGTGCCGATGAGAACAGCGTGACAAGCAGTCAGGAGCGATCCTCCGACCGCCCGTCGACGCCCGCCGCGCCAGCGACGGGAGCGGCGGGTGAAGTTCTGCTTGCCTTGCGCGCCCTGCGAACAGGTGGTCTCGACGAGACCGGCCGAGCGCTCGAACTGAGCCCCGGCGTCGTTGGTTCCCTCTCTGCTGTGTTGGCCGCCCTTCGTTGGGGTGCCGTCATGGTCGGCCTGTCACTGGCCGCCGCTGGAGCCTCCAACGGCAACCTCGCCATCGTCGTCACCCTCAGCATCACAATCTTCCTTGCCTCATGGCGCACCGTGCGCCCAATTCGCCTCGGTGACCGCAGCCCCATTCAGCGCACCGTTGGCATGACAGACGTGGCAATCCTCTCTGCCGCTGCGGCAGCAAGCGAAGGGCTCGCGTCGCCCTTTGTTGGCTGCGTGCTTGTTGCCGTCGCCATCGTCGCGTTCGGCTGGGGCCTGCAAGAAGGCATGCTCGCGGCCACGATCGCCCTCGGCGTTGTCATGGTGGCCTCAGGCCTCATCGACGGCCAGTTCTCGAACCCCAGCGCGCTCGGTGTCATCGCCCTCGGCGGTGCCGCCATTTTCCCCGGTATTGGCCAGCAGCGCCTGCTCCAGCTCGAACACCGGCGTCGCGAACAGGCAGAACAGATCGGCCAGCTTGCCGACACCAACCAGCTGCTTGGCGTGCTCAACGAAGTCACCAGAACGATGCCGTCGTCACTCGACTTGGCCGAGGTGCTCTCGTCTGCTCGCGAACAGCTGATCAGCACATTCGACGCCGAGCGTCTCGTCCTTCTGTCCTACGAAGACCGCAGCTGGTCTCCCCTGCTGCAAGAACGCTTCGACCTGCCTCCAAACTTCAAACCAGCTGACCTGCCAAAGCCGATGCTCGATGCGTCCACCGGCCCAGCGGTCACCAAGATTGACAACTTGCTCGGCCCGGCCAAGCGACTGGGCTCTGGCCTCTATGCCCGCCTCGTCGTCAACGGCGTCGACACCGGCCTCGTCGCCGTTGAACGAACAAGCGGCCCCTACACCGAGACAGACGCTGATCTGTTGGCCGGTATGGCCGACGTGCTCGCTCTCACCGTCGCAAACGCTCGTGCGTTCCGTCAGCTTCGATCACTCGCAGCAACCGAAGAACGCACCAGAATCGCCCGAGATCTGCACGATCGCCTTGGTCAGTGGCTCACCTATATCGGGCTTGAACTTGAGCGAATCAACGCCGCCCAGCCCGAACCAATGGTTGATCTCAAACAGCTCTATGAAGACACTCAGGGTGCCATCGCCGACCTGCGCGACACCCTGATTGAGCTGCGAGCCGCAGTGAGCGAAAAGCGTCCTCTGAGTGTGGTTTTGGAAGAGGTTGTCGACCGGTTCACCAAACGCTCGACCATTGATGTCACTGTGGTTGTTCCAGACGACCGCTCAGCCCGTTTGCCCACCGTGGTTGAAAACGAGCTGCTGCGAATCGCTCAGGAAGCGCTCACAAATGTCGAAAAGCATGCTATGGCAACTCACGCCCACGTCGGCTGGTCAGTCGAAAACGGTCGCGGCGTTCTCGTGGTCCAGGACAATGGTCGAGGATTCGACCCGTCCAAGGGCATCAGGGGAACGGCGTATGGTCTCGTGGGCATGCGTGAACGGGCCGCTGCTGTTGGAGCAATCCTTGAAATCACCAGCGAACCCGACCAAGGCACGGTGATCACCGTGCTGACAGGTCAGCCCGATTCGGCTGCTCAGCTATCCACAAAGGTCTCATGATGATCAAAATTCTGCTCGCCGACGACCACGCCCTCCTTCGTGATGGTCTGCGCCGATCCTTCGAGTCAGCAGGCGACACCGTCGTCGGTGAGGCTTCGACCGGTGAAGAAGCCGTGGCTCTTGCCAAGGCTCTTCAGCCCGATGTGGTTCTGATGGACCTCTCAATGCCCGTCATGGACGGCATTGAGGCCACCCGCGCCATTCGGGAAGCGATGCCGAGCACTCGCATCGCCGTGCTCACCATGCACGACGACATCGACAAGACCCGCGATGCCATTGCGGCCGGCGCCAGCGCCTACCTCAGCAAGGGCACCTCGTTCTCAGAGGTTCGTGAGACCGTCCTTCGCGTGGCCGACGGTGAGACCGTCCTGTCACCCGCACTGGCCGGCGCCATGCTCGAGACTGCCAACAAGGCTCGCGAGAATGAAGACCTGCTCTCCGACCGCCAGGTCGAGATTCTGCAGGCCATCGCAGATGGCATGAGCACCAAGCAGGCTGGCCGATACCTCGGTATCACCACCAAGACGGTGCACAACCACCTCAACGCGATCTACCGCAAGCTCGATGCCCAGAGCCTCACCCACGCCGTCCTCGGCGCCGTGCGCCTCGGCATCATCGACCTCAACAACGTCGAGACCGAGCCCGTCTAGTTCGTCGGAATCCCTCGAACCTGCGTGCACAGCACCAGCCCAACACGGCCACGAACACGCAACCTCGTAACCCCAACCAAATCTCCCGAACGTGCGTGCACAGCACCAACCCAACACGGCCACAAACACGCACGTTCGATGGGCTGGCAGGGCGCGTGATGCGGGGTGATCTTGCCCGAGCGGGCTTCCTTGCTCATGGAATTTGATCGCCCGCAAGGTTGGCTTACCTCGTGCACATGTTGTGGAGGGCAGGCACTCAGTTCTGGCGATCGCATCGCATCGTCGTGGCCATCGTGTTTTCGACGTTGACCACCCTCGTGCTCGCCGGCCCGTTTCTCGTCAAGACCTTCTGATCTGGCCGAGTCGCGAACCTGCCCCCTCGATGAGCGGCCAGGCCTCGTCCGGCAGATCCACCACCTCGATCTCGAAGTTCGTCGCCAGAATCGCGACCATGCTGGCAAGCCAATCGACAGCCTCCGCCTTGAGCGAGACTTCCTGGCGGTCACCATCGAGCGGCTCCACCGTCATGTGCGGGCCAAACCAGTTGATGATCGATCGGACGTCGTCATCGGAGCCGTGAACGACGACGGTTGCGAGGTACTCCTGCGAGACCGACCGAAGCCCGCCCTGCACAAACGCCGCAGCACTTTCAGCT
>CALLGK010000013.1 GCA_938009905.1 uncultured Acidimicrobiales bacterium | reverse complement strand
GCACGCGCGACTTACTAGCGGAAATCGGACAGCTCGGTTTGCTCGTTCCGTAGCATTCAGAAGAACTCACCGCTGCGCGTGGCCACTGGCACCATCACGTTCTAGGGCGGCGTCGCACACGGCGGACTCAAGACGCTGGCGTCGGTCGCTGTACAGTCCGGCCATGACGGTCGAGCGCACAACAGTCCGAGGGGCCGAGCTAGTTCACGAGACCACCGGCCGAGGCCCCCGGGTGATGTGGGGGCACGGGCTCACCAGCAGTCGGGCAGCAGAAGACGCGTCGCCGCTCGTCGACTGGAGCGGGATTAGCGCCGAGGTAACCCGGTACGACGCACGAGGCCATGGCGAATCGGCTTCGACGCCCAACAATGACGAATACAGCTGGGAATCGCTCGCCCACGACCAGCTGGCGCTCGCTGACGAACTCGGCATCGACACCTACATCGCTGGCGGCGCGTCCATGGGTTGCGGCACGGCGTTGCATGCGGCCGTCATGGCTCCAGAACGGGTGACGGCGCTGGTGCTTGTGATCCCGCCGACAGCCTGGGAAGTTCGTGAGGCACAGGCCGATCAGTGGGGAGCGGCGGCCCACGTGGCCACGACAAAGGGCGTTGAGCCGATCATCGCCGCTCGCCGAGAGGTGGCCCCGCCGGATCCGTACGTCGATGATCCCAACTATCGAGCGCGCTATGAGGCCAACCTTCGGTCGTGGGATGTCGAGCGCCTGGCCCAGGTGTTCCGAGGAGCAACCTCTGCCGATCTCCCACCACGCGAGGCCATCTCTGCCATCACGTGTCCGACTCTGATCCTGGCGTGGACGGGTGATCCAACGCATCCGCAGTCAACGGCCGACCAACTGCACGAGTTGATCAGCGGCAGCGAACTGCACTTGGCATCAACGAGCGATCAGCTCAGGCAGTGGACCGATCACGTCGCAGCGTTTGTCGCTGCTCGCTGACGGCCTAGTCGCGCAGGACGTCGACGTCGTGGGGGTGGCTCTCGCGGAGCCCAGCGCCCGTGATGCGAGTGAGCCGTGTCTCCTCACGGAGCTCGGCCAGATTGCCTGCACCCGCGTACCCCATGCCAGACCGCAGGCCGCCAACGAGTTGGGAGACCAGCTCGTGTAGTGGACCGGCGTAGCGAACCCTGGCCTCGACACCCTCGGCCACGTGCTTGCCCTGGTTCTGAGCCGAGCCGTAGCGATCTGATGCTCGGCCTCGCATTGCTCCGGCCGAACCCATGCCTCGGTACGTCTTCCACATGGCACCGTCGACCAGTTCGAGATCGCCGGGTGCTTCGTCACAACCGGCGAGGGCGTTGCCGAGCATGACGGCGTCGGCACCGGCGACGAACGCCTTCACGATGTCACCGGAGGTGACCACGCCGCCATCAGCGATGATTGGCAAGGGCTTGCCACCAACCGAATGCTCGCGAGCGGCAACCGCACACTCGTGGATCGCCGTCATCTGCGGCATGCCCGCACCGGCGACGATGCGGGTGGTGCAGATTGAGCCTGCGCCAACGCCGACCTTGACCACGTCAGCTCCGGCCTCAGCCAACGCGTCGACACCCTCGCGCGTGACGACGTTGCCACCGATCACGGTGACCTCAGGCCAGCCCTTCTTGATGGTGCGGACAGCGTCGACCACGCCGCGGGTGTGACCGTGTGCGGTGTCGATGACCAGCACGTCGACCCCAGCTGCGGCGAGTGCTTCGGTGCGTTCAGCTGTGTCGGTCACGCCAACGGCGGCACCAACGCGAAGCCGACCCGCGTCGTCGAGCGTCGAAAGCGGCTTTTCGACTCGCTTCACGATGTCTTTCACCGTGATGAGGCCCTTGAGCACACCGTGATCGTCGACCAGCGGCAGCTTCTCAATGCGGTGACGATGCAAAATCTCGACCGCCTCGTCGAGATCAGTGCCAACAGGAGCGGTCACCAAATTCTCTGAGGTCATGAACTTCGTGACCGGAGCCCCATCGTCGTCTGGGCCGCAGAAGCGAACGTCGCGGTTCGTAAGGATGCCGACCAGCCGTCCGGTGTCGTCGCAGATGGGCACGCCGCTGATCTTGTGCGAGGCCATCACTGCTTCGGCGTCGGCCAGCGTGGCGTCGGGGCCGAGGCTGACGGGTCGGCTGATCATGCCGGCCTGAGCCCGCTTCACGCGGTCGACCTCGGTGGCCTGTGCTTCGACCGAAAGGTTGCGGTGCAGGATGCCGAGCCCGCCCTCACGAGCCAAGGCAATGGCCAGCGGTGCTTCGGTCACGGTGTCCATGGCCGCCGACATCAGCGGCACCCGCAGGGTCATTCCGGCCACCGACGCGGTGGTGTCGACGTCGGCGGGGAGCACGTCGCTCCAGCCTGGGACAACCAGCACATCATCGAAGGTGAGAGATTCGAACTGTCCGAACAGTCCGGCGTTGATGCTCATGACGTGATCCTTCGTGGGGAATTGGCGAGTTGGTCGAGAGCAAGGCCGATGGCCTCAACCAGAAGTGCGTGTTCGATGCTGTGCACACGAGATTCGAACGCCTCAAGTGTGTCACCTGGTTCGTAGGGGACGGCTTGGGTGGCAATGACAGGACCGTCGTCGACGCCCTCATCTGGCACCCAGTGAATCATGACGCCGCCAGAGGTGACGGTGCCGGCTTCGCACGCGGCGAACGATCGCTCGATGGCTTCGAGCCCGGGAAAGGCGCCGGGCAGTGCGGGATGCAGGTTGATGACGTCGAAGCGCTTCAAGAACGAGTTGCTGAGGATGCGCATCCATCCGGCGAGCACCACAAGATCGGGCGCGAGTGCCTCGACCACGTGAGCGAGGACACCGTCGTAGATCGCTCTCGATCGACCATCAACCGGCACAACCTCGACCGGAATGTCGAAGCCGGCGGCTCGTTCGATGACGCCCGCCGATGGGCGATTCGTGACGACGCCCACAACCTGAGCGTCGAGCTGGCTCGCCGAACAGGCTTCAGCGATCGCACCCATATTGGTGCCGCTTCCTGAAGCGAGAACGACCAGCCGATGCGTCACGAGAGCGTGACACCCTTTCCTTCAACGAGGCGGCCAACTTCGAAGGTCGCTTCCGGCACCAGCTGTTGGAACTCAGCGAGGTCAGCGGGAGCGACCACGGCAACCATGCCAATGCCCATGTTGAAGATGCGATGGGCCTCCTCGAGACCAAGCCCACCTTCGGCCTGCAGCCATTCGAACAGTGGCGGCGTTTGCCACGAGCCCGTGTCGACCTCGGCGCCAAGACCATCTGGCAGACAGCGCGGGATGTTGTCGACAAAGCCGCCGCCGGTGAGGTGGGCGAGCGCCTTCACGAGCGGGGGCCCGCCGGTAAGACCGAGCGATTCGGCGAGCGGCTGGAGGTAGGAACGATGGGGCATGAGCAGCGCGTCACCCAGCGGCACGTCGGATCCAGGGACGGGACGGTCGAAGCCGTACTCAGCGCCGAGCTTGCGGGCCAATGAGTAGCCGTTGGTGTGCAGGCCGTTCGAGGCCAGACCGACCAAGATGTCGCCCGCCATCAGGTCGCCTCGAGGCAAGAGCAGCGAACGATCAACGACACCAACCATGGTGCCGGCAACATCGACGCCAGTTGGCACGATGAGATCTGGCACCTCGGCAGTCTCGCCGCCGAGCAGCACGCAATCGTTTTCGGCGCACGCCGCGGCCATCGACCGCACCACTCGGCCAACGATGTCTGGATCGATGCGACCGGCCGACACGGTGTCGAGCATGAAGAGCGGCTTCGCGCCCTGCACCAACACGTCGTTCACGCCGTGGTTCACGATGTCGGCGCCGATGCCGTCCCACTTGTTGAGGTGAGCGGCCAGCACCGTCTTGGTGCCGCAGGTGTCGGTTGAGCTCACCAGCAGGGGCTGGCTCATGCCCAGGTTCGACATGTCGAACACGCCACCGAAGCTTCCGACACCGGCGACCACACGCTCGTTGTGGGTGGACTTCACGGCATCGGCAATCTGCTCGATTGCTTCGTCACCTGCGCTGAACGACACGCCTGCTGCGGCGTAGGCGTCTGGCGTGTCTTCGGGTGTCATTGCGGTCTCTCGATCGGGATTGGTTCGGCTGGCGTGTCGCCATCCGATGTCTGGGCGGGCGAACAGTCCGTCTGTTTCGGTGTATTGATCGACGACGTCATAGGCGTTGTCGAGAGCGGCGGTGAGGTCAGCGCCTTTGGCCACGACGTTCATCACGCGGCCGCCGGCCGTGACGAGCTTGCCCTCGACCATGGCGGTTCCTGCGTGCACGAGTTGCGTCGCAGCGTTGAGTTCGACCGTTGGCAGTGCGACACCTTTGGCCGCCGAGGCCGGATAGCCCTCGGCACACACCACCACGGTGACGGCGGCCTCATCTGAGATGTCGAGCGCGGTGGCGGCGAGCTCGCCGTCGATACACGCCTCCATCACGTCGAGCACGTCGGTGTCGAGGAGCGGAAGCAGGATCTGGGCCTCGGGGTCACCGAAGCGGCAGTTGTACTCAACCAAGCGAGGACCATCTGGCGTGAGCATCAGCCCGGCGTAGAGCATCCCGACGTACGGGGTGCCGTCTGCCGCCATGCCGTCGACGGTGGCTTGGAGGAAGTGGGCTTCGAGCTCGGCGATCTGGGCCTGCGTCACGCCGGGCACCGGAGCGAACGCACCCATGCCGCCGGTGTTTGGACCCGTATCCCCTTTGCCAACTCGCTTGTGGTCTTGGGCCGGGGGCAGTGTCTTGGCCGTTGTGCCGTCACAGAAGCCGATGAGCGAAAGCTCTTCGCCTTCCATCCGTTCCTCAAGTACGATGCGGTGGCTGCCACCGGCCGGCAGCATCTCGTGGATCGCCGCCTCGGTTTCAGCTCGATCGTTCGGTACGACCACGCCCTTACCTGCGGCCAGGCCATCGGCCTTCACCACAACCGGCACGCCAATCTCGTCGAGCCAGGCCAGGGCCGTCGAGGCGTCGTCGAAGTCTTTGCACGCGGGGCCCGGGATGCCGTGGCGCGCCGCAAAGGTGCGGGTGAACCACTTCGATCCCTCAAGCTGGGCGGCTGCCGCGGTTGGACCGAAGGCTCGAATGCCAGCGCCGGCCAGTACATCGACCAGCCCGGCCACGAGTGGGACCTCAGGACCAACGACGACGAGGTCGACGTTGGCTTCGGCGCAGAAGATGAGCACATCGTCGTGGCTATCGACGTTGAGCTCGACGTTGTAGTCGGTCGTGCCAGGGTTGCCGGGAGCGACGCTGAGCTTGCCGAGATTTGGCGATGCGAGCAGCGCAACGGCGAGGGCATGTTCACGCCCGCCAGAGCCAATGAGCAGCACGTGAGGTTGCGCCACACGGGGCGCAACCGATGAGGACACCATCAACCAAGCACCCCGTCGAACCGCTTCTTGTTGTCGCCAAGGCTGAGTTGCACGGGCACGGGATACTGCCCGGTAAAGCACGCGTTGCAGTAGCCGTCGTCGCGGCCAAGCGCCTTCATCATGCGATCGACCGACATGAAGCCGAGGCTGTCCGCCCCGATGTGATCGCAGATTTCAGGAACCCCGAGCTGGTGGGCGATGAGCTGTTCGTAGCTACCCATGTCGACGCCGAAGAAGCAGGGGTGGGCGATTGGCGGGCAGGTGATCCGCACGTGCACTTCGGTAGCGCCGGCTTCTCGCACCATCCGGATCAACGGACCAGAGGTGGTTCCCCGCACAATCGAATCGTCGATCACGACGACCCGCTTCCCTCGAATGTTCTCTTCGAGCATGTTGAACTTGAGCTTCACACCCTGTCGACGGAGCTCGTCTGTCGGCTCGATGAATGTTCGGCCGATGTAGCGGTTCTTCACGAACCCTTCGTTGTAGGTAATGCCTGAGACGGCGGCGTAGCCAATGGCAGCGGGCATCGACGAGTCGGGCACCGGAATGACCACGTCAGCATCGACCGGATGCTCGCGGGCGAGCTCTTCACCAAGTCGCTGGCGGGCCTGGTGGATCGACAGCCCATCCCACACGGCGTCTGGG
>CALLGK010000012.1 GCA_938009905.1 uncultured Acidimicrobiales bacterium | reverse complement strand
GACGGAAATCTGGTGACAGGGCAGAACCAGAACGCGGCGCCGATGGTGGCTCGCGAGATGCTGAAGCTGGTGGCTGAGCGGGCGAATCTGAGCTCTGCGGCCTCGTAAATCAGGTAGTCGTGTCCGTTCGGAAGGCGACGGCACAGTCGAGCTCAAAGTGCTCCCAACCAATCTCATCCGGTCGTCGGTGAAACAGCTTGAGAGCGGGCAGGCCAGCTGGCGACCATGGGCGGGCCGGAAACCACTGGTCATAGATGTGGTCCCAAGCGTCGGCGATCGTTGATAGCGGTCCATCAATTGAGACCGCGGCAGCAGCGAACGCCGGAAGCACTCGCAGATTGACGGGGCCTGAGGCGTCGAAGTCATCTGGGATCTCGAAGCCGAAGGTGTAGCGAATTCGATCGGCTGGCGTGGTGCGGTAGTTGTCGAAACTGGCGCCAACGAGTGCCGACCGATCAAGCTCTAGGTTCTGGTCGGTCATCCAGTCACAGAGGCGGTTGTAGCCGGTGCTCAGATCGTCCAGCCCGAAGATGCCCTGCGTGCTGATGGTCGCAAGCCGCATGGCTGGTCGATTGATGATCTGCACGGTTTGCGCGCCCTCGGGTGGTGTGGTGTTCCGCTGAAGACTGCGAGACCACAACGAGGGCGAGATGCCGTAGTGCCGTTTGAACGACCGCGAGAAGTCACTCGAATCGCTGAACCCTGTGGCTGCCGAGATGTCGGTGAGGGTGGTATCTGGTGCGGCGATCATGAGGTATGCGGCGCGCTCCAACCGTGAGCGGCGGACGAACTGCACAGGGGTCTCACCGACCACCTCACGAAAGCGCCGATGAAAGTTGTGAGGCGCTGAGTGCGCTCCGGCCGCGAGCGTCTCAAGCATGTGAGGCGCAGCCGGGTCATCACGCACGGCGTCGATCACCGCATCGACACGCCTCACCCACTCCTCGCTCCCCACCGAACCAGTCTGGCAAGAATCGTCAAGCTCGACCCAGAGCGGCTTTCTAGGTTCGTCGCATGAACCAAGCCATTCCCTATCTCACCTTCCCCGGCACGTGCCGCGAGGCCATGAGCTTCTACGCCGATGCGCTCGACGGCGAGGTCACCACGATGACGACGCTTGCCGATTCGCCACTCGACGTTCCGCCGGAAGCAGCAGCCCTGATCTTCAACGCCGAGGTGCGGGCCGGTGATCTCGTGTTGAAGGCCTCAGACAATCCAGAACACGACGGCTCGGTGTCGAGCATCTCGTTGTTCGTGCCGTTTGATGACGCGGCCGAGCGGGACTCGCTCTTCGACAAGCTGTCGGTCGATGGAATGGTGCTGTTTCCGATCGACGGGCCGTTCGGGATGGTCGAAGACCAGTTCGGCACCCGGTGGATGCTGACGACCGACGGCTAGTTCGGCTGGCTACACCTTTGCTGTTGCTACGCCGTCGCTGGCGCCGGGCCGGAAGACTCGCGAGCCAGTAGTTCTGCTTCGAACACGAAGTGATCTCGACAGGTTCGGTCTTCTCGCAACTCGGCCAACATCGAGTTGGAGACCAACGCCGCCATATCTTCGAAGGGTTGGCGAAGTGTGGTGAGCGGTGGCTGCGTGAACGCGGTGAAGTCTGTGCCGTCGTAGCCGACAACCGAGATGTCCTCTGGCACGCTCAACCCAACCGCCCGAGCTGCCGTGATCACACCCAGCGCCATCTGATCATTTGATGTAACGAAGCCGGTGAACCCATCGTCGATCATGCGAGTGGCGACAGCACGGGCGGCCTCGAAAGTGAACTCGGTGTGCACGACCCGCCCGGCCTTCTTGCGAATGCCGGCGTCGGCCAGGGCAGTCCAGTAGCCGTCGATGGTTCGTGCGGTGGTGGCGTAGCGCTCGCCACCCACGATGCATCCGATGCGTTGATGACCCAAGTGGGTGAGGTGGGTGACGCCGAGGCGGGTGGCGGCCCCTTCGTCACATCGGATGTGCGGCACATCAAGGTCGGTGGCTCGACCATTGACCAACACAAGAGCGATGTTGCGCCTGATGAGGTCGTTGTAGTGGCTGAGGTCAGCCTCGAGCTCGGCGTGACGGCCACCGACGACGATGACGCCGTCGACACCGGCCCGAATGAACTCGGCGATGCAACGCTCTTCAGGGTTCTGGCGTTCATCAACCAAGGCAATGGTGCACAGGTAGCCCTCGGCCGCCAGCTTGGAGCCGATGTGGCTGATCATCAGCGGGAACACCGGGTTGGTGAGGGCACCAGACAACATGCCGATCACCGAGCTGCGTGATCGCACCGGTGGGGGTGCGTCGTCGAAGCCCAACTCGGCGAGGGCATCGACGACTTTGTCCCGAGTTGCCCTGGCCACCCCGGTGCGACCGTTGAGCACGCGACTCACCGTTGGTTCGCTGACGCCGGCCAGCTCGGCCACGTCTCGAAGGCGGGGAGGTCGCATGCGTGCAGTGTGGCGTAGAGCCGCGTCATCTTTCAAGAAGTTCTGAAAGTTTCTTGAATGCTGACAGATCGGCTGCAACCCTCACTGCATGTCGACAACACTCTCACCAAGCTGGTGGCGCACCGCCGTCATCTATCAGGTCTACGTCCGGTCGTTTGCCGACGGAAACGGCGACGGCACCGGTGACATTGCCGGACTGCGCGAGCGCCTGCCCTATCTCGAACAACTGGGGGCCGACGCCATCTGGGTCAACCCGTGGTTCACGTCGCCCCTCGCCGATGGTGGCTACGACGTTGCTGACTATCGCGACATCGATCCTCGTTACGGCACGCTCGACGAAGCCGAGCTGTTGATCAGCGAAGCGAAGAGCCGGGGCATCGCAACGATCGTCGACCTCGTGCCTAACCATTGCAGCGAGGAGCATGTGTGGTTCAAGGCTGCGCTTGCCTCACCGTCGGGCAGTCCTGAACGTGAGCGGTTCCACTTCCGACCCGGCCGAGGCGCCGATGGCGCTGAGCCGCCAACCAACTGGAGATCGGTGTTCGGTGGTCCGGCCTGGACGCGGATCGAAGATGGCGAGTGGTATCTGCACCTCTTCGACCCCAGCCAGCCCGATCTCAATTGGGAACACGATGAGGTGCGATCAGAGTTTGAGTCGATCTTGCGCTTCTGGCTCGACCGGGGCGCCGGGGGGTTTCGGGTCGATGTGGCGCACGGCCTGGTGAAAGACATGAGCTATCCGGACATTGATGGTGCATCGCCGCTGCTCAGTAACTCGAAGGTGCCAAACCATCCGCATTGGGATCGCGATGGCGTGCACGAGATCATTCGGTCGTGGCGTGCGGTGCTCGATGAATACGACGATCGCATGATGGTGGCCGAAGCGTGGGTGGCGCCCGACAGCCTCGGCAACTACCTGCGGCCAGACGAGTATCACCAGTCCTTCAGCTTCGATCTGCTGGGCGCGCCGTGGACGCCGGCCGGCTATCGAAGCCCGATTGAAGACTCGCATCTGGCCTCGACTCGTCATGGCGCCACCGCCACCTGGGTGCTGTCGAACCACGACGTGATGCGGGTGCCAACGCGGCTTGGTCTGCCCGATGGAACCGACTGGCGCATGTGGCCCATGACGGGACCAACCGATGCTCTTGATGCTGAGGTTGGGCTTGATCGAGCTCGCGCCGCGGCGCTCATCAA
>CALLGK010000011.1 GCA_938009905.1 uncultured Acidimicrobiales bacterium | reverse complement strand
CGCCGATGATCAGCGGCTTCTTGACGAATTCGATCTGGATACCGAACCCAAGCAATGAGGGTCTTCTCGGGTGGCGTTTGGCCGCATCGGCTCTAGCATGATGCGCTGCGCACCAGTGCGCCCCGTTCCCGCTGCTCCCGCCTTGAGCAGCCCGGTTGGTAGGACACCACGATGAACCTCACAGATATCGTCGAGCAGACACAACTCCGCGACGACGTTCCCCAGTTTGGCCCCGGCGACAACGTCAAGGTCCACGTGAAGGTTGTCGAGGGTAATCGCGAGCGTGTGCAGGTCTTCCAGGGCACCGTGATCGGCATTCGCGGCAGCGGCGCCGGCAAGTCCTTCAAGGTTCGCAAGCTCAGCTTCGGGGTTGGCGTCGAGCGAACCTTCCCGATGCATTCCCCGATCATCGAGAAGATCGAGGTCGTCAACCGAGGCGATGTGCGTCGAGCCAAGCTCTACTACCTGCGTGACCGCGTCGGTAAGGCCGCCAAGGTCAAAGAGAAGCGCGACATCTAGTCCGCAGCACCGCCAACGTGCGGTGATTGCTGCTTCGGCAGCCGGTTCTTACGCGGAACCAAAAACTCTTCCCCGACACCTGTCGATCCGACGGGCTGCTTCGCATTGAGCCACGCGGCCACGGAGCGAATCGTCGAGGGGAACAAGATGACCGTCTTCCATACGATCAGCCAGGCGAACCGCGCTTGGCGTCGTCGTCAGTCACTCGAACAACGAGTCGGCGAGTGAGCGGACCGGCCCACAACCACCAACTCGGCTGTGAGGGCGAAGACGCGGCCGCAGCGTGGTACGAAGCGCAGGGCTTCGATGTGCTCGAGCGCAACTGGCGGGTACGCGAGGGCGAGGTCGACTTGATCTGTGCGAAGGCCGATGTGATTGCCTTCGTCGAAGTGAAGACGCGTAGTTCCGATCGCTTCGGCGGCGGGGCTGCGGCTGTCGGATGGAAGAAGCAGCAACGAATTCGTCAGCTCGCGATGCTGTGGCTCGAGGACCAAGACACCTTCTGGCCGACGCTTCGCTTTGATGTGATCGACGTCGACGGCCGAGGCCACCTCGTCGCTCACGTTGCTGCGTTCTGACTAGCTCTCGAACAGAGCAGGCACTCGATCTCGGGGTCGGCCGATGATTGCCGTGTCGGCAGTGACGACCACAGGACGCTGCAGCAGGCGTGCGTGCTGTTCGAGAATCCCGATGACAACCTCGGGGTCTTCCAGTGTCGACTCGTCGAATCCCTCGGCCGCGAACTTGTCCTTGAAGAACTTGTCGCGGCGGACCAGATCGCCTGGAGCATCCTCGAGGTTCTCGAGAATCGACTCAAGCACAGCTCGGTCAGGCTTTTCTTTCATGTAGAGCACCACGTCGTGGTCGACTCCGGCCTGCTGCAACACGTCCAGTGCTGCCACAGACGTACTTCAATTGGGGTTGTGGTAGAGCGTCACATCAGCCATGGATCGAAATCTACCGGGCCAGAGAGTCCGTGACCTGTTCTGGCTCGCTACCTCACCGACGGGCGACGATCCCAACAGCCTCGGTGCCAGTGGCGACGAAGATCAATATCGGGCGGCACCGCGACAACGTGGCTCAGGCCAGGGGGAATGTCTCGCCCACAACCGGGGCAGAGATACGCCTTTGTTGTGTCGCCAGACATGACGTAGCGCACGTCGGTTTCTGGGGTGTCCGAAGGATCGGGCAGCGACTTCGGGCCCTTCTTCTTGGGCTTGCGCTTCTTGGACTTCGACGCCTTCTTGGGCGGGGCTACGCCAGCCGCGAGGTCAGCGGCCTTCCGTTCTTCTCTGGCTCGGTTTCGCTTCGGCATCGCTACCCAAAGAAGGCCCACGCCACGAGGGCGATCGCAGCGATAGAGGCCCCGGCAACAAAGAAGTAGTCAAACCGGGATCGCTTGTATTGCCGAGATGGATCGAGTCCCACCGTCCCAGTATGGGATCGCTGGGCACCGACCCCACGTCAGGCCCAACGGATCTCGGCGATCGGTGTTGTCCCGTGAACACGAGCGAACGGCGTCGGCCGGTACCGTTCACCCCATGACCTCGGCTATGGAAACTCTGCTGGTGGACCGCGCTGACAACGGCGTAGTGACGTTGACGCTCAACCGGCCCGAGAAGCTCAACGCAGCGAATGCAACCATGTGGGACGAACTGGGTGCGTTCTTCGCGGAGCTTCGCCACGATCAAGACGTGAGAGCGTTGGTGGTTACCGGTGCGGGCAAGGGTTTTTGTTCGGGCGCAGACCTCGGCGCTGGTGGCAAGAGTCGCCATCAGCTCGCCGCCATGCGCCAGATCCACGACGTCGCCATGGGTCTCCACCTGCTGCCGCAGCCAACGATTGCGAAGGTGAATGGCGTAGCCGCCGGCGCTGGATGCAACCTGGCCCTCGGCTGCGATCTCATCGTGGCGAGCGATGCTGCCCGATTCTCCGAGATCTTCGCGCGGCGCGGGTTGTCGGTCGACTTCGGTGGCACGTTCCTGTTGCCCCGACTTGTCGGACTGCACAAGGCCAAGGAGCTTGCGTTCTTTGCCGATGTGATCGATGCAACCGAAGCCGAGCGGCTCGGCATCGTGAACCGAGTCGTCCCTGCCGACGAGCTCGACGCGTTCGTAGACGATTGGTCCGGTCGACTGGCCGACGGGCCGCCCATCGCACTTGCGCAAACGAAGGCGATGCTGAACAAGTCGATCTCGCCGTCGATGGATGAGGCTCTCGATCTTGAAGGCTGGGCCCAGACGGTCAACTTTGGAACGAACGACACCCGCGAGGCCGTGAGCGCCTTCATCGAAAAGCGAGATCCGGAGTTCGAGGGTCGATGACCCGTCGCGTCGTGCGCACTGTTTTTGTTGGCGCTGTTGTCATGGTGGGCGGAGCGTGTGTTGGCACACGCGCGCCGGAGGTCACGGTGGACGATCCGGTGCTCATCGAGGGGCGAGATGTTTACATCCGTCACTGCTCGGCCTGCCACGGCGCAACCGGCGGTGGTGGTCGAGGATCGAAGCTCAACGAGGGTCGTGTCGAGCAGCGCATTCCTGACCCGGCCGACCAGATTGAGCTCGTGACGAACGGCCGCAGTTCGATGCCGTCGTTCAGCGGCAGACTCACCGAAGCCGAAATCGAAGCGGTGGTGCGCTACACGCGCGAAGTGCTCTAGCGACGCAAGCGTGAGCGAAACGAGCTACGCAGTTGAGGAGCTCGACTATTTCGGTGGGAAGCCGTGCAGCGAGAAGCGGGCGAGGCGATCAGTTGCTTCCATCTCCGCCACCGTCTCAAACGGCGCGGGCCGGCACAGATCGGTGAAGCTGAGACCGTTGTGGAAACGTTCCGTTCCCTTCCTCACAGGGTCCGGGTACCAGCCCGAAGAGGTCGGCGGGTCGAGCGGGGTGAGCTGCTCCATGCATTGGTCAACGGCTGGATGCCGGCCGTAACTTGACCAAGTGGGTGTATTCGCCCACGCTCTGCACGACCTGCGGTTTGAGCAACACAAAGGGAGAGTCGTGGACGTCCGAACGTTGATGCGCCGATCAGCCAGCTTTCACGCTGATCACATCGCCGTGATTGAGTCTGGCCGACGGCTCACCTACGCCGAAGCGTGGAGCCGAGGGCTTCGAATGGCCAACGCGCTGCTCGGTCTTGGCCTCGAACCAGGCGATCGAGTTGGCGTGCTCGAAGACAACACGTTTGAGTCGGTCGACTTCTTCGCTGGCACAGCGGCTGCCAACCTCGTCCGCGTCCCGCTCTACCCCCGCAACGGTCCAGACGCGCACGAGCACATGCTGAGTCACACAGGGTGTCGAGCGGTGGTGGTGAGCGCCAGCCACGCCGAAGCTCTTGTCGGCATGACCGACCGAGTCGAATCTCTCGATCACGTGATCGTTCGAGACGACAGCTACGAAGACTGGCTCGCGGGCTTTGCCGATACCGACCCCGACCCAGCTGTTGGTGAAGACGATTGGTTCATCATCCGCCACACAGGCGGCACGACGGGCCGAGCCAAAGGCGTGGGCTACACCCATAAGACATGGCTGGATGCCGGGCGCGACTGGTTCTACAACTTTCCGCCGGTCGAAATCGGCGACGTCTGTCAACACGTCGGACCGATCTCGCATGGTTCTGGCTATCTGTTCACGCCAATGTGGTTGTCGGGCGGCACCAACCTGCTGGTCCCGACGTTTGACCCGGCGGCCGTCATCGAGACGATGGAGACCGAACGGGTCACCTACGGATTTCTTGTGCCGGCGATGCTCAACATGCTCGCTCGTGAGCCGTCGGCGCGGGATCGAGACTGGTCGGCGCTCAAGGCGCTCCAGATCGGGGGCGCACCGATTGCAGACGACACCGCCCTGCTGGCTCGAGACGTGTTTGGCGATGTCCTGTATCAGGGCTACGGCCAAACAGAAGCGGTGCCCATCACGATGATGGGTCCACGCGAGTGGTTCTCCACCGTTGAGGGCTCGAACCCGCTGCGATCGGCAGGCCGGCCGCTTCCGTTCGGCGACCTTCAGATCGTCGACCCCGAATCAGGCGAACCTCTTGATGTCGATGAAGAGGGCGAGATAGCGATTCGGTGCGATGGTCAGATGTACGGCTTCTGGGAGAACCCGGAGGCAACCGCTGAGCGAATGCGTGACGGCTGGGTCCTCACCGGCGACATCGGTCGGCTTGACGCCAACGGGTACCTCTATGTGCTCGACCGCAAGGACGACATGATCATCTCAGGAGGCTTCAACATCTGGCCGGCCGAGTTGGAGAACGTGCTGACGAGCCACCCGGATGTCACCGAAGCCGCCGTGTTTGGTGTGCCGAGCGAGCGATGGGGCGAGTCGCCCCACGCGGTCGTCACGATTGCAGACGGCGCGTCGGTCACACCCGAGGAATTGATTGCGCTTTGCAGCGACCAACTTGGCTCCTATAAGAAGCCGGCGGCTGTTGATCTGACAACGGACGAGCTGCCGAAATCGCCGGTCGGCAAACTCGCCCGAAAGATTCTGCGTGAGCCATTTTGGGAAGGCCACGATCGTCGAGTTGGTGGCAACTAGTACGCGCCGTTGAGTCGATGTATCGATCGGGTGTCTCTTCCTGTTGCCCAGCTCGCTCACGTTTCCTAGGTTGGCTCGTGCACGCCGTCGGGTGTGCGAAACATCGCGGGGAGATGGCGGATGAAGCGCCTTGGTTTGTGGACGGCTCTATTGGCAATCGTGGCTGCCGTGTTGGCGGTCGAGCTCACGGGAGCAGGTCTGGTTGATGCCTCACCCGCTGAGACCGTTGCCGGAGCAACGGCAGCCGATGCGGCTACCGCAGACGCGACGGCATCGGTGGCTCCTGCGCTGCCTGTCGTGGTGCAACAGCCCACGTGCGACCCCGGCGGGAGCGAGTTCTGCCCGCCAACAGACCTCACGTGCAACTACGAGGTGCCGCTGATCCTTACCGAGGTCGAGGTGGGCATCTTCGGCGTGGCGCCGAACAACATCGACTTGGGAGCGACCTGCGATCCTCGGTTGGACGCCATCCCCACCTTTGTGTCCGGCTCGACGATGATCGGTGGTGTGAACTACCCGCTCGGTGGCACGTTCACGCAAGCACAGGTGGATGCGTTCGTGGCCGACAATGCAAGCACCGTTCGCACACTCACGTTGCTGTCGGCTGACGGCTCCCTGACCGTCGTGCTGAACCTGACTGGCCCAGTGGTTGTTCGCTCGTAGATCAACCAGCTGGCCGAGGCTGGGTCAGCTTCAGAGGTTGTCTCGTCTCAATGTCAGTGTTGGCCGGTAGCTTCTAGCTCATCGGTGGCGTGAGCCCCCTTTCGTTTCAAATCGAAAGGTGCGGGCATGCTCGCCATCGTCAGCTCGGCTGTGGTCGAGGGAGTATTCGGTCGACCGGTATCGGTCGAGGTTCACGTGTCGACGGGCTTGCCCGCCTTCACCATCGTTGGGTTGCCAGACACCTCGTGTCGGGAAGCGCGCGATCGTGTGCGGGCCGCGTTCTCATCGAGTGGCCTCGAGTTCCCACGTCAGAAGATCACGGTCAACCTCGCACCATCTGCGGTACGCAAGCACGGGGCAGGCCTCGATCTGCCTATCGCCCTCGCCCTACTTGTCGCATCGAAACAGCTGCCGCCCGAGTCGATTCGACAACTCGGGGCCGCTGGCGAGCTTGGTCTCGATGGTTCGATCCGTGCCGTGCCTGGCTTGGTCAGCATCGCTGATGCCATCCCCGGTGACGAGCTCATCGTGCCCATCGTTGGAGCTGTTGAAGCCGCTGTTGTCCGCCCCGAATCGGTGCGAGCGGCCGCCAATCTTCGAGAGGTCTTCGACTGGCTGAGCGGGGTTGGCCTTCGCCCTTCCTATTCCGAGCCGCC
>CALLGK010000010.1 GCA_938009905.1 uncultured Acidimicrobiales bacterium | reverse complement strand
ACCGTCACTACCTGACAGGTCATCGTTTCCCGATCAACGCTCTGTGACCATTGCCTGATGAACGAGCAGCGCATGAGCGATCGCGACATCGTGCAGACCTATTGCGACGCGTGGATGGCGGCCGACGCCGTGGCCATTCTCACCTGCTATCACGACGACCTCACGCTTGATTGGTTCGGCACGCACCATCTCGCCGGCACGCACACCGGCATGCAGGCCTCCCTCGACGCATTGCTCAATCTGCAGGCGGCCACGAATCGAGAACCGGTCGAGGTCGAACAGATTTTGAGTGGTCCTGATTCGGTGATTGCCGTCGTCCGCGAACGATGGACCTCACCAACCGATCCCAGCCAGGTCCTCGAACACCAACGAGCTCTCGAGTTCACGGTGGCCGACGGCAAGCTGCGCACGTGTCGGATCTACGAGACGGCCCAAGCCGAGATCGACGAGTGGCTTGGGCTGCGCCGTAGCGCCGTGCGCCTAGTTGGCTGATCTGATCAGCACCGCGCCGGCGCCGTCGTGGTCGGTCATGCGCTTGCCATTGATCACGTTGGGCCAGCCCCACACCTTGTCGGCTGCCAGGTGCCGGCTGACGGCGATGTGATCGATGCCGATCCTCTCGCAGCCATCAAGCAGTCCGGCTGTCACGACGTCGAACGGTTCGAAAGCGTTGGTGAGCGCCGCTGCTGCCGCACGGTTGCCGTAGCTGATTCGGGGCACCCGCTGATTGAAGTCACCGGCCGCAATCGTCGGCTCAGTCACGCCGGCGAGCAGCTCTGCAAGCCGTTCGAGATAGGCGATGTGGAGCTCCCACGGCTTTCGTTTGACGTCGATCGGATACGTCACCTCACACATGTGCCAGGGAATACACGTGCCCACTACTCGCACCGGGCCGATCGGCGTGTCGGTAGTGGCGGCGATGAAGCGGGTTGTGTCGAGGCCGTCGATGCCTACTCGGTCGATGTCTCGCCACGGCTCCTTTGACCAGATGAGCAGCTTGCGTTCGTCGTCTGCGAACCGTCCGCGTGGCGGCTCGCTCCACAACGTGTGTCCTCCCCGCAGAGGGAACGTTGTGCGAGCTTCGGTGAGCGACATCACGTCCGGACTCAAACTGAAGAGGTAGTCGACCGCCTCGCTCCCCAGCGGGCTGGTCGGGCTCTTTCGTTCGAGATTCCACGTGAGCACGCGGGCCCGGGCCTTACTGAACATCAACACCTGTCTCGAACGAGGGCACGCGTCCTTCGACGGGCTGGATGCCGGGTTCGCCGTCGTAGTGCAACACGTTGGGAGCGAGTGGTCGGCTCGGGCTCGTTGCCAACCAGAGTCGCAGAAGGTGTCGGGGCGGCAGGTTCGGGTCGTTCGCAAACGATGAACGAGCGTGGAACACGGTGAAGTTGTTGGCGAACACCGCCTCGCCCGGTTTCAGGGTGAACTCGAAGTGCAGCTCGGGGTCGGCTGCGAGTGTTTCGAGATAGTCGAGAGCCTCACGGTCGAGGTCGTCGAGCGTGATGGACGGATCCTGTTCGGCCGCCACTTCGAGATAGAACCGGACATAGCGCGTGCTGGTCACGCCCTCGTGGTGGCTGAACACCGGCACTCGATGGGGCGTGATTGGTTCGGCGTCTGGCTGCTGCTCACCGCCTCGGTGGTAGCGATAACCCCGGTAGAGGCGCTCGAGCAGGTCGGGCCGCTGCTGGCGCATGATCTCGTGAATCCCCAGAGAACTCACGAACCGGCTCACTCCACCAGATGCGGCCGGGCTGATGCAAAGGAAGCTGAGGAAGTCGGCCGGGTCGGTGTGTGGCGTGAGCTCTGCGTTGTTGCGGTACGCCCGGGCGTGCGGATCGATTTGGGTGACGTCGATGACGTGACCCAACCGGTCCCCCATCACGGATTGCGAGACGGGCTCACCAAGGGCTAATCCGATGCCCCAGAAGAAGCGCTCCATCTCGTCAACCGAGAGTTCGGCGACAGGGAAACCGCCAACGATGGCAAACCCCGATCCGTTGGCTAGCTCGTTGCGAAGCTCAGCCAGCTGGGAAGCCAAGGGGCCAACCGGAAGATCGTCTGCGGTGAGCCCATCGAGCGAGCGCCCAGCCTTGAGCGTGGCGACAGCGGCGGCCCGCAGTTCTTGTTGTTCGCCCACCTCGAGCTCGTGACGAAACTGATCGAGATCGTGCGTACTGCTGCGCCACAGGTTCGCCGGGTCAACCGGACCAAATCCGTCTGTAGGGGCGTCAGCCATCACCGCAGCGTTCCGCATGTTCATCTCGTGCGTCAAGAAGTAGCGTCACCCGCATGGCCGCACATGCTGAAGCGCTCCTGACCCCTGCCGAGATCACTGAGGTTGTTGCTCTCCTGAAGGACAAGGGCAAGATCGGCGACGACACGACGTTTCGTCGCATGGCCGTAGCCCACCCATCTGGCACAAGCGACCGCCACATCGAGACCTGGCTCTACCACGCCGGCTCCAAAGAGATCGAAGAGCTGATGGTGTCGCTCACCACGAACGACGTCGTTAGTGCAACGACGGTCACCGGCGAAATCCCGCAGTTCGGCTTTGCCGAAGTCGCAGCGGCGCAAGACGCAGTGCGGGCAGACGCCGGCGTGATCGCGGCCCTCAAGAAGCGAGGCATCGACGACTCGTCGAAGATCCAGGTCGACCCGTGGCCCACCGGCAACATGGGCATCAAACATGAAGAAGGGCGGCGGGTGGCCCGCTGCATCCTCTTCTATCGAGAAGACCCGGCCGACAACGGCTACGCCAAACCGGTGGACGGACTGCTGGCGTTTGTTGACCTCGATCTGGCCGAGGTCTACGAGCTCGTCGACGACCACTGGCCCGTGCCGTCAGAGACCAACAACTATCACCATGGCACGGTCCCAGATCGCACCGATCTCAAGACAATCGACATCACCCAACCAGACGGTCCGAGCTTCACCGTGACCGACACAAATCTGATCACCTGGGGCAACTGGGAAGTGCGGGCAATCCTCGACCACACCGAAGGACTCGTGCTGCAAAGCCTGGCGTGGACTGATGGCGACACTCGCCGACCCGTCATGCGTCGAGCCAGCGTGGCCGAGATGGTGGTGCCCTACGGCGAGACCCGAGAAAGCCAGGCGTTCAAGAACGCCCTCGACATCGGCGAGATCGGGCTCGGCCGCACGACCAACTCGCTCACGCTTGGCTGCGACTGTCTCGGCGACATCACCTACCTCGATGGAGCCTGGTGCTTCGACGAGGGCACACCGGTTGAGATCTCACAGGCCATCTGCATTCACGAAGAAGACTTCGGAATTCTGTGGAAGCACTACGACTCACACGTCGGTGCCGCAGATGTGCGCCGCAGCCGTCGCCTGGTGATCAGCTCGATCTTCACCGTCGGCAACTACGACTACGGCATCTTCTGGTACCTGTATCTCGACGGCACGATCCAGCTCGAGATCAAGCTCACCGGCATCGTCACAACCCAGGCTCATCAGCCGGGCGACTCGCTCGACTACGCGGCACTCGTTGGGCCAGAGCTCGCAGCACCCATTCACCAGCATCTGTTCTGTGCTCGGTTCGATATGGAGGTGGACGGCGCCAACAACACCGCGTACCGGGTCGATGTCGAGGCTGACCCTCCCGGCCCAAACAACCCTCACGACAACGCCTTCCGAGCCATCGCCACTCGGCTCGAGACCGAGCAGCAAGCCATCGACAAGGTCGACGCC
>CALLGK010000009.1 GCA_938009905.1 uncultured Acidimicrobiales bacterium | reverse complement strand
TGCACCCGCGCCGACCCCCGCACCAGCAGCCGACACCAACGGCAGCACGCCGGCCGCCACGCCAGCAGCAAACACGGCGCCAGCAGCAAACACAGCGCCATCACAAGCTGCCCCCGCAACCAACGGCAGTACTACTGCCGCCGCTGCACCGGCCGCCATCGAGGCCGCCCCGGCAGTTGAGGAAGAGCCAGAGGGTCCACAGCCAGAGGCCCTCCGCGGCGCAGCGGCCCGCATCGTGGCCAACATGGAGTCGTCACTCGACGTTCCTACCGCCACCAGCTTCCGCGAAGTTCCAGCCAAGCTGCTCGAGATCAACCGCCGCATCCTCAACAACCACTTGCGCCGGGTGCGTGGTGGCAAGGTGAGCTTCACCCACCTCATCGGCTACGCCATCGTTCGAGCCATCGCTGAAGAAGTGCCGGCGATGAACAACGTCTACGTCAAAGACGAGGCAGGCAAGCCCCAGGTGCTGCGCAGCGCAGAGATCAACCTCGGTATCGCAGTTGACCAACAGAAGTCAGACGGCACCCGCTCGCTCATCGTCCCGGTCATCAAGAAGGCCAACGAGATGGACTTCCGCGAGTTCGTCGATGCCTACGAGGCGCTCATCCGTAAGGTGCGCGATGGCAAGATCGGCATCGACGACCTCATGGGTGGCACTGTCACCATCACCAACGTCGGCACGATCGGCACCGTGCAGTCGGTGCCCCGACTGATGCAGAACCAGAGCGCCATCATCGGCCTCGGCCGCATCGGCTACCCCACCGCGTTCCAAGCTGCCGATCCGAAGATGCTGGCTCAACTCGGTGTGTCGAAGGTGATGGCGATGACCTCCACCTACGACCACCGGGTGATCCAGGGCGCCGAGAGCGGCCTGTTCCTCAACCGTGTGCATCAGCTGTTGCTCGGCGAAGACGATTTCTACGGCAAAGCCTTCGGCGAGATGAACGTGCCGTACGAGGCCGTCAGCTGGCGCGACGACCGCGGTGCAACTGAGTCGCCGGAAGATGCCGACAGCCCGCAGGCCAAGCAGATGGCTGTCAACACGCTGATCAATCAGTACCGGGTGCGCGGCCACCTGATCGCCAACACCAACCCGCTCTCCGACGGTGCAACGAAGATGCACCCAGAGCTCGATCCGGCCACGTTCGGCCTCACCATCTGGGACCTCGACCGCGAGTTCCTCACGGGCAACCCGTCTGGCGTCTACGCGTCGGTTGGCGGGTCGGCCCAGCAGATGAAGCTCGGCGACATCCTCGGCGTGCTGCGCGATGCCTACAGCCGCACCATCGGCATCGAATACATGCACATCGCCGAGCCAGAAGAGAAGCGCTGGATTCAAGAGAAGGTCGAGGGTGCCCGCTACGCCTTCAGCCGCGACGAACAGCACCACATTCTCGAACGGCTGAGCGCGGCCGAGGCGCTCGAGAAGTTTCTGGCTGCTCGCTACGTCGGCCAGAAGCGCTTCGGCATCGAAGGATGCGAAAGCGCCATCCCCATTCTCGATTCGATCGCATCCGCAGCGGCCAACGACGCCATGGACGAAGTGATCATCGGCATGGCCCACCGTGGCCGACTCAACGTGCTGGTCAACACCATGGGCAAGCAGCACGGCGACCTCTTCAAAGAGTTCGAGGGCAACGTCACAGAAGACGACATTCAGGGTTCTGGCGACGTCAAGTATCACTTGGGCTTCGAGGGCGATCACACCAGCCCCGGCGGCAACTCGATCAAACTCAGCCTCGCTCCGAACCCTTCGCACCTCGAAGCCGTGGCTCCCGTTGTGGTTGGCATGGCCCGAGCCAAGATGGACCTCAGCACCACCGGTAACTATCCGGTGCTTCCGGTCGTACTTCATGGCGACGCAGCGTTCGCCGGCCAGGGCGTGGTGGCCGAAACGTTCAACCTTGGCCAGGTCAAGGGCTACACGGTGGGTGGCACGATCCACCTCATCATCAACAATCAGCTCGGCTACACCACCGCACCGCACCAAAGCCGCTCATCGCAGTACTCCACCGATGTGGCAAAGATGGTGCAGGCGCCGATCTTCCACGTGAACGCAGACGACCCAGAGGCGTGCGTTCGAGTTGCGCAGTTGGCCTTCGAATATCGCCAAGCGTTCAACAAGGACGTTGTGATCGACATGATCGGCTACCGCCGCCATGGCCACAACGAGGGCGACGACCCGAGCTACACCCAGCCGATGATGTACCGCAAGATCGCGGCTCGCCCGTCGAGTCGCACGCTGTACACCCAGGCCCTCATCGACCGTGGCGACATCTCGGTGGCCGAAGCCGAGAGTGCGCTCGCCTACTTCGAGGACTTGCTGCAGAGCGCCCTCAACAACACACGCGAGACCGCACCACCGCCCGACCTCCTCGCAGCGCCATCGCCGCCTCCGGTTGGCGTGCTGCCTCACGTCGAGACGGGCGTGGAGCGCGCCGTGCTCGATCAGGTCTACGCCGCGATGTCGTCGAAGCCAGAGGGCTTCACGATTCATCCCAAGCTCGCCCGCCAGTTCGTCAACCGCGACAAGATGTGGGCCGAAGGCACGGTCGATTGGGCGCTTGGTGAATCGTTCGCCATCGGCACCCTGTTGGTCGAGGGCACGTCTGTCCGCCTTGCAGGGCAGGACTCCCGACGCGGCACGTTCGCTCATCGTCACGCAACCGTGCATGACCACGAGAATGGCGACGAGTACACGCCGCTGTCGGCAGCAGCTGAAGGCGATACCGAATTCTGGGTCTACGACTCGACGCTCTCCGAATACGCAGCGCTCGGCTTCGAGTACGGCTATTCGCTCGGCAATGAAGATGCGCTCGTCATGTGGGAAGCCCAGTTCGGCGACTTCGTCAACGGCGCTCAGATCATCATCGATCAGTTCCTCGTTGCCGCTGAAGACAAGTGGGGCGAAACGACCGGGCTCACGATGCTCCTCCCCCATGGCTTCGAGGGTCAGGGACCCGAGCATTCCTCCGGTCGCCTTGAGCGCTTCTTGCTGCTTTGCGCAGAAGACAACATCCAGGTTGCGAATCCAACGACTGCTGCCCAGATGTTCCATCTGCTCCGTCGTCAAATCATTCGCGACGTCGACAAGCCGCTCGTGATCTTCACGCCGAAGTCGGGGCTGCGGGCCAAGTACTCACGGAGCTCAGTCAACGAACTGCTCTCCGGTTCGTTCCAGGAAGTCCTCTCCGACCCCGTCGAGCTCGATGCCGAATCGGTCAAGCGAGTCGTCTTTGCCTCCGGCAAGGTGGCGGCTGAAGCCATCGCACGTCGAGACGAAATCGGCGCTCCTGCCGCGGTCGTACGCGTCGAGCAGCTCTACCCGTGGCCATTCGAAGGTGTGGCCAACGAGCTCGAGCGGTATCGCAACGCAGGCGAGATCGTCTGGCTCCAGGAAGAGCCAGAAAACATGGGAGCCTGGAACTCGGTGAAGGGCCGCCTCTACGAGGCCCATGGCGACACTCACACGATCCGTCGTGTCAGTCGCACCGAGTCTGGAAGCCCGGCGACGGGTTCGGCAGCCATCCACAACCAAGAGCAGACCGAACTGCTCGATCGAGCGTTTAACGCTCTCTAAGCCTGCGGCTAGTCCCGCAGTGAGATACCGAGCACAGCCTCAAGGTCGGTGAGCGCCTGGTCGGCGTTCAGCACCTTGATCGTTGTCATCCCCATGGCTCGCGCCGGCTTGAGGTTGATGCCGAGGTCATCGAGAAACACGGCCTCGCTTGCGTCGATGTCGAGCTTCTCGAGAGCGATCTCGTAGAACCGAACCTCCGGCTTTCGGATGCCAACCTTCGACGACTCCACGACCTCATCAAACAGAGCCATCACCTCGAGGATCTCGGGTGGCGACTCGCTCGACGGGCGGAAGTTGTTGGTGAGGCACGCCGTCCGCAGACCAGCTGCCTTCACTCGCCGGATGGCTTCAACCATCTCGGGACGGATCTTGCCGTGAATCAGTTCGAGGATCGTCGCTCCGCCGATCCGATGGCCCGCGGCCTCTGACTCTTGGGCGAAGAGTTCGTCAAACTCGGCAGGGTCGACGTCGCGTCGTTCGAACTTTGCCCAGGCGTTGTCATCCGGGTTGTTGGTGTTGATGGTTCGAATGAAGTCGGGCGGCAAACCGTTGGCTTCTTCGAACTCATTGAATGCATCGAACGGAGAGCTCAACACTACGCCGCCGAAGTCGAACAGAACACTGGTGATCACGAGCGAGGACTCTAGACGTCAAGCCCCTCGCGAACTATCCGCTGATGTTCCTCACGATGCTGCTTCACTGGTGAGTTCATGAATTCACGCGCGCGCCACCTCGTCATCGACGGGTCAAACATCGCGACCGAAGGCCGAAACCTCCCGAGCTTGCAACAACTCGACGAGGCAGTCCGCGGCGTCATCGCGGAGCGTTCGTTCGAATCCGTCACCGTGATCGTCGATGCGACGTTCGCTCACCGCATCGACGACTCCGAGAAAAACGAGTTCGAACAAGCGGTCGACGCAGGCGAGATCATCATGCCGCCGGCTGGTGTCGTTGGCCGCGGAGACGCCTTCATCCTTCAGGTCGCAGATAAGGCAGAAGCTGCCGTTCTCTCGAATGATTCGTTCCAAGAGTTTCACGGCGAGCACACCTGGCTGTTCGACGAAGGTCGGTTGATCGGCGGTAAGCCCATCGAACATGTCGGCTGGGTCTTCGTCGACCGCGTCCCTGTGCGTGGCCCGGCGAGTCGCCGAGCGGTACGCGAGGCACGAGGCGGCGGATCAGGTGGCGGCCGCAAACGTTCGAGCCGCAGCACCAAGTCGCAGTCGCGATCCTCGTCAAAGTCTCGATCAAAGAGCGAAGTCGCAACCGGACCGATGCCGGTTCCCAAGACCCCTCCCCCATCGAGCGGGTCAAAGGGCAACGACGCAGAAACAACAACCGCAAAGGGCCGAGGACGGGGTCGCGGCCGCAAATCCGCAGACAAGTCTTCGCGTAAGAAGACAGACGCACGACCAACAGCGTCCGACAACGAACTCAACGAACCCCGCACCTTCTTGAGCTTCGTCACCGCGAACTCCATCGGCGATTCAGTTGAGGGTGTCGTCGAACTCTTCGCATCACACGGGTGCTACGTACGAGCCGGCGGGGCGCAGTGCTACCTGCCCTCAAAGGCCATGGGAGACCCACCGCCTACCAAGGCACGAGACGTCGTCTCCCACAACCAGACCGTCACGGTTCGAGTCGTTTCCCTCGACTCAGACCGACGCGGCATCAACGTCGAACTCATCGACGTCGGTGAGATTCAGGAAGATCCTGAGTCGCAACCTCATCAAGTTGCTTCAACTGCCGAAAGCGATGCGGGCGAAGCGAACCCCCAAACAAGGAGCACACACGACGTGGCTACCAAGAAGAAGGCTGCCAAGAAGGCAGCACCAAAGAAGAAGGCAACCAAGAAGGCTGCACCTAAGAAGGCCGCCAAGAAGGTGACCAAGAAGGCCACGAAGAAGGCTGCACCTAAGAAGGCCGCCAAGAAGCGGACCACCAAGAAGGCTGCGCCAAAGAAGGCCGCCAAGAAGAAGGCAACACGCCGCTGATACACGTGCTTGACGACATGTGCGGACTGGCCTGAGCTCAGACCACCCAAGGGTGGTTGACCGAAACAGTCCGCACATGTTCGCCCAGCAGGGCCCGCGCAGCGTTAGCCTCAGCGCTCATGTCGGCCCAGTTCATCTACACCATGCACAAAGTCGGGCGTTTCCACCCGCCCGACCGTCAAGTGCTCGAGAACATCACGCTCTCGTTCTTTCCTGGGGCAAAGATCGGCGTCCTTGGTGGAAACGGCGCCGGTAAGTCGTCACTGCTCCGCATCATGGCGGGCGTCGACGACGGCTTCACGGGCGATGCCCGGCTCACACCCGGCTTCACCGTCGGGCACCTCGAGCAGGAACCAGAGCTCAACGTCGACAAGACGGTTCGTGGCAACGTCATGGACGGTGCAGGCGAAACCGTTTCTCTGTTGAGCGACTACGAGGCCGTGCTGGCCAAGTGGGCCGACCCCGATGCCGACTACGAGAAACTCGGCGCCGAGCAGGGCGACCTCGAAGCCAAGATCGAGGCGGCTCAAGGCTGGGACCTCCAGCGAACGATCGAAATCGCGATGGATGCGCTCCGCTTGCCTGCGCCCGAAAGCAGCGTCGAGCACCTCTCCGGTGGTGAACGACGACGAGTGGCCCTCTGCCGTTTGCTGATCAGCCAGCCCGATCTCTTGTTGCTCGACGAACCGACGAACCACCTCGACGCCGAGTCGGTGGCGTGGCTTGAACATCACCTGCACGACTATCCGGGCACCGTCGTCGCGATCACTCACGACCGGTACTTCCTCGACAACGTGGCGAAGTGGATTCTTGAACTCGACCGGGGCAAGGGCATTCCCTTCGAAGGCAACTACTCCAGCTGGCTCGAGCAGAAGCAAGACCGCATGGACCGTGAGCAAAAGGCGCAAGACGCAAAGCGCCGCACGCTCGAACGTGAGCTCGAATGGGTTCGCATGGGCACCAAGGCGCGCCAGGCGAAGGGCAAGGCCCGCCTGACCGCATACGAGACCCTCCAGGCCGATGCCGAGGCGTACAACCCGGCGGACGAGAAGGTGCAGATCTACATCCCACCTGGCCCCCGCCTCGGCGATCAGGTGATCGAGGTCGATGGCCTCTCGAAAGGCTTCGATGACAAGCTGCTCATCGAAGACCTGTCGTTCAAACTCCCCAAGGCCGGCATCGTTGGGGTGATCGGCGGCAACGGCGCCGGTAAGACCACGCTGTTCAAGATGCTCATCGATGCGGCAACGGGTGAAGGCGACGAGAAGCCAGACAGCGGCGCCATCACCGTCGGTTCAACGGTCGACCTGGCCTATGTCGATCAGTCACGAGCCGTTCTCGACGCTGACCGCACGGTCTACGAAGAGATCACAGACGGACACGACGTCATCAACCTCGGTGGCAAAGAGGTGAACGGTCGGGCCTACGTTGCCTCGTTCAACTTCAAGGGCTCAGATCAGCAGAAAGACGTTGGCGTGCTCTCGGGCGGTGAGCGTAACCGTGTTCACCTGGCCAAGATGCTGAAGAAGGGTGGCAACGTGTTGCTGCTCGACGAACCGACGAACGACCTTGATGTCGACACCCTTCGAGCGCTCGAAGATGCGCTCGAGCGCTTCCCTGGCTGCGCTGTTGTGATCAGCCACGACCGCTGGTTTCTCGATCGCATCGCCACCCACATTCTGTCGTTCGAGGGCAACTCATATGTGCGCTGGTTCGAGGGCAACTTCAGCGAGTACGAAGAGTTCCGTGAGCGTGAACTCGGCGAAGACGCCGGGCCGAAGCGGGTGACCTACAAGCCACTCGCTCGGTAGTTGTGAACGCTCACGTCAGCGCTCATCTGCATCCGCTGGGTGACGAGTCGTACGCCGCAAGCTGTCGCACCAAGCTCGATGCTGATGGCGCGCTGGTGTTGCGCGACTTCTTTACCGACGAGGCGATCTCGCGGATCGTTGCAGAGTCGTCTGACCGCGAGGCAGACGCCTTCTACGCCAACTCCACACACAACGTCTACCTGACTCCGCCCGACCCGAGCTTGGCAGGCGATCATGCGTTCAACCGACAGATCGTCAGCAGCAAGGGGCTGATCGCTGACGATCAGATCCCCGTCGACTCGCCACTGCGCGACGTCTACGACGACCCGGCGTTCCGAACGTTTCTGTGTCGTGTGCTTGGCATCGAGGCGATCCATGCATACGCCGACAACCTGTCGTCGATCAACGTGCACTTTGCCTCTGAGGGCAAGGAGCTCGGCTGGCACTTCGACAATTCGTCGTTCGCCGTCACCATGTTGCTGCGGGCACCGACGGGCGGCGGTGTGTTCGAATACGTTGCCGATGTACGCGACGCCGAGGCGGGCGACATGGCGTTTGACCGCGTCGACGCAATTCTTGACGGCAACGTACCCGTGCAGACCCTTACGTTCGATCCGGGCGATCTTGTGCTGTTTCGGGGTCGGAACTCGATGCACCGAGTAACCCCAACGGAAGGCGACGTCACCCGCCTGCTCGTGGTGTTTGCCTACAACGATCAGCCTGGCGTCGGTCTGAGCGAGTCAGCCCTGCAAACGTTCTACGGGCGATTGGGCTAGACGCAAGGCACCCATGGCGGCAGGCCTCAGAATTTCTTGCTCAACCGTCACGTTTGGGTTGCCGATGCTTTTCTCATGGCTCCCAAGGCGGCAACTGAACTCAAGCGCGAGAGCCGGGCTGTCACCCGGCTCATCGAGGCTGGATCCATGGCTGAGTGCTCTGTATGCGAGAAGGTGCTGAAATTCCGCGCCCGGCAGCGTGACTTTCAAGTCATCTGCAACGTGTACGAAGACGGCAACTGGGTTCGAGTCGAGCACTTCCACGACGAGTGCTACGTCGAGGCAGACGAGCCCTTTGGCCCGCCAGCCGAGATGACGCCTCGCCGTCGGGGCTGAGCCCCACCTCACCCCTCCCTTGGGCCCCTCCCTCGCTGACCCATCCGTGTCCGCGATCATCAAGCAAGCTTCCCGTTCCCCTTTTTGAAAGAAAGACCCCCTGTGTCTGCAACTCCTGACGACCACGTCTTCGCCGCTGATCTCGCAACTCGCACCGGCGAAGCGCTGCTCGCCGTTCGAGCTCAACTCATCGAAGGCAAGCTCGAACACTCCGAGATGAAAGACGCAGGCGACGCCGCCGCGCAGGCACTGATCGCCGAGGCGCTCGAAACCAATCGTCCAGACGATTCGGTGCTTTCCGAAGAGGCCGCAGACGACAAATCTCGCCTCGGTGTTGAGCGAGCCTGGATCATTGATCCGCTCGACGGCACACGCGAGTACGCCGAGCCGCCACGCACCGACTGGGCCGTTCACATTGCGCTCACCATCAACGGTGAACCAACCGTTGGCGCAGTGGCCCTCCCGGCGCAGAACCTCACGCTCTCAACCGGTGCGAACCCGCCGGTGCTTCCGCCGGCCCACGACGGACCACCACGAGTCATCGTCAGCCGCACCCGCCGACCCCCGGCTGCGGTGTCGCTCGCTGAGAAGCTCGAGGCTGAGTATCTCGAGATGGGATCCGCTGGTGCGAAGGCCATGGCCGTCGTGCTTGGCGAAGCCGACATCTACGCCCACTCGGGCGGACAGTACGAGTGGGACAACTGTGCACCCACTGCGGTGGCACTGGCCGCCGGGCTGCACTGCTCACGTCTTGATGGCTCGCCGCTTGTCTACAACAACGAAGACCCCTACCTTCCAGATCTGTTGATCTGCCGAAAGGAATGGGCCGACCGTTGCCTGGAGATTCTGAACGCCTAAGCGACGAGTCGACGCCAGACGCCCCCGCCTTCTGGGAGCGTCGAGGGCGGACTGCCGTCATCTTCCTCAACCGACCGCATCGGGCCAACGCCTGGACCGGTCGGCTTGAGCGCGCCTATCGCACCTGCCTCGCCGAGGCCGATGCCGATCCTGAGAGCCGCGTGATCGTGGTGACGGGCGTCGGCCAGCGATTCTCCGTGGGCGGCGACAGCCAAGCGCTCGAAGGACACGCCAGCAAGGGCGAGTACGACCGCGGTCTGAGCGGTGATGAGGCCACACCGGGCTACGGGTTCGATGAGCGGTTCGACCATCCGTTCGCAAGCCACTTCGGATTGTCAAAGCCGATCATCGCTGCCGTCAACGGTGCCGCCGCCGGTATTGGACTGGCCCTTGCGTGCTTCTGCGATCTCCGTTTCGCGAGCGAGGGGGCCAAGCTCACCACGGCCCACGGCAAGCTTGGCCTGCCTCCCGAATACGGGCTGTCGTGGATCATTCCCCGGCTGATCGGCCTTGGGCGGGGCATGGACATTGTGTTGACATCGCGGGTCGTGCTGGCCGAGGAAGCTCTTTCGCTTGGCCTCGTCAATCAAGTGCATCCGGCCGACGACCTGCTTGATGAGACGTTGGCCTACGCCGAGAACCTCGCGGCCACAGTGTCGCCGCAGGCGCTTAGGTCATCACGGCAGCAGGTTTACCTCGATCAGCACCGTGACGTCGGCCAATCGGTCGTGCAGTCGATGGAGCTTCTTCAGGAGTTCATGGGAACCCCCGAGTACCGCGAGGGTGTTGCCGCCTTCGTCGAAAAGCGGCCGCCGAACTTCTGACAGGAGTCACACCCGCCCGACTGAGGAAACCGGGGGGTCGTGTTCGATACTTGTGGGGTGACCCTCGCTGATTCCTCCGCAGACGGCGCCGCCCCATCCCCCGGAACGGCTGACGATCTTGACCTTGGGTCGTTCACCGACGACCAGCCCTGGAGCGTGAAGACCAACACGCTCGGCTGGCGTACGGGTGTTGACGCGCTTCGCGCCGAGCAGCTCCGCCAGCTCCCAACGCTCACCAAGCCGCCGTTTCTGCCCCCACTGCGCCGAGCCGTCACCGTTGTGCGGGTGCTCGGCATTGCCATTGCCATCTGGGCCGTGAAGGAGCGCGGACGATCCACCTCGCGAGCCGGCATCTCCCGCCGCATTCGTCTGGCCGCCGAGAAGCTCGGCCCCACCTACATCAAGCTGGCGCAGATCATCTCCGCCGGTGAAGGTGTCTTCCCCAAGGAATTGGTCGACGAGTGCAAGAAGTGTCGCGACCAAGTGCCCGCGGTGCCCTACGACAAGGTCGTTGAGGTTGTCGAAGCCGAACTCGGTCGCCCCCTCCACGCCGTGTTCCAGAGCTTCGACCCTGCGCCCCTTGCTGCAGCATCGATCGCCCAGGTGCACCGCGCCGTGCTGCGTACAGGCGAAGAAGTGGTCGTCAAGGTGCAGCGCCCTGGCATCGACGAGCTCGTCCGCAAAGACCTGAAGGTTCTCGCCTGGCTTGCTCCGTTCCTTGTCGGCCGAATCCCCGTGTCGGCCCTTGCCAACCCGCCAGCTCTCGTTGAACTCTTCGCCGAGACAATCATCGAAGAACTCGACTTCCGCCTCGAAGCCGACAACATGCTCGACCTCGGTCGGGTGTTCGTCGAGCTGAACCAGCGTGACTTTGTTGTGCCTCGTCCTCATCCCGAGTACGTCTCGACCCGCACGCTTGTGATGCAGAAGATGGAGGGCTTCAACTTCGACGATGCCGTTGGCATGAACGCCGCTGGGATCGACACCGAGACGGTCGTGAAGACCGGCATGATCGGCTTCCTTGAAGGTGCGTTCTTGCACGGCATCTTCCACGGCGACCTCCATGGCGGCAACTTGTTCGTTATGGAAGACGGCCGCACGGCGCTCGTCGACTTCGGCATCACGGGTCGTCTCACCGAAGGCGAGCGCATGGCTTTCCTCAAGATGATGATGACAGCCACGATGAACGACGTGCGGGGCCAGGTTGATGCCCTTCGTCAGCTCGGAGCCCTGCCGCTCGACACAGACGTCGATGCGGTCATCAAAGATCTTGGACTCGACGGGCCCCCGCTCGACCCGACCAAGCTCGAGCCAGAAGAGATGGTGGCCGAGCTTCAACGCATCATCAAAGCGCTGCTCGCCTACGGCGCTCGGATGCCGAAGCCGCTGATGCTGTACGTGAAGAACCTGATCTTCATCGACGGCGCCATTGCGTCGCTGGCTCCGCAACTCGACATGTTCGCCGTGGTCACCGACATCGCCATGCACTTTGCAACAAACCACGGCCAGACCATCGCTCAGCAGCTTGGTGTGGCCGAGGAAGAGTGGAAGCTCGATCTCGATGGCGTGAAGGCTGGGTTTGGTGTTGATCCCAACGAGATGGATCGGCTCACCTACGCCGAGCTGCAAGAGCGGCGACAGCTCATCAACAAGCGGCTCACCGGCAAGTTCCTCGACTAAGGCAGCAACCGATCGGCAAAAGCCGGCCGAATGCCCAACCGTTTGCCTGCGCATCCGCTAGACAACACCCGTGCGGTTAGTCATTGCGGAGTGCACGGTTGATTACGACGGTCGGTTGACGGCCCACCTTCCCCGAGCGGTTCGCCTGCTCATGGTGAAGGCCGACGGCTGCGTCGCGGTGCACGCCGACGGCGGGGCCTACAAGCCGCTCAACTGGATGAACGCGCCAAACGTGTTCACCGACCACGGCGATCACTGGACCGTGGTGAGCCCCAAGGGCGAAGAGCTCACGATCACGCTGCACGACGTGATCAGCGACAACAGCCACGAGCTCGGCCTCGACCCCGGTCTGCAGAAAGACGGTGTTGAGGCGCACCTGCAGGAGTTGCTGGCCCTCGACACCGAACACATTGCCGAAGGCATGAAGCTGATCCGCCGCGAGTATCCGACCGAGATCGGCCCGGTAGATCTGCTGTGCCGCGATGCCGACGGCGGCACCGTGGCCATTGAGATCAAACGCCGAGGCGAGATCGACGGCGTCGAGCAACTCACTCGCTATCTCGACTTCCTCAACCGGGTGCCCGACCTTGCACCAGTGCGAGGCATGTTTGTGGCCCAAGAGATCAAGCCGCAGGCCAAGACGCTCGCCACCGATCGCGAGATCGACATCCTCGAAGTCGACTACGACGTCCTCCGCGGCATCGAACGCCCTCAACAAAAGCTCTTCTAACCCCGAGTGCGCCCGGATTGGTGTGCTGAGACGGTCGTAACTGATCATGTCAGCACACCAATCTCAACCCCCGACCCCATTGGTGTGCTGAGACGGTCGAAACTGGTCACGTCGGCACACCAATCGGTGGAAGGATGGTTGGGTGACCGACCAGCAACCTCCTGCGCCGCCCGTGTCGTCGACAGAGGCCGGGGCCATTGCCTCGACAGACCGTCCGGTTACCCAGAGTTCGCTCGTCGCCGATCTGCGATCGCTTGGTGTCGACGCAGGCGATCTGGTGATGGTGCACACGTCGCTCTCGGCGCTCGGCTGGATCATCGGTGGAGCCCACGCGGTGGTCGAATCGTTGCTTGAGGCTGTCGGCGAAGGCGGGACGCTGGCCATGCCGAGCCAGTCGGCTCACCTCAGTGAGCCATCTCGATGGCAGGCCCCACCCGTTCCCGAACAGTGGTTCGAGATCATCAGAGCCGAGATGCCGGCCTACGACCCAGCCACGACACCAACCAGAATGATGGGGGCGGTCGTCGAGTGCTTCCGCCACTACCCAGGAACGCTCCGAAGCGGCAACCCACAGCTGTCCGTGGCAGCCAATGGGGCTCACGCACAAGCCATCACGGCCAATCACACGTTTGCGGCCTGCCTCGGCGACGAGTCACCGCTGGGCCGGCTCTACGACCTCGATGCCAAGGTGCTGCTCTTGGGCGTGGGCCACGGCAACAACACGTCGCTCCATCTCGCCGAACATCGAGCCGATTGGCCGACAAAGACCAACATCACCCAGGCCGCACCGATAGTGGTTGACGGCGCCCGAGTGTGGACTGAAGTGAACGTGCTCGACATCAACGAGGACGACTTTGAGGACCTGGGCAAGGCCTTCGCCAAGACGGGCGAGCAGATCGAAGGTCCGGTCGGCGCCGGCATCGGCAAGCTGATGTCGATGCGCAGCCTGGTCGACTTCGCCACAACCTGGATGGCCACCAACCGCTGACGCCCGGATTGGTGGGCTGAGGTGACCACTTGCGACCGCCTCAACACACCAATGCAGGCGCGCCCACGGATTGGTGGGCCGAGGTGACCAGTTACGACCGTCTCAGCACACCAATCCGGGGAGAGATCAGCTGTAGGTGACGCCACCGTTGTTGAGGACAACGCGTCCGTCACCGCCGACGGTCTGGAAGATGGCCGTGCCATCGTCGCCCTCGCCGGTCCAGATGTTGATGGTGAGCGCTTCGCCAGGAAGCACCGGCGACGAGAAGCGGCCTTCCATTGCCTTGAACCGCGATGGATCGTTGTCGCACAGGGCCGAGAGCAAGCCTCGACCGGTGAAGCCGTAGGTGCACAGGCCGTGCAGAATCGGCTTCGGGAAGCCACCCACGTCTGAGAACTGCTTGTCGGAGTGCAGCGGGTTGCGGTCGCCACTGAGGCGGTACAGCAACGCTTGATCGTCTCGAGTTTGATAGGTCACCGACAGGTCGGGGTCACGTTCAGGAGCGACGTTGGCCTTGGCCGACGGTCCGCGATCGCCGCCAAAGTCACCTTCGCCAGTGATGAACACCGACGACGTCATGTCGAACAGCGGCTGGTCGTCGGCAGTAAGCGTGGCTTCCGAGCGAGTGGCGATCACTGCGCCCTTGCCCTTGTCGTAGATGCCGGTGATCTCGTCGACCATGGAGATCTCGCCCTCGACCGGGATCGGCCGGTGCAACACGATGCCCTGCTCGCCATGCACAAGCATGCGGGGGTCGTAACTGCCAGCGTTCTTCATGGCGCTTGAGCCGCCACGGGCGTTGAACCCTGCGAGGACGCAGAAGGTTGGCAGCACCTGCTGGTCGACACCAGCGGTGTTTTCGGTGGTGAACTCAAGCTCGCCGCCGACAGGGTCGGAGACGCCACAGCCCACGCCGAGGGCGTAGAGCAGTGCGTCGCGTGAGTCCCAGGACCAAACCCGAGCCTCACCTTTTGAACCAACAGCATCAGGATTGACTGGCATACGACTGACCTTTCATAAGAGTTTCGCTTTGATCAAGAGCTTGTGGTGAACCGATTGCTTGCAAGCGTGCGGCCAGCGGCCGCACGCCCTGACGTTGAGAGTCAATCGCGAGTAGCTCGGAGCGACAGCGAAGACAGACAACACAGCGCTCGGAGCGACAGCGGAGACAAGTAGCTCAGTACTCCGTTGGGTAGCCGGGGCCGGTAACGGGGTCACCGGCCATATTCGAATTGGGTTGCGCTTCGCCCATCATCTGCTGCACGAGTGCGCCAACGTCGGTTGGCTCTGCAGGTGCGTCAACCGACGGACCTTTGTGCCACGTGTTGGCGATCCCGAACTCACGACCGCTCGAGAGGAACACGCGGCCTGTTACGGGAGCCGACTCGGTGCTCGCTAGCCACGTGGCAATCGGAGCGACCCAGCGCGGATCCATCATCGCCTTGCCTTCTTCGTCCATCTGCCCCATGCCCAAGTCTTCGGTCATACGAGTAAGGGCACCGGGCGAAATGGCATTCACGGTGACGCCATAGCGGTGCAGCTCCTGGGCTGCGATCACCGTCAACGACGCAATGCCGGCCTTGGCTGCGCCGTAGTTGGTCTGGCCGGGGTTGCCGAAGATGCCAGACACCGACGTGGTGTTGATGATGCGAGCGTCGTTGGTTTCGCCTGCTTTGGCCCGCTCTCGCCAGTAGGCGGCGGCCCAGCGTGATGGGGCGAAGGTCCCCTTGAGGTGCACCTTGATCACGGCGTCCCACTCGGCTTCGGTCATGTTGGCGAGCATGCGGTCTCGCAAGATGCCGGCGTTGTTGACGACCACGTCGAGGCCGCCAAAGGTCTCGATCGCTTGATTGATCATCCGCTGGGCCCCTTCCCAGTCGGAAACGTCATCCGCGTTAGCTGCGGCCTGGCCACCCGAGTCGTTGATCTCGGCAACGACCTCTTCGGCCGGAGACAGGTTCGAATCGCCCGTGCCGTCGCGGGCTCCACCGAGGTCATTCACGATCACTTTGGCCCCGTGAGCAGCCAGCATCAGGGCGTGTTCACGCCCGATTCCCCGACCGGCTCCCGTCACAATCGCAACTCGGTCTTCGCACAAGCGGCTCATCAATTCTCCTTCGACTCATCTTCTTCAAGGGGCAGACGTGTGGATCTTGTCACAGCTCTGTGAAGAAGCGAAAAGCGTGACGCCACGTCGACCCAGTTCGGTGGCAGACTCAAGCGCTGTGTCACGTCGGAGACGAATCGCCCTCATCGCGGGAGGAATACCCCTAGCTGCCCTGCTTCTGCTCGTCGCTGCGTGGGGCATCGACACCGCCGTCTCAGGCGACCGAGTGATCCGCAACGTCGAAGCCGAGGGGGGAACACCGCTCGGCGGGCTCAACCGGGCCGATATCGAAGCTGCGGCGGCCGACCTCACCGATGCGTTGTCGAAGGAACCAGCAACGCTCAACGTGGGCACGCAATCCTTCACGACCGATCCTGTCACGCTCGGCGCCAGAGTCGATGCTGATGCCCTCGCCGACGCCGCACTCGACGCTCGCCGCGACGGCAACGTACTCACCAAGCCGTTCCGGTGGGTTGGCACGTTCTTCAGCACTGTTGAAGTGCCCGTCACCTACGTCATCGACGAAGACCAGGCCGAAGCGGCTACCGACGAGTTCATTGAGCCCCTCCTGGCTGAGCCAATCGAACCCGAGATCGGATTGGTGTCTGGCGAGCTGATCGTGACGCCGGGCGCCGACGGCGCTCGTCTCGCCGCAGGGGCGCTCTACGACGAGATGCCGGGCGTGATGGAATCCGGCCCGCCCTACGAGGTTGCCCTCGAGCCAGTTCCGCTCTTCCCCGACGTCGAAGACGCGGCGCTCATGGCCGTTGCCGACGAGGCCAACGAAGCCACATCAGAACCCGTCGAATTCAAGGTGCTTGCGTCGAAGGCCGTGATCGATGCCGACACCGTTCGCACCTGGGTGCTGCTCGACGACACCACGTCGCCACCCACCTGGGTGATCGATCAGGATGCTGCTGTGGCCGAACTTCAGCCGCTCTTCACGGGGCTCGGCACCGACGATCAGCAGGCTCGCTTCGACGTGTCAGACGGCAAGCCCATCATCATCCCGGCCTCTGAATCGGTCGTGTGCTGCGACGACGACACCGCAGAGCGAATCAAAGAGGGTCTCCTCGCCCCTGCCGTTCCCGTCGAAGAGTCAGACGACGAGACGGACGAGGAGGGATCCACCACGGAGGATCCAGACGCTGAAGACGACGAGGAAGATGCTGAGCCTGAACTCGTCGCCTCCCGCAGCATCGAACTCGCACCACGCATCGCCGAAAGCGACGCAGGCGTCGCCGAACTCGAAGCCCTCGGCATCGTCGAGGAAGTCGCCACCTTCACCACCAAGCACAGCTGCTGCGAAAACCGGGTGAAGAACATTCAGCTGATGGCCGACATGGTTCGGGGCTACGTCATTGAGCCCGGCGAACGCTTCGACCTCAACGAGATCGTCGGCCGTCGCACGAGAGAAAACGGCTTCTTCCCTGCAGGCGCTATCGCTCAGGGTGTGCTTGAGCAGCAAGTCGGTGGCGGCGTGAGCCAGTTCACCACCACTATGTTCAACGCTTCATTCTTTGGCGGGCTCGACTTCATTGAGTATCAGAGCCACTCGCTGTACTTCAGCCGCTACCCACGTGGCCGCGAGGCAACCATCTCGTTCCCGAAGCCCGACTTCATCGTCGAGAACAACACGCCATACGGCATCCTCGTCTGGCCCACCTACACAGACACCACCATCTCGGTCACGCTCTATTCGACCAAGAACGTCGAGGTCTCCTGCGTCAAGACCGACGGCACCCTCGTTCAGGGTCCTGAAGGCTGCGACGACGCCGTGCGTTGGGGGAGCCAGGGCGCCTGCACTCGCAACACCACGGTCCGCCAGCGTGACTTCTCAGACGGCACGTCGATTGAAGACTCGGTGTTTGCCGTGTACCGACCGGGTGAGGGTCTCGACTGCGCTGGCAACTCAACACGGCCCACCACGGCACCAACAACAGCCGTGCCTGGAAGCGACACGACGGCAGCCCCTGGCACCACAGTGGCAGGAGAAACGACAGCGCCGCCGGCAACGACGGCGCCTCCAGCCACCACCGCTCCCCCAACAACGGCGCCTCCGCCGACCACGGCCCCGCCGAGCTCTGAGGGCTAGCGGGCCCCGCCAACCGGCGCGCCCGTAGCGGCACGACCATCCCGTCAACTGGCGCTCGAACAACTGAACCGGCAACCTCTGTCATGGCCGAACGCAGGACTGCTTCATGACAGCAACGTCGTCAACCGGGCTCCGTCGAGTGATGATCGCGAATCGAGGCGAGATCGCCATTCGCATCGCCGATGCGGCAGCCGCTCGAGGGATCGAGAGTGTTGCCGTCTACGTCGATGCCGACGCACACAGCCTCCACACTCGTCGCACCGATGCGCGGGTGAAGCTTGAGGCCCCGGCCAACGATCCAGTAGCCGGCTATCTCGACATCGATCAGATCGTGAAGGCAGCAGTGGATGCCGGGTGTGACTCAGTGCACCCCGGTTACGGCTTCCTGTCTGAGAACCCGGCCTTCGCGGCTGCTTGTGACGC
>CALLGK010000008.1 GCA_938009905.1 uncultured Acidimicrobiales bacterium | reverse complement strand
GCCGTGAGGCCAAAGACGACGGCCATGGGCTAGCGAAGAAGCGGTGAGTGGGCGACAGTCACGGACCGAGACGCTACTCGCGGTCTTATGTTCGCTCGAAGAGCGCCGACGGGAATGCCCATGATGCGGAAATGCTCCGCGGCCCCATGGCATGGCCAGTGCGACAGCGATCTGTGGGCGCGACATCGATGCATCCGGATTGTGCACCTAACGAAGCTGTAGCACTGCTGCTGGGTCGTGCAGGTTAGAACTCTTCAACCCACTCGTCGTCGCCCTGGAAGACCGGGAGCGGCTCGCTCTCGTCGCGCTCTGGTTGCCCACCACTCTGTTGTTCACCACGCTGCTGGCCAGCGAAGGGCTGATCGCTCGCAGGTCGTTCGTCTTGATACGGCGCGCCCCCTCGACCGCCACCTCCACCGCCGGATGAGGACTGGCTTGACGATGAGCGTGCTTCACGAGCGAGGCGCTTGGCCCCTTCCTCTTCGTCGTCTGGGCCATAGCCGTAACACATCGACACCCCGTCGACGTCAAACGGCTTGCCGAGTGAAGCGATGTGAAACTTCGACCAGTCGCCGGACTTCTTCTGCACCTCGACGATGCCACCGGCCGCAAGTGCCTTCTCGAGGGTCTCAACCGGGCCCATTGCTGCCCACTTGCCTGACTTCGTCTTCCTGAACCGAGGAGGAACTGGATCGCTCATGACGTCAGTATCGCGAAGAATCCGACAGATTCGAACCTGGTCAGACCGATGGCCGGTTGCCCAGCAAATAGCGAGGCCCGTCACCGTGCTCGGCCGCCACATCGTCGACGTTGTAGATGTTGCAGTGCGACAGCGACAGACAGCCACAGCCGATGCACCCGGCGACCCGTTCGCGCAGTGCGGTGAGCCCGGCGATTCGTTCGTCGAGGTCGTGTGTGAAGCGCTCGGCGAGGCGTTCCCAGTCTGACTCGGTCGGTGTGCGAGCGGCGGGGAGTGAGTCGAGCTGGCTTCGAATGTCATCGAGGCTGTAGCCCAGCTTCTGGCAGATCCGCACGAACGAGAGCCGTCGGATTGTGGAGCGGTGAAAGCGCCGGTGGCCGGACTCGGCACGAGTCGAGCTGACCAGCCCCTGCTCCTCGTAGAAGCGAATGGCAGACACGGCGAGACCCGTTCGTTCCGCGACGGCGCCGATGGGCAACATCTCATCTCTTGACCTCAACATTACTTGAGATTCTATACAGGTTTGTATGACAGCTTCACTTGAACATCTCAACATCACCGTCTCGAACCCACACGAAACAGCGGAGCGGCTGTGCCGCCTCTTTGGCTGGCACGTCCGCTGGAGCGGCCCGTCAATGCTCGGTGGACACACCGTGCACGTTGGTTCGCACGACTCCTATCTCGCCGTGTACTCCACGGGCAGGCACTCCTCCGGCTCTTCGGCGGCAAGGGGCGGCATTGGTCGGCTGAACCACGTCGGCGTTGTTGTCGACGACCTTGATGCCGTTGAACAACTCGTCCTTGCGGAGGGGCTGACCCCGCACACGCATGGCGACTACGAGCCCGGCCGCCGCTTCTACTTTGACGATCCGGACGACATCGAGTTTGAGATCGTGTCATACGCAGACGTGAACGCCCCCGTTGCCGCAGCCGGGGGTCGCAGCGGGCGCCAGTTCTGATTGGTGAGTTACCGCTCGATCGACAGGCCCACGATGGCTGCCAGCTGGTACGAGAGTGCCGGCAGCTGGGCTTCCGACACGAGGTAGCCGTCGAGCCTGCTCGCTCCGCTGAGTTCCAGCGCGGTTGCTCCCCTCAGGTCGACCCGCTCTGCTTCCGCCGCATCAACGTTGAGCTGAGCGATATGGCTTTCGGTGAACGAGATGTGTTGAAGCGACGCCCGATAGGCGTCGACTTCGACCATCTGGCACTCGGTGAACGCAACTCGTTTGAACGTTGCCATTCGAAGGTTGGCGATGCGTAAGACGCACCGCAGAAACACCGTGTCTTGCACGAGTCCGTCTGAAAGATCGGTACCGACGAGCTTGGCGTCGAGCAGTCGAGATTGGCGGACCGTGCGGAGCCGCAGCCGGCTGAGATCGGTGTGTTCGATTACTGACTGCGCAACGCGGATCTCGGTGAGACCCTCGACGCTTTCAAAGCTCACGCGACGCAGGTCGCAATCCTCAATGTCGAGTTGCTCGACGCCGGCAAGATCGATGATGTCGCCATCGAGGTTGAGGCCCGTGAGCTCGAGGAGACCATCTTCCGGTGTGGCCACGAACGGCTGGCTCGGTGATTGCGTGCCGCGGCGAGCCGGAATGCGAGGCACCGCAGCGAACGGTTCCTCGATCTCCGTCGACATCTCAACGAGGCTAGTGAGTGGCCTAGGTGCGCACCGGCTCTTACTCGAAGTAAAACTAGAGATATGACGACGACCGACGATGCCCAAGCCATTCTCGCCGAATCCGATTTCAAGCCTCAGCAGGAAGACCTCGAGTTCAACCTGCCGCAGGCGTTCGATTCGGTGGAAGCCGAGCGGCAGCATCGCAAGGAGCGCCTCGCTGGGGCGTTGCGAATCATCGGCCACCTCGGTTTTGCCGAAGGCGTTGCCGGTCACATGACGGCGCGAGACCCAGAGCTCACCGACCACTTCTGGGTGAATCCGTTTGGCACGAGTTTCAAGCAGATGAAGGTGAGCGATCTCATCCTGGTTGATCCTTCCGGAACGGTCGTGCACGGCCGCAAGCCCGTCAATGCCGCCGCCTTCGCGATTCACCACGCCATCCACGAAGCCAGGCCAGACGTGGTTGCCGCACTCCACACGCACACGGTCTACGGCAAGGCGTTTGCGGCCCTCGGTCAGAAGCTCGAGATGATCAGCCAAGACCATTGCATGTTCTATGGCGATGTCGCCCTTCACACCGATGCCGGCGGCGCAGTCGTCACGGGTGCTGAGGATGGAGCGGGCCTCGCCGCCTCGCTCGGTGATGGCAAGGCCCTGATCCACAAGAATCACGGGCTCATCACCGTGGCTGATTCCGTCGATGCCGCCGCATGGTGGTTTATTGCACTCGAGCGCTGTTGCCAGGTGCAGCTGATCGCTCAAGCTGCCGGCGAACTCGAGATCATCCCAGACGAGTACGCCCAGAAGTCGATGGAGCAGACGGGTCACAACCTTGCGGGCTGGTTCCAGTTCCAGCCGCACTGGGACGACTTGGTGGCCGACGACGCCAGCTTCCTCGACTGACGTTTCTGTCGGTCGGCGTTCCGAATGAGCGTTGAGGTGTTCTCATTCATTCCCATTTTGCCGGTTGTGTTGTACAGTCGGCGCTATGAGCTCTGACGGCCACGATCACGCTCATGATCACCGCAACAGTTCCGGTCACAGCCACGACCATGCGCACAGCCACGACCACCATGGTCACAGTGAGGGCCTTCCGTCGTTTGGTGGACGGCTTGGCATCGCGGCTGGCGTCAACGTTGCCTTTGCCGTCGTGCAAGTGGTGGTCGGTTTGGCTATCGGCTCGGTCGTCGTGCTTGCCGATGCCGCCCACCAGATCGTTGATGCGCTCGGCCTGATCACGGCCCTCGTCGCCGCCGTGTTGGCCAGCAGGCCAGCGTCGAGCGAGATGTCGTTTGGTTGGGGCAAAGCCGATGCGCTTGGCGGGTTTGTGTCGTCGCTTCTTCTGCTTGGTTCGGTTGTCTGGATCGTCTACGAGGCAACACGGCGCCTGCTCGATCCTGTCGAGGTCGATGGTGGGGGAGTGATTGCCATGGGCCTCATCGCGATTGCCGTGAATGGCGGAAGTGTCTGGGTGCTCGGCCATGGCCACGAGCACGGCCACAACCACCTGTCGATGCGGGCGGCTCGACTCCACCTTCTTACCGACCTTGCTGGTTCGGTCATCGTGGTGGCCGCCGGCCTCCTGCTCTACTTCACGACGGCCACATGGATCGACCCGGTGGCCTCCTTGCTCGTCAGTCTGATGGTGGTGCGTTCCACGTGGAGACTGCTTGGCACCGCGACTGCTGAGCTTCTCGACAGAGCGCCCGGTCATGTTGACGCCGATTCGGTGCTCGCCCACCTGTCAGAACAACCTGGGGTTGAGCACGTTCACCACGTGCACGTGCGGTCGTTGGGCCAGCAACGCACGAGCGTGACCGCCCACGTCGTGGTAGCCGGCGAGCCCTCACTTCATGATGCCCAGCAGCAAATCGGTGCGCTCACAAGCGTTCTCGAGCGGGATCTTGGTGTCGGCCACGCCACGATTCAGCTCGAATGCCACGCCTGCGAAGACTGACTATTCAGCGCAAAATCGCCCAGGTTGTCCCGCCAAGCGGGCTGCTTCAGCGTGTAACCGGCAATGAGCGTTGCCGAGCTGAGGACGGCAACGCTCAGATCGCACTCTTTTCGGCCGATTGGCACCGGTAGTCGCCCCAGCTAGCCGGTGGATGCCGTCCATGATCGAACCCGAGTTCAGGAACAGATTGATCCCTGCTGGGTTTGGCGCGCTCGCAACGATCGTCGCCCTCATCGAGTTTGGAGCGGTTGGTGGCCCCCTCGATACCCGTGCGCTGGTGATCGCTGGCATCGGTGGACTGCTCTGCCTGGCTGCCCACTGCTTTTCCGTCTTCGAGTTCTCAAAGACCATCGTGGCCAGCCAGCTCGGGTTGGCGTTCGTGGCGACCGTTCAGGTTGCCCTGCTTGGCCTGACCAAGGCCGATACCGCCCTCGAATACGTCCCGATCGTTTGGATGCTGCTGGCGACGCCGGCCATCCACCTCGGTTTGCTGGCCAAGCAAACCACCGAGTGGTCAAAAAGTCTGTACCCCATCATCGCGATGGTGTTCGGCGCACTGGCGCCCTCTGGGCTCTTGTGGTTCACCGACACGGACCTGGCCCGAGTTCAGTTCTCGGTCGTGATCGGTCTTGCGGCCGCGATCGCAGCCGTGATCGTTACCCGAATCGACCAACCAGTTCCTGAAGACGCGCTCGTTCGCTAGCGGCGACTCGCTCGCTGTCGCTTACTGGTTGGTGGGGAATCCAAGGTCGACCCGGCTGTTTGCCGGATCAGGCCAGCGGCTCGTGATGACCTTGGCCTTGCTGAAGAAGCGCACGCCTTCTGGGCCATACATGGTGGTGTCTCCGAAGAGGGAGTCTTTCCAGCCGCCGAATGAGTGGTAGCCAACGGGCACCGGAACCGGGACGTTGATGCCAACCATGCCTGCGTCTGCGTCTTCTTGGAACTGCCGAGCGGCGGCACCGTTTTGAGTGAAGATGGCGGCGCCGTTGCCCCACGGGTTGTTCTTGATGAGGTCGACGCCCTCTTGGTAGGTGTCGCACCGAACGACCGACAGCACGGGGCCGAAGATCTCGTCCTTGTAGCAGTCCATGTCGGTGGTGACGTTGTCGATCAGGGTGACGCCAATGAAGTAGCCGTCGTTGTCGAAGTTCTGGTCGCGGCCATCGACGACCACGTCTGCACCTTGCTCGACGGCGCCTGCGACGTATCCGGCAACTCGCTCTTGAGATTGCTTGGTAACGAGCGGCCCCATTTCGGACTCAGGGTTGGTGCCGTCGCCAATGGTGAGCTTCTCCATGCGGACCTTGATGGCGTCGATCAGGGGATCGGCAACCGGGCCAACGGCGGCCACAACCGAGATGGCCATGCAGCGCTCACCGGCGGATCCGTAGGCCGCTGACACGGCGGCATCTGCGGCCATGTCGATGTCGGCGTCGGGCAGCACCACCATGTGGTTCTTTGCACCGCCCAGCGCCTGCACGCGCTTGCCAGAAGCTTGGGCTCGCTCTTGTACGTACTTCGCGATGGGGGTGGACCCCACGAAGCTTGCTGCCTTCACGTCTGGATGATCGAGCAGCCGATCGACGGCCAGCTTGTCGCCCTGCACGACGTTGAGGACGCCAGGGGGAAAGCCAGCCTGCTGGAAGAGCTCGGCCATGAAGAGCGGGGCAGAAGGGTCACGCTCTGAGGGCTTCAGCACGAATGTATTGCCGCACGCGATGGCGTTCGGGATCATCCAGAGCGGAACCATCATCGGGAAGTTGAATGGCGTGATGCCGGCAACAACACCGAGGGGTTGACGCACGCTGTAGACATCGACACCGGTGGAAGCGGCCTCGTTGTAGTCGCCCTTGAGGTGCTCGGCGATGCCGCAGGCATATTCGATGTTTTCAATGGCCCTGGCGATCTCGCCGGCCGAATCGGAGAGCACCTTGCCGTGTTCAGCAGTGAGGAGCGCCGCCAGTTCGGTTGCGTTCTCTGTCACCAGATTGCGGAACGCAAACATCAGCTTTGTGCGTGTAGCGAGCGAGGTTTTGCCCCAGCTCTCGAATGCGGCCTGGGCCGATGCCACGGCCGCATCGACTTCTTCGACAGAGGCGAGATCGAGCACGCCCGTCTGCTGGCCCGTGGCTGGGTTGTAGACCTCGGTCGTGTTGCCAGACGTGCCAGCAACGACCTGTCCGTCGATGAGGTGGCTGATGGTCTTCATGAGAGGTGCTGCTCCCTAGATGAGATAGCTGCTGAGGCCACGACGCTGGAATTGGCCGTGACCCTTTGTGCCCTTGTACGTGTCGTTTTCGATGATCACACGACCCCGCGAGAGGACCGTCTCGACCTTTCCAGGCACGGTAATCCCCTCGTATGCGGAATGGTCGAGGTTCATGTGGTGATTTTCCACGCTGATCGTCCACTCGTGATTGGGGTTGTAGAGCACGATGTCGGCATCGGAGCCGGGCTGGAGCACACCCTTCTTCGGGTAGAGCCCCATCATCCGAGCTGGTGTGGTTGAGCAGAGCTCGACCCAGCGGGGCAGTGAGATCTCGCCCTGGGTCACGCCCTGGTAAATCATGTCCATGCGGTGTTCGATGCCACCGATGCCGTTGGGGATCGAACGGAAGTCGTTGACGCCCATCTCTTTCTGTTCCTTCATGCAGAAGGGGCAGTGGTCGGTGGACACCACGCTGAGATCGTTGGTGCGAAGCCCGGTCCATAGATCGGCCTGGTGGTGCTCGTGCTTGGTCCGCAACGGTGTGGAGCACACATACTTCGCCCCCTCGAAGTTGTCTTGGTCGAGGTGGTCTTCGAGGTTGAAGTAGAGGTATTGCGGGCAGGTCTCGGCGAAGACGTTGGCTCCTCTGTCGCGAGCGATCGTGACTTGCTCGAGGGCCTCAGTGGCCGACAGGTGCACGATATAGAGCGGGGCAGCGCCGACGCGTGCAAGCTGAATGGCCCGATGCGTTGCTTCGCTCTCAAGTTCGGCTCGGCGCACATAGCCGTGGTTGACGGGGTCGGTGTCGCCCCGAGCCGCAGCTTGTTCGGCCAGCACGTCGATGGCGATGCCATTCTCGGCATGCATCATGATCAGGCCGCCATTGCCGGCGGCCTGCTGCATCGCTCGAAGGATCTGGCCGTCGTCTGAATAGACGGTGCCGGGGTAGGCCATGAACAGCTTGAAGCTGCTGACGCCCTCGTCGACGAGTGAATCCATCTGCTTTAACGCATCGTCTGTAACATCGCCCAGCACCATGTGGAGGCCGTAGTCGATGGCGCATTCGCCAGCGGCCTCGTCGACGCGAGCCTCGAAGCTGTCTCGTACCTGTTGGCCGCGTTCTTGAGTGGCGAAGTCGACGATGGTGGTGGTGCCGCCCCACGCGGCAGCCCGGGTTCCGGTTTCGAACGTGTCGGCCGAGACCGTGCCCGCCACGACGAGCGACATGTGCGTGTGCACGTCGACACCGCCGGGGATCACGTAGCGATCGGTGGCGTCGATGACTCGCTCGGCGCCGCCTTCGGCTGAGACGGCCAAATCTGACCCAGGGCTGAGGAGGGCAACGATGGTCTCGCCTTCGATCAGTACCTCAGCGAGGTCGGCGCCGACCGCTGAGATGACCGTGCCACCCTTGATCAGAATCGTCATGTCGGGGCCTCAGCTCGTGGCCTGGATGGCGGCGATGAGTGCGTCGATGCCTTCGTCGAGTTCTTCTTCGGTGATGGCGAGCATGGGAGCAAGGCGGATCACGTTGCCATAGAGGCCGCCCTTGCCGACGAGGAGGCCTCGGTCTTTGCAGGCGTCGAGCAAACGAGCCGTGATGGCCCCGTCTGGTTCGATGCTGCCGGGCTGCACCATTTCAATGGCTTGCATGAGGCCGCGACCTCGCAGCTCGGCGATCCAATCGGTGGCCTCGACCACGGGGCCCAGTCGATCGGCGATGCGTTGGCCCATCACCTTGGCGTTTTGCTGCAGGTTGTGTTCTTGGACGTAGCGGAGCGTGGCGCTTCCGGCTGCGGTCGACAGCGGGTTGCCGCCAAAGGTCGAGAACGACAGGGCCTCGATCGAGTTCATGATCTCGGCTCGTCCGACGACACCGGCCAGCGTGATGCCGTTGCCAACGCCCTTGGCGAACGTCAACATGTCCGGCACGATCCCGTGGGCTTGATAGCCCCAGAAGTGTTCGCCGGTTCGGCCCCATCCGGTCTGCACCTCGTCGGAGATGAACAGCACATCGTGGTTCGAGAGTTCTTTCCCCATGGCTCCGAAGAATCCGTCCGGGGGAGTGGCGAAGCCGCCGACACCTTGGATGGGCTCGGCGATGAGGCAAGCGATGTCGCCAGCGGTGGCCATGTCGATCACCTGCACGAGGTCGGCGACACATGCGTCGGTATAGGCATCGTCGTCAAGATCGCGGAACGGCGATCGCAGCCGGTAGCCGCCATGAACGAAGTTGACGTTGAGTCCCGACATTGATGCGACTGACCACGAACGTTGCGCCGTGATTGCTTGTGCTGCATACGAGCGGCCGTGGTAGCTGTTGCGCATGGCGAGCACTTCGTTTGAACCGCGGTAGGCGCAGGCAGTCATGATGGCGGTCTCGTTAGCCTCGGTGCCCGATGCGGTGAAGAAGACCCGAGCGTCTGGAATGCCAGAAACAGCCGCCACCTCTTCGGCGAACCGGATCATTGGCTCGGAGAGATAGAGCGTCGAGGTGTGCATCACCTTGGCCGCTTGATCTTGCACGGCTTCAACGACCTCGGGAATCGAGTGTCCGATCATGGTGGTGAGCACGCCACCGAACCAGTCGAGATATCGATTGCCTTCGACGTCCCACACATACGAGCCTTCGCCTCGATCAATCGAAATCGGTTCGGCGTGCAGGGGTCGAACGTATGAAGGCAGCACCGCGTCGTAGCGAGCAAGTAGGTCACGGTTTGTCGTCATTCGGTTCCGATCGTTACGGGGTGCGGAGCTTGAAGTGTGGCACCGCGATGCCCCGTATCTTCGCACCCTTGAGAGGCGTCGGCCAAGGAGCGCACCGGATGGGTGAAGACCCTGGTGACCGAGCTCGCAGCGGGGGATATGCCAAGGTTCGTCTCGTGTTCGCTGGGTTTGTGAGATACCGACGATCGGTCGAGGCTCGTTGAAACGCCTCCTCGCGCTCGTCCTCGCCGTTGCCGTCGGCGGACTCGTTGTTGCCACCCTCGTTCAGGGCGCTGACGGGCCCGCCGACGCATCGTTTGGAGCGCTTACCGAACCGGTCCTGCTGGTCGACGGTGATACGTGCTGCGGTACGTTCGAAGTACTTGTCGACGAACCCATCGTTCGCCATCGAACCACCGCTGCCGAGAACCAGTTCTTGGACGGTGCTGGTGCGCAAGTTGCCGACCCAGGCGGCGGCGCATCGCAGGCGGGCATCGTGGCGGCCCCACCGTTCGACGATTCGACGTTGCCCGGCTTCGAGCCATTCAACGATGGGCGGATACCGCTTCCCGATGGTCGGTTGATTGTGCGGGGTCGTCTGGAGACAGACGCCGACATGATGGCGACGTGGCGTCAGACGATGGGGGAGGACTCCGGCGACGAACGAACGAGCGTCTTGAAGCCAGTCCGACTGTTCGTGTTCGATCCTGCAGACGAGACGTTCGTGGCGCTGAGCCCGATCCCGGGGGTGCGGCCCTACACAACGGCGACGTCGGAAGGGTCTGGTCCAGATGTGGTGTTGACCTACCAGGTGTTCGTCGACGAGCAGGTTGTCGTCTTCACCTTGGGGTTCAGCGGTGCGGCCTACGACTTGCCATATGAGGCATACCTCGCCCCGATCCCGGTGAGGGAATAGCTGCTGGGGATCTAGTCTCGGGACATGGCCGACGGAACGCCTCGCTACACCGACGACGTACCTGCCGGCATCGAAGAGCGGGTTCGCAAGATCTGTCTTGGGTTCCCCGAGGCTTACGAGGAGCGGGCATGGGCGGGCTCACGCTGGAGGATCCGCAAGCGAACGTTCGCTCACGTGCTCGGTGTGAGGAGATCCGACGAGGACTCAGTGGTTGCGTTGGTGTTTCGCTCAGGCGGTGATGAGTTGGAGATGCTGCGCAATGGCGGTCACCCGTTCTTCGCCTTGGGTTGGGGCCATAGTGCCATCGGAATGGCGCTTGATGCCGATACCGATTGGGACGAGGTGCGTGAGTTGCTGATCGAGAGCTTCTGCCTCTTGGCCCCAAAGAAGCTGGTGGCTTTGGTCGATCGGCCAAGACCTGTGCGCTCAGACCAAGCAGAATGTGACCATGACGACTGACTCCGGTTCGCAGGACTTCGAAGGCACGGCGTTCTTCAAGGCGAGTTTCAAGGGAGCCACGATGCGATCGTGTGACCTCAGCGGGGTCACCATGCGCAGCGTCGACGTCGACGGACTCGATATCGATGGGCCAGATCTCTTGTTTGGCAAACTCTTCGTCAACGGCGTCGACGTGGTGCCACTGGTGGTGGCAGAGCTCAACCGTCATTTCCCTGGGCGCGAATTGCAAGACGCAAAAACGCCTGAAGGCCTGCGCGAGGCGTGGGTCGCAGCGCAGGCCGCGTGGGCTACGACGGTGACAGACACGGCGCTGGAGATGATCGATGCGCACGTCGACGATGAGTGGTCGCTCGCCCAGACGTTGCGCCACCTCGTGCTGGTGACCGATGCGTGGCTGCGTGGCGGGATCATGAGCATCGAGCAACCGTTCCACGAGATCGGCCAGATCTTCAGCGGCGCATCGGACATGGGCTTCGACATGTCGGTTTTCCGGACTGATGAGCCTCCGTTCGAGGACATTCTCGAAGTGCGGGCAGAGCGGCAGCAAATGGTGACCGAGTTCCTCGCTCAGGCCACACCGGAGTTGCTGGCCGAGGAACGCGACAACCCCTGGGGTGTCGAGGGCTGGCACCTGACGGTCGGTGACTGCGTGCTCGTCATTCTCGAAGAGGAGTGGGCTCACCTCCGCTACATCCGTCGGGATCTTGCCCTCCTGGCCTAGTTCCTACGAGAACAGAGCGGGGAATCTTGCTCAACTCCGACGGATTCTGAACCGGGGCTCAATCCGCCACGTCGTACGTGATTGACAACGCCCAAACTCAGGAGCCGCTCACTCATGCGCAAATTCGCCGCACCCCTTCTTGCCTTTACGTTCGCCCTCACCGCGTGTGGTGGTGGCGACTCCGCCGATGTCGGTGGCGGCGATAGCGACACGCGATCACAAGGTGTCTGGGGAACCGACATCAAGTTCAGCGAGGTCGACGGCGCTGCGATCACACAGTTCACCACGGCCATCTCCATGGCCGACGCCCAAGTGATTGATGTCGCCGGTGAACAGGAACTCCACATCAACATCACGATCAGCCACGACGAAGCTGAGCCCGTGAAGTTCCCAGCAATCATGTTCATCTGTCACGCAAACGAAGACGGCAGCACGCTTGAACCAGGCCGCATGTTGACTGGCGGCACGTCACATGTGCAGCCAGATGACGTCTTTACCGACGTGCTCTCGTTCGAGGTTCCGACGGACAGCGAGCTTGGCGAAGGCTGTATGGAGGACGCCTATATCGACGTGCGCTACGACGCAAGCCTCGGTGGAGCCAGCAATCTCTTCAACGAGAGCCTCACGACCGGCGTCTTCCGCCTCGACGCCGCAACCATCGCCGCCATCAACTAGAGAGCGATCCTTCGGCTAGCGCTGTTAGCCGGCGCGGTCGAAGGTTGCGCCGTTCCACCGGGCCCGTCGACCCGCACAGCCATCGTCTTCGACAACGGTGAGAGCAAGGACGTCCTCTTCGATCTGCCACTCATACGTTCCTGGTGGGCAGCCTGACGTGTCGGAGAACTCGATCGTCGATTCGGTGGCGACATAGCTGATTGAGCTGACCGCACCACCGCGTACCGCAATCCGCTCCTCGTTGATCTGCCAGGTGGGGCCGAACGACGCCTCCCAGGTGCCCAGGAGATCTTGGGCGCTGGGTTCGTCCGAGCCGCTGCATCCAACAAGTGCCGCGAGGGCGGCCATCGCCACAAGGCCGTTGCGGACCTGTGAAGGACGCGAACGCAATTTGCCTGTTCGCGTGGTGTTCTTTGTGGTCGCTGCGGCCCGCACATTCGCTCGCATTGTTCTCGTCATTCGTGTTCCCTCCGTATTGGTTGGTTGACGTCATCGGTGGTTCTTGGAGTCCGCCGCTCGCATAGGTAGAGCGCGGTCTCACCATCATCAGAGAGGTCGTAGCTGCTCGAAAACTTGGTATGTCACGGGCATCAACTCCCGATCACGATCGAGTCGAGAATGTCTACGGCGAGCCCTCGAGCCGGCTCTTCGCCAGCGGGCTGGGACCAGCCAGTTGCTATTGCGACCAACCCTTCGGGAGTCTCCAGGATCCAGAGCGTTCCGTTGCGCTGAGGAGTCCACCCGCGATCGGATTGGTCGGCCCGCCCGAGGACGGGCGATCCGCCGGCACCCGACACGAGGCGGCGTTCGATATCGATCTCAGTGGCGTCGAAGCCGTTCACCGTGCGTGTTCCAACAAGTGTGATCGTGAGGTCCGTTTGACGCTCGAGCGATCCGACCACATCGGCAACCGTTGCAAGCGTCTGACCGTCGAAGGTCTGGTCTGGGAAGAAGACGTCCGTCTGGCCAACGATTTGGCTGTCGACGTGAACCAGCGCGCTGGTGTGGAAGTCGTTCTGGGGGAAGATGAAGTGCGGCTCGGACATGTCGAACGTGACGCCGGGGCCGACCGGCAAGGTGACTGGCCCGGAAGGGACCACGTCCGGGATGCCCAACTCCCACAGATTGCCTTCACCCGGAATCGGGTTGGGGCCGATCGACTCGAAGATCATCGTGTCGAGTACGGCCTCGGCCTGGTCAATGAAGTTGTCGGACACGCGGCCGCCGTCGCTGGCGATGACCACGATCGGCGCCTCGTCACCTCCGTCGATCCACCACACCCGATAGTTCTGGTTCCGATAGAAGTCGAGGCCCCTCACGTCGCGATTAGTGGCCAGCCCAATACACCCAACGTTTCCGGGGTATTGCGGCTCCTCGTGCCCAAAGAACTGGTCGCCGCACTCGACCTCGCTAGAGAGCGTCACATCAAACCGCACCGCATCCAAACCACCGATAGTCGTGTCGACCGGCTCGCCTGCCACCACGCCGGGGACGAGCGCGTCGATCCAGCCATCGATGTCGTTGAGCGGCCAATCGTCAGCCTGCTGTGAACTCGGTGCCCCAGGCTGGCTGGGGTCGGCAAGGTTGCTCGGACGCATCATCGCGATGGCCGGGCCCGATGGGCCCGAGAATCCACTTGGACTAAGGACGAAGAAACCAAGATCGTTGAGCTCGACGCCCCAGCGGTCTGGAATGTCAATGACGAATGGAGCGCCGAGCGTCTCGACGCGATATCGCCCAACGGGGATGGGCTGGAACTCGAAGTCGAGCGCCTCTGGTGGCGGCCCGGTAGTGATGTCCAACGAAGAGTCTTCATCGGAACGAGTGAGGGCGATGACGCCGATTGCCAGCAGTAGAGCGGCCGCCGCTGTTCCGACCAGGACGCGAAGTGATCGTCTGGAAGGTCGATCTGCGTCCAACATGACGATCTCTCGATCGGGCTGGTCGACCTGTTCTGCGATTCGCGTTTGGATTGCATCCCACGCGTCTGCGTGCGGAGAGGGAGTCGCCCGATCGGCGATTTGCTTGAGGTCACGTTCGACCCGTTTAGTGAGGTGACTCATGGCTGCAGCTCCTCTCGGAGCGCGGCCAGCCCGCGTTTGACGTGCGATCGAACCGTGGCTGCCGGAATGCCCAGCATCTCGGCGACTTCGGCTGCTCGATATCCGCCGTAATAACGCAGCACCACGGCGATTCGTTGGTCTTCTGTCAGCTTGAGGAGCACGTCCCAGAGTTCTCCGGCCGGGCCAGGGAGATCATTGGGCACCTCAGGGGGATGCGATTGCATGACCCGCCGGCGACGGAGCAATGAACGGCAGCGCATGACCACCGTTTGTCGCAAATAGGCACCAGGGCGACGTATGTCTTCAAGATGCCGATGCACCTCAGCGAAGCTGTCCTGCACCAGTTCCTCTGCCTCAGCGGTGTTGCCGACGAGCGTGTACGCCAGCCGCACCATTCCCACGTACTCAGCGCGAAAGAGAGCCTCAACCGTGTCGCCACCGTGACGACGCACCGAGCTCACACGCAGTTGCTCCATCATCCCCCACGACGTCGAGCAACCCGATTGTGTTGCAGCTGGGCGAACAATGTCTACGGCTGGTCGGCTTTTGTGCGTTTCCGACCGGCGAGATTTTGATGAGGAGCGAAGCGGTCCGTTCTGTCATTGATCGAGTCTGAGGGCGCGCGAGATCACAACAAGCAGATCGTCAACCAGTTGCCGCTCGTCGGCCTCGTCGTGGTCGCGCTCGTGAAGATGCTGGAAGGAGTCGCCGACCATGCGCATGCAAAGCTCGGCGTGGCGTCGGGCCGCTTCGTCGCTGGGGGCTGGTCGGCCGGCGAGGTCGGCAGCCCACGTCATGAGGGCCAGGTAGAGATCCACGCCGCGGCCGATGAGTTCCTGACCTTCAGCTCCGACAGCCGGAATGGTGTGCTCGTACTCTGCGGCTGCTTTCAGAAGGTCGCCGTGAGATCGCCAGATGCCGGCCGTGTGAGTAAGCCCGACCCGCAACACCTCGTGCGGAGTTGCCTCCGGTGGGATTTCGATCGACTGAAGTTCGTCGATCACTTCGGCAAGTCCTCGTTTGACGAGCGCAACGAGTAGCTCCTCCATTGAGCCGAAATAGAAGTAGAGCGCTGGTCGGGAGATGCCAGCTGCTGAGGCGACGGCCGAGGCCGTGAGGTCTCGGAACCTCTTCTCTGCGAGGAGTTGTTGGGACGCGTCGAGAATCGCCTGTTCGCGCTGGTCTCCCCGGCTCGGCGTCTCACGTCGCCGAGATCGACGGCTCTCGAGGCGGGACTTGTCCTGCACATCTGACATAGTGTTTACCATAATCAACACAGTGTTGACTGGGAAGGATCGCAATGATCGACCGTGAGTCAGCGTTTCGTGGCAAGTCGGCACTTGTCACTGGAGGCGCGTCAGGGATCGGTCTGGCGATCGGCCGTCAGCTCCAAGCGGTTGGGGCGCACGTCACCCTCGCTGACATCGACGGACGGGCATCCGAAGCAGCTCGACAGCTTCCCCCTGGCGACGACGGCAAACACGCCGTGGTCGGCGTCGACTTGGACGTGACGAATCGGGTCGGCTTTCAGGAGGTCGTTGATGGAGTCCGAGAAGCCCACGGACAGATCGACCTGCTCTTCAGCAACGCCGGCATCACTTGGAGGGCCCACCGATCAGATCGATTCTGAGGCCTGGGACCACGTCATCGACGTCAACATTCGTGGCGTGGTCCATGGCATCGAAGCAGCACTGCCAGTCATGATCGCGAGGGGGTCCGGACAGATCGTCAACACCGCGTCGGCGGCAGGGATCATGGCGGCGCCCTTTACGGCGAGCTACTCGATGTCGAAGTACGCGGTTGTTGGGCTGAGCCAAGCCCTTCGGCCCGAAGCAGCACGGCACGGCATCGGCGTCACGGTGTTGTGCCCGGGCATGGTTGAGACACCCATCCTCGACCAGCCACCAACGGATGCGGGGGCGCTGACACCGCGTGCGTGCCTCGAGACGTTGGGCCTCAAGCCGATCTCAGCTGAGTCTTTCGCTCGAACTGCCCTGACCGCCGTCGCCAAGAACAAGCCCATGGTCGTCACCCCGGCCAACGTCAAGGTCGGATTTGGGATCAGCCGTCATACGCCACGCCTCAACCGCCTACTGAACCGCTCCATAGCGGAGCGAGTCGCCCGGGCAATGGGCTGAGCCCGTCACGACCGCAAGCTGAGAGCCGTCTGTCGTTGCTTGTTTTGTTTGTGGAGCTGGGGGGAATCGAACCCCCGTCCGTCAAGGATCCACTGACCGTGCTACGACCATTCCCGAGATTCCGGCCTTAAAGGCAACCGGATTGCCGGGTCAACTGGGGCTTGCGCCCACTACCTCCGAGTCTTTCCTCAGTGTCACAGGTCTTTCCCTTCCGTCAGTGGTCTCTCCCACTGT
>CALLGK010000007.1 GCA_938009905.1 uncultured Acidimicrobiales bacterium | reverse complement strand
CCCAACTTTCAGCTAGCCACTTCCGCACCCAGTGGTGAAGCGGCATGTCGGAATCGGTGATCGACCACGCCGTCGGCTCCCCTGACTCCTCATCGAAGGACTGCCCCTCGCGTTGCGCCACCAGCAGCAACGACCGATAGTGATCTGCCTCGACCTTGGTGCGATGGCCTCGCTGGAACGACTTCCCGTCCACGGCCCAACGCACGATCCAAGGACGGGCGTAGCGCTTGTTCGAACGCCGATCTTGCACTGACCAGATTCGAATTTCTGAGATGGGTCTGCCGCTCAAGTTCGTGGGTACTCCCTGGGTACAAGCACCACTCCAGTCGATTGCCAGCTCGCTGACCAGGGAAAACTCACTCAAACGCCATCGGCTTCCGGAGCCGTGAGCGCAGGTTCGAATCCTGCCGGGGGTGCTAGGCGAAAAGTAGCGTTGACCAGGTAAACGTGAAGTCCGCTACTGATCGCTTCATCAATCGTGAACGCAAGCAGCTAACGAGTCGAGAACCGCACCTGCGTTAATCAAGCGGTCGCCTCGCCAAGTCGATGTAGTAAGCATGCGCGGACGTTCTCTTGTGCCTGTTGCTGCTCTTTGCTTTGTACTTGCGGCTTGCCAACCAGCGGATACTGCCCCCCAGTACGACGAGTTCGAACAAGACTTGGCGAAGGTGGAGCGTGAACTGAATGTCGATATGGCGATCTCCGAGCAGTCCAGCCTCGGGTGTACTACCGACACCTACTACGTAGGTCACGTCGAGTCAGACACGGCCCTCACTCCCGAAGGCTGGGAGCCGGTCAACGTTGGGCTCGCACACCACCGCCATCGCGACGGCGACGAGCTCGAGATTTTCGCATACGTGGACGGCCGGTTGTTGTACTCCCAAGGAGCATGTGCCCTACACGTGATCGAGGCCTACGTCTTCCCTCTCGAGGACGACCTCACGGTCGTTCAAGTCGACCAGGTCTTGACAATCGAAGGCTGGTCAATCCAGATCGACGAGATCGGCATCGGCCCAACCCACATCGAATTCACGCCCGCGCTCGAGCGAATCGGATCTCCGGCAGGGAGCCAAGAAATCCCCATGTGGTCGATCGCCTGCGACGGAGAGGCTGGCCGAGAAACGGCCACCTCGTCCGTGCCTGACCGATATAGCCGAAGGAACGGTCCAAGCATCCAAACCCAAACCCGATTCCGGTCCAGGCAAATGGCCATGGACCCCTACAACGGATGTGATGGCCCTCGCTCGCTCACTGTTCGAGTAGGTGACACCATCACGTCCATCACGCAACTTTAAGATCACGACAGAGATCCATTGACGAACGCTCAGCTCTTGGACGTCGTATCCGATCGAACGGAAGAACCGCTGGCTTACGTCAGCGGTTCTTTCGATCAAGCATGTGGTGCGAAGAGCGACAGGGAGCGCGTTAGCCCGTCGCCGTGATGACCATGTGCTCAGGCGACTGAGCGAAGAACTCCATCACTTGGCCCCGAGTCCGACGACCAGCCGAAAGCTCACCAGCCCAGAAATCGCGACCGGTGACATCGGGATCACGCCCAAGGACGTTGCGATAGATCGTCTCGACAAAGACGGCGTCGGAAACCGCTCCGTAGAGAGTGTTGAACTCTGGCGACTCGGTGAAGAAGGCCGGCACCGACGGATCACCCGGCTCCGTGTTCAGACGGCCCACCCAGAAATTGAAGCCTTCGGTGTCTGGCAGTCTGCCGAATGTGGCGATGTAGTAGCGAACGACAATTCCTTCAACGCCGGTCGCTCCGGCATACGTGCCGTACACGGTCCAGTCGACCGTGTAGACACCGGTCGCTTGTGCCTGGTTGCCCGCCGCATCCGTTGCGGTCAATGTCACGACTTTCGATCCCAACCGGTCGGCCGGAAGCGCATCGCCGCTGGCGTACGCATCGCCTGCTGCGACAGCAGCGCACGTCACCAATCCTTGGTCGACGCACGTGAACGTCGCTGGCGTCGCGGCTCCGAACCGGGGCACCGTCGCCGGCACAGACAATTCGACTCGTGGGTCAGTGGTGTCTGCGATGTACCGGACTCGGTTGTTGTCACTGTCGACAAGCACCATCGTCAGGCCATCAAAGGTCAGCCCGCGAGGGTTGTGCAGCTCGGCATCTCTCGCTGGTCCACCGTCGCCGGTGAAGTCCTCGGTACCGGCACCAACGACGGTTGTGATGATGCCAGTCTCAGCATCGACGCGGCGGACTGAGTCAGCGATCGGATCCGCGATGTACAGGTTGCCATCCGCGTCAAGAGCTAGGCCGCGTGGCCGCGGGAGCTCTGCGTCAGTGGCAATGGCACCGTCACCCGACGGACCAACGCCGCCGTTGCCGGCAATCGTCTCGATTCGTGATTGCGTCGCATTCACTCGACGAACTCGCCGGTTGCCTCTGTCGGAGATAATGACTCCTCCTTCGGTATCGACGATCACATCGTTCGGAGAAGACAGCAGCGCCTGCGCCGGTGGACTCACTTCACCGTTGAACCCCTGATTCGATCCGACGAACGTCGTCACGCCGCCATCAACCGAGACTTCCCGAATTCTGTGGTTGCCTCTGTCAGCGACAAACAAGTCGCCCGCCTCGTTCACCGCCAAGCCGCGTGGATCGTTGAAGCGGGCCAACAAGTTCGTCGCTGAATTCGTCGAGCCCGGGGTGCCATCAACCGCGCCGGCGACAACCGAGGCCTTCGGGACTCCCTGAGTGGTCATCCTGATGATTCGATGGTTGCCAGTGTCGGCAATGAAGAGAACGCCGTTGTGAATCGCGAGACCAGTCGGATTCGACAACGCCATGTCCGTTGCCGGATCGGTCGCTAAGCCTGTATTCGTTCCTCCGCCGGCAACGACAACCATCGCACCGTCCTCACCTGCGATTCGTACGACGCGGTCGTTGCCGGAGTCTGAGACGTAGAAGTTGCCAGCATCATCTCTGACGACATCAGTGGGCTGGGTCAACGCAACCGGGCCACTCGTTTGGCTCGTGATTTCGAACTCTTCGTCATCCGTCACAGCGGTTGCCGGCACTGCGGTTCCCACCACACCCACAGCGCCGATCAACCAAACCGCGAAGACGCGCCATGCCGCCCGACGTGGCGTCGGTCTCGACAAGTTGGACGAACTACTTCTTCGTGCACTCATTGTTGTTTCATTCCCTCAGAAGACGAAGGAATCAGCCTGACGACGCCCACACACGAAAGGAATCCGGTTGGTCGGAGTACGCAGGTGAGGGCGAGAGGTACGGAATCCCCTACCTGTCAGCCCCCGTGCGCCCGGAGGGAATCCGATTTAGCGTGTCGCGGTGACGAAGGTTCGCATCGTGCTCGGCGAAGACAACTTGCTTGTTCGAGAGGGAATTCTCGCCCTGCTGCGCGGCGTGCCCTCAATCGACGTTGTTGGCGTTGCGACCGATCTGCCCGAGTTATTGGCAGCTGTCGACGCAACGAACCCCGACCTCGTGATGACCGACATTCGCATGCCGCCAACCCACACAGACGAGGGGGTGCAAGCCGCTGTCTCGCTACGGACTTCGCACCCAGACCTTGGCGTGCTCGTTGTCTCGCAGTTCCTTGAACCGGCCTATGCGCTCGCCGTTCTTGATCAAGGATCTCGCGGTCGGGGGTACGCCCTCAAGGATCGTGTGGATGACCTTGACTACCTGTTGCGTGCCATCGAGGCCGTCCGGACCGGTGGCTCGTTTATCGACCAAGACGTGATCGATGTCCTCATCAGTGCTCGCTCACGGGTGTCAGGCAGCCCGATCGCAAACCTCACGCCCCGCGAGCTCGACGTGCTGGCCGAGATCGCCCACGGCCGAACGAACGCTGGCGTTGCGACCACACTTGGGATCTCTGACCACGCAGTTGAAAAGCACTCGAGCGCGATCTTTGCCAAGTTGGGGCTCGCCAGCGACGGCCAGGTCAACCGACGGGTGAAGGCGGTGCTGCTCTACCTCGCCGGCGTCAAGGACTTGTCATGACAACGTCAACCGTCATCGTCGTCGACGAGTCCCAGACTGAGAGCCTCCTCGACCGCCGACTCGAGCTACTTCGACGCTTCATCATCTTCGACACCATCGCCTGTTTTGCTGCTGCAGCCGCTGTGATGACAGTGGCGATCATTGCGGGCAGCGGCTGGGCGGCGGCGGTTGCCGTTGCAGCTCTAACCGCCGGCATCGTCATCGGCTCTGCTCTCATACCGCTCGGCCGCGGTTCATTGTCGACAGCGTTCTGGATCGTGGCGATCACCAACTGGATTGTGAGCGTCACGTGTGCATTGCTAGCGCCGGTTGCGTGGCCGATCTGTGCTGGCGCCGCGTTCGTCCCGGCCGCGGCAGCAGGACTGTTCACCAGTCCGCGATTGTCGCGTCGAGTCGCACTTGTGGCGGTCTGTGCTGCGACGTTGATTGCCGCACTCGGTGTGCTCCAAGACATCACGGGCTTCAACGAGGCGATACCCGAGCGGGCGATCCAAGCAACGCTGATCGTTGGCATGCCGATGGTCGCCCTTGTACTCGTTGTTGCCGCCCAAGCAAATACCAACGAGCTGCAATCCATGTTGACTGATACTCGCCTCGTCAATGCCGAGCTGAAAGCATCACGGACTCGCGTTGTTGCGGCGACGGACGAAGCTCGACGCAAGATCGAGCGCGACCTCCACGACGGTGCGCAACAGCGGCTTGTTGGCGTGACGCTCCAGCTGAGCGCGGCTCGCGAACAACTGGCGTCTGACCCAGAAGGAGCCGCAATGACGCTCGCTCGAGTTCGCGATGAAGTTCGCCATGCGCAGACTGAATTGCGATCGCTGGTGCGGGGCGTGTATCCGCCAGTACTGACCGAGCACGGTCTCGGCCCAGCGCTACAGGCATTGTCAGATAGTCAGGCTCTCCCGGTGCGGACAGCGATCACGACGACTCCGCGCCTCTCGCCCGACAAAGAGGCGGCCGGTTACTTTTCCGCACTCGAAGCGCTTCAAAATTCGGCGAAGCACGCGGGCAGCGATGTGACGATCGAACTGGAATACGGAGCGTCAGATCAGGGCGACATCGTCTTTGAGATTCGGGACAACGGCCGCGGGTTTTCACCCGACCTCGTCGAACCAGGACATGGCCTTACGAACATCGCCGACCGCATGACCGCCGTGGGTGGCCACGTCGAGGTTCGCAGCGAAGTGGGCGTCGGCACCATCGTGCGCGGCACGCTGCCGCTCGCCCCTAAGGCATCCGGTCTCAAAAGCTGACCTACGCAAGCCGACCGACTCAGCCAGGGTTTGACCATTGCTTATGGCGATGGGCCGATCGGCCCGTCACAATGGATGAGGCAAGGGGTCGCATTCAGGAGACAGTTCATGCTCTACATGGCCAGCCGCCGTCGTCGCCGCTTCCTTGTCGGCTTCCCCGGCATCTTCGCCTTTCTGTTCGCGCTCATCGGCTACAGCGCGATGCGCGACGACACGCTCGAGACTCAGGGCGACTGGAAGATCATCTTTCCCATTGCCTGTGCACTCACGTTGCTGTCTGTTGTCTTGGTCATCGGCACCCCCGAGCGAACCAAGAAGCGGCGCCAACTCGATGAGCTCCAACCTGTCCCAAGCACGTTGCACTCCTGGTTTCTCGAGCGTCGCAAGCAGGGCAAGGCAAGCATTCCGTACTACCTCGCCATCGTTGGCTCCGAAGAACACATCTACCTGAACGAGGTGCAGGGCGGTCTGCTGAAGGTCATCCAAGAAGCCCACAACGAGCAGAAACTCATCGTCATGATGGAAGAGGGCTTTTCCAAAGGACTCGTCAAGACGCTCAAGAAGTACGCCCATAGCGACATTCAAAAGATTGAGTCGTCCGAAGGCGCCCTCTGTCTCACGCTCACATCGAGCGAGACGACCTCCTTCTATCTGACCAACCAGGTCGACCCGTTCGAGGTTGGCATGGCTACCGCCAACGCCGTCATGCCGGGCGTGGCTGGCACCCGACAGATCGACGAAGTCGAACAGGGAATGGTGCGCAAGAAGATGGTGACCAAAGAAACCCTCATCTTCGAACGAGCCAACGCGCACAGCTAGCGAGCCGGCCGAGCTCGCGAGGCGCGCGTTGCCGTTCCAACGGACAAGCAGAAGAGTGGAGCCATGAGCTGGACCGAAACCGATGGTCGTCTTGAGCGCCACTTCTCGTTCGCAAACTTTCGTGAAGCGTTCGCGTTCATGACACGGGTGGCGTTCATCGCCGAAGAGCTGAACCACCATCCCGAGTGGAGCAACGTGTACGGCAACGTCACGATCGTGCTGACAACGCACGACGCCGGAAACACGGTGACCGATCTCGACCGAGCGTTCGCAAAGGCAGTCGACGCGCTCGTCTAGCCACGCACATAGCTAGGTGTGGTGACGCCGCAGCCGAGTTACGACGCCGTCGCCATCAGCGATTCAACCTGCGCAAGAGCCTCGGGAACGTCGTCGCGGTGATACACGTGCTCCGATGGCTCGATGTTGTCGAGGAATCGTTGGTAGACCCAGGCCATCCGTAGCGCGGCGATCGGCTCGAGAACCCGCCATGCGGCCTCAGGATCAGCACCCGGGCACACCTCTCGCCACCGAGCGATCCAGTACTCAACGGCGGGCGGGCTCATCCGGTGAAGCGACGCGATATCAAGCAGTGGGTTGCCAATGAAGCTGTCACCCCAATCGAACCACACGGGCGGATTGACCCCCCGCCGGCAGTTTCCTCCGTGCGGGTCACCATGCACGAGCGCATCCGGAACCCCGCACTGTTCAGCGGTTGCAAGGCGCTCCGGCAGCTCTTCGATCAGTTGCCCTAGCAGTGGGCGAGACGGTGCAACTCGATCAACGAGCTCCGTCAACTCGTTGATGAGGTGAGGCGCACGCAAGTCGGGTACGCCCGCATCGAGGAGCGCATCAATTCGCTCAGCAGAGCGCAACTGCACATCAACGAGCGTCTCAACCATCGCGACCTGCTCTGTCTCGTTCGCCTCGTAGCCGTCTTCGCCTGGCAACTCTGCCATCAGGCAGCGGCGCCTATCCGCGGCGATCAATCGCGGGACGGGCAGGTCGTGCAAGTGCTCGAGCACGGCGATCTCGTGCCGGAAGAAAGGCGGCAAACACTTCAGCCACACCGTCCCATCGGCGGTCGGAATTGACCACACAGCCGACAGGTTCCAGGTGCGGTGCTGACGGGGTGCACCGGTCACGGGCACGACAGACGAAACCCAGTCCAGATCGGCAGCGGGACCACCCGGCTTGGCCCACGGGTGACGAAGCTCGTGTTCGTCAAGCGCTCCGGCCCACGGCTCGAGAACCGGCATAGAACCCGAACCGAACGAGGCGATCGCCTCCTGTGTGGCCTCAACGACGTAGGTGACCTCGCCACCCATTGGCTCGTCGACATCGGGCGTCGCCGATAGCAGTCGCAACACGGTCACCCCGGGCAGTGCGTCACCAAGTGGCCCCGCCTCCTGCCACCACGGCAGTGCGATCGTGAGCGGACCAACAGCGCCCAGCGCTGCACCTTCAGCATCTACCACCACGAGGGTTGCTGCACGAGTCCGCTCCATCGCACGAAGGTACCGCCCCTCCCGGATTGGTGTGCTGAGAAGGCCAGCTACGACCCTCTCAAGACACCATTGCGAGAGGTCGGTTGGATTGGTGTGCCGAAAAGGCCAGATTCGACCGTCTCAACACACCAATTGGCTCGTTGCAGGCACAAGTGGCGAACGTGCGTTCGTTTGTCAGGGAGCGGCCCTACGATGTGATCGTGGTCACGGTCGAACAGCAGCGACGTCGCTCGAGCGCAGCGTCGCTCGACGTTGCGGCAACGGCCGAACTCATCGCATCGAGTCACCTCAGCTTCGTTCCCGGCGACCCGGCGAGGGCGAGCTGGTTCGCCATCTGGACAGACGGCGACGTGAAGGCCGCAGCCGGCCAACTCCCCGACTTGTTCGATCTTGATCGGCTCGGACCAGAGCGAAACGACCAACTCGAACTCGTCGTTCCGGCGCCAGCCGGAGGGGCCGGAGTCGTCCGTGCCACCGTCGGCGTCGACCGACTCCCGTTTGCCACTGCGGTCGACATCTTGGCCACACTGCCGCTCACCGAGGGCATGAGTCCGTCAACCCGGGCGTGGGCAGTTGTGGTGCGCAGCGCCCTCGGCGTGATCGGCCAAGGTCGCCTACTTCCTTCGGTAAGCCCGGCCGGTTGGGATACGTGGCGGGTCGATGCCCTCGGCCCAGCCGACAAGCGACAGCTTGAACAACTCGCAGCAGCACTGCCGGCCGAGGCCGCCGCTGCCGCAATTCCCAACACAGACCAGGCCCGAGTCAACGATCCGTTTGTGTTGGTCCGCCAGTGCTACGACGCCGTCGCCGACGTGATCGTGCGCACCGCAGCAGCCCGGCTCGTCAGCGAAAGCCCGGTGTTCGCCGAGGTCAACCCCATCCGTGTGCCTCACCTCGAGTCGTGGGCCCGTGATGTGCTGGTGGCAAACGCGGCGGGTGCCAACCTCGTGCTCCGCGTCACGCCACCGTTCGGCTTCAACGAAGACGACGTGTGGCGAGTCGACTTTCAGCTCCGCAGCCACGAAGACCCATCGCTCATCGTCGACGCAACCGACCTCTGGCAAGCGCCGGCCGAAGTGTTGGCTCGGCTTGGCGATCAGGCTGAAGCAGATCTCCTCGCGGGCATCCAGCGGGCTGGAGCCATCTGTCCTCGCCTGGGAACCGTGCTCGACGAGGCCACCCCAAGTTCCATTTCGTTTGCCGGCGACGAGCTTCCTGAGCTGCTCGACGCCCTCGACGATCTGCACGACGCCTCAATCGAAGTGCGTTGGCCCCAAGACGTCATGGCACCCGTCATCGAGCGCAAGCTTGTCGCCAGCGCATCGGCACCGGGCGATGCCCTGCCAACCATCAACGATCTCGACTCACTGCTCAACGTCAACTGGGAGTTCCTGCTCGACGGCGTCCCGCTCACCAGTGACGAACTTGAAACGCTGGCCGAAGCCAAGCGGAG
>CALLGK010000006.1 GCA_938009905.1 uncultured Acidimicrobiales bacterium | reverse complement strand
GTCGACCTCGATGCAAGTCGGCTTTCTCGTGGCCGGCTACCTCATCGGTGCAAGCGTTGAGGGTCAGGGAGCGAGCGGCTGGTTCGTCGACCCGTTCCAGCTCTCGTTGATTGCAGGCGGCGTCTTGCTGGTGGCCGCACTCACCCAAGTGACGTCGACAGCCATCGATAGAGCTGCTGGCGATGAGGTTGCTGGCTAGGCGGCAGGCACGTCAGCGCGACGGGCCATGCTTGCAACAATCAGGCCGGTTGCCGGGATGAGCAGGCTGATCCACAGCGCCGGGCGATAGCTGCCGGTGATGCTCTCGGTGAGGGCAAAGAACGCAGGGCCGACTGCACTGCCGATCACCATGGCGCTCATCTGCAGCCCGGCGATGGCGCCGAGATGGCGGCGTCCGAAGAAACGAGGCATGGCAGCTGACGTGAGCGGTGCATAGCAACCAGCAGCAACGCCCCAACTTGTCACTGCCAGCACGGCGTAGATCGGCTGATCAAGGTTGGCAACGGTGAAGAACATCACGACCTGCGCCGCCGACATGGTGAGGGCCACAAACAGGGGAGTCGTGCGGTCGACGATCCACCCGCCGAGCAAGGTGATTGGGACAGACACGAAGGCGATCGGCACAAAGATCTGCACCATGCGTTCCTTGTCGATGCCAAGTTCGAGGCCAAAGTCGATGATGTGAAACGTCAGCGCAGTGGAGGTTGACGACATCGCCACGACGGGAATGGTGACCGCCCAGAAGCGAAGGTCGCGCACAGCTTGGTCGCGGGTCTTGTCGGCGTCCGTGCCGATCACGGCCGGGCCAGCGTCCGGATCGATATCAGCGAGACCGCCGTCGATGATCAGCCCAGAGGTCTCCGGGCTATTCCGGTAGAAGACCATGATGATCGTGCCCATCACCGCCACGACGCCGACGGCAAGAATGCGCCATGCCGTGCGAAAGCCGTCGATAGCGATGAGTGCCAGCAGCAACGTCGGCGTGAGCGAGAACGCAAAGCTCATGACGGCATTTGATGCTGCGGTGACCGAACCCCGACGACGTTCGAACCACTGCGAGATCATGGTTCGAGACGTGAGGGTGAGCAGGCCCTGCCCGGTGAACCGCAGGCAGCCGAACGCAAGGCTCATGACGGCCAGGCCAACCCCAACCGACATGGCTCCAACGAAGCTGAGGCCAACGAGCGTGAGTGCCAGGCCGATGATGGCCCCTCCGGCAACCTCGCGGGCCCCGAAGCGATCGATGGCTCGGCCGGCACGAGGAAGCAGAAAGCCGCTCGTGCCGGTGCCGATGAAGTAGGCGATCGACAGCTGCACCCTCGAAAGGCCGGTGGCGGCGATGAGGTCGTCAGTGAAGACGGAGACGCCCGCGGTCTGGCCCGGGATCGACGCGAGCACCCCAATGCTGCCAACAACAACAACGACCCAGCCGTAGTAGAAGCGGGTCTTAGAAGGGTCAAACGGCCACCGGTCAGCCGAACGACTGGCGGGAGCCGGCGTCTGTTGTGGGGGAACAACAGTCCGGGTCACGTGGTGACGCTATCGGCTCAGTGACTTCCTGAACTGCCAGGCTGCGACGGGGGAGAGGACGGCAACGAGGCCGCCGTACGCCGCAAGAGCGATTGGTAGCGAAGCGGCATCGGCGATGACGCCGCCAACGAGCGCTCCGACCAGTCCGGCCGAGATCACGATGGTTCGATAGGTGCCGCCGACTCGCCCGAGCATCTCGATGGGCGTGGCCCGCTGGCGAGCAGACACCATCACCACGTTCCACAGGGCAAAGCCGGCGCTTGTCACCACGAGGGCGATGATCGTGGTGGCCAACGACGGTGCCAGACCGAGCGCGATCAACGACACCGCATTCGTGGCAAAGACAACGCCAGCAACGCTTGGCAGGATTGAACGGCCACCTGCGTCGCCCGACGGATTGGCCGCTGCGATGCGATCAGCAAGAGCCGCACCCCCGAGTCCACCAACGGCTCCCACCGCGAGGAGGAGGCCAAACCCGCCAGCTCCCAACCCGAGATCGTTGGTAGCAAAGAGCACGAGCAGGGCGAACCAGGCAGCATCAACGGCGGCCAAGACGGTGCTCGACCACGTGATGGTGCGGAGCATTGGCACCAAGCGAATGAACTGGGCACCGGCAAATCTCGTGGCAGGTTCACCAATTCCGGCCGCGGCGAACTCTGGTTCCTCATCGGCCAACGCTTGTTCGAGGACGGGCAGTCCGGCGAGCAACAGGAACGCAGCAGCCAGCAGGGTCGCATTGGTGAAGAACGGCAGCGACGCTCCAACCGCAAACAGCAACCCACCGAGGGCAGGCCCGGCCAGCTCATTGCCCGTGATCTCGGCTGCGATGATTCGACTGTTCGCCCGCTCGAAGTGTTCGGAGGGCACCAGCGCGGGCACGAGGGTTCCCGTTGTCGTGTCGGCCATGACTTCGGCGACTCCCAACGTGAATGAGGCCGCAAGCAACAGCCACAGGGGAGTGAGGTTGGCAAAGACGAGGGCGGCGAGCGCAAGAAGAAGAATGGTGCGAACAGCGGCGACCCGTTGGATGAGGGCACGCCGGTCAGTCCGATCAGCCACCGCTCCAGCCCAGAGTCCGAGCAAGACTCCCGGCGCCTGGCCAGCAGCGAAGACGAGGGCGACCATCGTGGCCGACCGGGTAAGGCTGGCGGCAAGCAGCGGAAAGGCGGCGAGTCGAATGCCGTCGGCAAGATTCGACAGCGCAGACGCGCCAACAACTCGGAAGTAGGCGGGGGGTAGGGCGACGGCGGTCATGGTTCCTTCCAGTAATAGAGCGCGCGTTCACCCGTGTCTGGTTCGGCGGCCACATATCCGTGACGCTCATAGAAGCGCATGGTGTCGGTGTCACCCTCGTCGACGTTGATCTCGATGAGTTCGACGCCACGTTCGTTGGCCAGAGTGCTCAGTTCGCTGAGCATGGCTGCACCTGCGCCGTGACTCCTAAGCTCGGGAACCACGTAGAGCTCGTCGAGCAGGGCGACGAGACCGGAATACCAAACGTTGGTGCGCAAGGTGACAAGGCCGACGCCGACGAAGGGGCGATCGGGCAGATCGGCGACGATCGCCACGGTGTGATCGGTGGCCAGCAATGTGGCGAGGCGGGGAGCCAGCACGTCGACACCCGGAGAGTCGACCTCGTATTCGGTGTTGAAATCCTGAAGCAGACGGGCGACGTGCGCCGCGTCTGCTGGCGTGGCGAGACGGGTGCTGACTGCTGCGGTCATGGCGACGATGCTGAGGCCGCGGCATCGAGTGCCGCAATCCCGTCGAGCAAGAGATCGAGCACAAACTCAAACGATGGACCGTGGGCACCGTCGATGTGTTGTTGAATGTGAGCGATGACCTGCGGGTAGCGGTCGGCATCGAGCGTGTCGGCCAGATTGACGGCCAACGCGTCGTCCTCGTCTGGCAGCATCAACGTGGCCTGAAGCGAGTAACCCGTCACGTGGGTCATGATCGCGTGGAAGGCGTGATGAGCCGCAACCTCGTCGAGATCTGATCCGCCAAGCGTTCGGAGTTTCCACTCCATCTGATCAAACCGAGCCTCGCCAGGAACGGTCGTGACCCACAACATGACGGCCCACGGGTGGCGAAGGAACATGTTCTTGCTGTCGATGGCGTGTTGGCGAAGAGCAGCGCGCCAATCGGATGGATCAGCCGGAAGCGGAACCTC
>CALLGK010000005.1 GCA_938009905.1 uncultured Acidimicrobiales bacterium | reverse complement strand
CTGACCTTTGTGAACGGCGCGCCGTTTCAGCCCGCAATAGCTGTCGGTCTGCGGCTGGGCGACGACTACTTCAACGACTTCCGCGACGAGCTGCTCAGAAAGCGCGACCTGCTCTGTGGCGAGTTGGTCGACATCGGCTTTAAGACCTTCGTGCCCGAGGGCACCTACTTCGCCACGGTCGACGTTCGCTCGATGGGATACGACGACGGCATCGAGTTCTGTCTCGCCCTTCCCGAACGAGCCGGCGTGGTCGCCGTGCCGAGCGCCGTGTTCTACCAAGACCGCCGAGACGGGTTGCCGTTCGTGCGGTTCTGCTTCGCCAAGAACGATCAGATGCTCACCGACGCGACCGCACGCCTGCGAGCGGCGTTCACGTAGCCGACCGGCTCAAATCCGGCGGCGGCCATTTCTGACGGTTCCTAGCTCGCTCAGATTGGTCGCAAAGAGCAGCAGTGCAGCAACGGTGAGAGCGGCGCCAAGCGCGTAGCGGCCCACCAGAACCGCTCCCCCAAGAATGAAGCCGGCCACGAACAGGGCAAACCCCAACACCGCGCCGTAGATCACGAGCAGTCGGAAGGCAGCTTGGTATCGACGGCGCACGAGTTGTTCGAGCAACAACACGCCAGCGGCAACAGCGAGCGTGATACCGGCGACGCTCAGCGATTCGAAGACCAACACCGCAGCGATCGACAGCAGGATCATCGGAATGCTGGCGGCGGCCCACGCCGCGAGTAGCCAACCGGTTGCCGCTGGCGGCTCGAGCGGCACGGCAGGCTGCACGAGGTGAGCGCGCACGTCGAACGGTTCGTTGATGTCTGACGCCCGGCGGCGCAGGTCCTGCAAGTCGCTGCGTTGCTGAAGCAGCTCGCTCAACCGTTTCGACTCTTCCTGAATCTCGGTGCTGTTCGCCACCCGATTGGCCAGCGGGAGCAGTCTGGTCCGACGCTTGATTTGGTCGTCGAGATCGTCAAGCGCCTTGTCGAGCCTGGCCCGTTCGTCGTGTTCTTCGTGACCATCGTGTGCTTCGTGGTCTGGCGGCGGTGTGCCGTGTAGGCCTGCGAACCCGACGGGGTCAGCCCACGAGACGCGCACGTCCCCGTTGCGCTGAAACTTCGGCCCGGACGGGCCACGTTCTCCACCCAGTGGGTCATGCGTGTCGAGCCCCCACAAGCCGCGGAAGTCCTCAAGCCAACACCAATCCGACGACATAACCCGCAAGTCCCACTCGGCGACCTCTCGGCCGGTACCAACGGCAATGTCGACGAAGGGCACACCAAGCGCAGGGCCAAGGCCTTGCTCGGTGGCCTGGTCGCGAATCCGCAGAAGGCGTTGGAACCATCGCTGGAGCCGCAACGCCCAACGAAGCCCGGGCACCTCAATGCGAGTCACGTAGTCGCCAGGAGCGAAGTAGAGAGCGTGGGATCCGGCCCCGGCATACAACACCGGTCGGTCGCCGATGCGAACGAGTTCGTCGTCGTCCCAGTGCCGGCGAAGATCGCCGCCGTAGTGTTCGTGGCTGGAGGCTGCGACCCAGATCGGCTGAAGATCAGCCGGGTCGCAGAACACCCAGGCTTGTTCCCAATCGGCCTCGTGGTCGTTGAGCCCGCGGTAGCCGCTGCGCCAATCGTTCATCACGTAGAAGTAGCTGTAGTGCAGCACGAGCCACGGTCCGGCCCGCAGTGCCCTGGCGTAGCAAACGGGGGTGCGCTCGGGGATGCCAAGACGGCTGGCCTTGAGCGCCGCGGCGGTGGTTGTTCGTTGCGGCGTGGTTTGGCGAACCAACACGCTCAGCTGGAACAGGGCGTCGAGCAGTCGTCCGAACAACCCAACGCGACCGAGCCTGGGGCTAAAGAGCCGCCGAGCGAATCGCTTTGCCTCGTCGCCAACGGCAGCCCGGCGATCGGCATCGGTCACGAACTGAAGATTGGTACCCGGGGGCCACCGATGATCGAGCTCATCGAGGTTGACCGGCGCATCTTCGCCGCCGACGATCTCGCCGTCGCTCTCGAGCACACAGCCGGTGACGAACTCGTCGACCGCAGCCGGGTGAAAGAGCTCGCGCTCATCAAAACGCAGTATTGGGGCGTGGGCCAATAACAGTTCGCGATGGCGATCCGACAGGGCGTCCACGGGGCCCGAGAGTACCGCCGTTGGCTGTTACCGGTCGGTTACTCCTGCGACAAGACCACGGCTACATTTCGACGAAGACACGAAGGGTGAAGCAAACATGATCTGGGCAACCGACAATCCGCTCTCGAAGAAGTGGCCGCTGTACACACGCGGCAATGTGGGCGAGGTGTTCCCCGAGGTTGTGCTGCCGTTCACCTGGGATCTCATCGGCGGAGAGGCAGAGCGGGGGTGGCGCGATTCGTATCAGCGCCTCGGCCTTGTTGCCGACGGCGACTTCCCGCCAGACGAAGACATGATCATCCTTGGCGTGTTTGGCGGCTACTGCTACATCAACGCCAGCTACGTACGAATCTTGGGCGTCCGCGCTCCGGGCGGCAGCGTCGACGTGATCGACAAGCAGTTCTTCGGCGAGTCAGACGCCCCCGCCTACGTCGAGCGACCAGGCGACAAGAACCTCAAAGCCACCGCTCGTCTCGGCAAGCTCGTACTCAAGCTGCTCGGCACCAAGTCGCTCCCCGACCTCGAAGATGACAAGCGCCGAACCGCTGCCTGGGTTGGCCAGTTTCCTGGCGACAACGCCCCAGACGACGATCTGCTCGACTACATCGTCGGGTTCAAGCCGCTGTTCCGCCATCTCTTCGCCCGCCACATCGACAACACATTCGGCGTTGCACTCGTGTCCGGTGCGCTGAGCGATCTGCTCGTGAAGATCGACCGCGAAGATCTGCTGGTGTCGATTCTTGGCGGCATTGGCGACGTCGAGTCGGCCGCTCCCTCATCGGCCATGTGGGATCTCGCGCACTCATCGCACCATCCCGACTCACCGGAATGGCAGACCGAGTTCACCTCGTTCCTCGACAAGTTCGGCAGCCGCGGTCCAAACGAGTGGGACTTGGGTTCTGAGCCATGGGCCCATCGTCCATCGCTTGCCCTGGCCGCCATTGATCGCATGCGGGGCGCAGATGCCAGCCACGATCCGCTGTCTCAGGCGAAGCGCTTGGCCAGCGAGCGGGCCCAAGCCATCAAAGAGGCACGAGGCAAGCTCAATCCAATCGACCGGATCATGTTCGATAAGGCGCTGCGAGCCACCACGGTGTACTCCCAGGGTCGTGAGCGTTCGAAGACCACCATCATTCGGGCCATCCAGTCGGCTCGTCGAGCCCACCGCGTGCTCGCCGCTCGGGCCACCGAACGAGGTGGCGTGGCCAACCCAGCCGAGTCGTGCCTGCTCACCGTCGACGAGTTCAAGCACTACCTCGCGACACCTGCCGACTACATGAACATGATCGCCGAGCGCCGGGAGTTGCAAGAGAAGCTCTCGAACCTCATCCCGCCGTTCATCATCGACGGTGAGATTCCGCCGCTCGAACAATGGGAAGACCGAGGCGCAGCAGCTGAGACGCTTGCTGCTGGCACCGAGATCCAAGGCATCGCCGGCTGCCCTGGTGTCGCAGAGGGCAAAGCTGTCGTGGTGCTCGATCCCGCAGATCCGCGAGATCTTGGACCGGGCGACGTGCTGATTGCTCCCATAACTGATCCGAGCTGGACGCCGCTGTTCCTGGCCGCCGAGGCCGTCGTTGTCGACGTTGGCGCCACCATGAGCCACGCCGTCATCGTGAGTCGCGAACTCGGCATTCCCTGCGTGGTGTCTGCTGTGGGGGCGACTCGAACGATCCCCGACGGGGCAACGATCTCGGTCGATGGGAATACCGGTCGAGTCACGGTGATTGAACTTCCATGAGCACAACCGAACCCAGCCGCAGCCCCAACCCCGTCGCGGTCGTGAGCAACGCCCGCCACTACGTCGGGCCATCCCTCGCCCTGATGCTTGCTCGCCGTGGGTACGACCTTGTGCTTGGTGACCCAACAGACGAGGTGATCGCGGGCGTCGAAGAGCTTGGCCGAAACAGCTGGGTTGTCGACGGCGTCGCCGACATCGGCGAGCCGACGGCCGCCCCGCGACTGCTCGACATGGCGATGGACGCGTACGGCCGGGTCGACTCCGTTGTGTTCTTCAGCGGCAGCATCGTGACCGGACGATTCCTCGAGTCAAGTCCCGACGATCTCGCCACCGTGGTTAGCGGCAACCTCGAAGCCGTGTACCGCGCCCTCAGAGTGTTCCTGCCGCCGATGGTCGAGGCCGGTTCTGGCCAGGTGCTCGCCATCACCAGCGCGACGGGCTTGAAGGTGTCGCCTGGCGCGCCGCTGTATTCGGCGACACGAGCAGCAGCCAACATGCTGGTGAAGAACGTGGCGTCCGAGGTGGCGAGCGCAGGCGTGCAGGTCAACTCAGTTGGCACCAACTTCATGGACTTCGATGCATTCCGGGCCGCAACCGGAGCAGACGACCCTGAGGTGCGAGCCAAGATCGAATCGGCCGTCCCCATGAAGCGGCTCGGCACGATGGAAGAGTTCGCCGAGTTCTGCGGCATCTTCCTCGACGGCACCAGCCGGTTCCAGACCGGCCAAACCGTTGGCTACGACGGCGGCTGGTCCGCCTTCTAACCCCGGCCTCAGCGCCAGCCAGCCACATTGGTGTGCTGACGTGACCACTTACGACCGTCTCGGCATACCAATCCCAAGCCGCGCCACATTGGTGTCCTGACGTGACCACTTACGACCGTCTCGGCACACCAATCCCGGGTTGGGAGGGGTGCGGAGGTGTGTGACGCTGCAGTCACGGAGAGTGTGGGCACAACTCCTTGGGTGACGTAGCCCGTTTGACCCCCTAGGATTGGTCGAATGCGGGATGGCACGAGGGCAGCATTGGGGCAACGCGTCGGCGTTGGCATGTGGTTGGCGATTGGTTTGGTGCTTGCCTTGCTTGCGTTCCAGACCACCCTGGTGAGTAGCCAGACCATCGAATCAAACATTGGCGCAGGCGCCGCAACCGCAGAAGCCGCGCCAGCACTTGCGGCTCCCGCTCTTCCCGATCTCGCACCGGGACAAACATGTACTCCTGGCAGCAGTGAGTGTCCTGCAATCTCTCCAGTCGTGCCTGTCGTCCCGGCACCCCTTCCGCCACCACCTCCTCCTGGCGTGACACCAATCGTGCCGCCACCAGATGGCTCGGCAATTCCTTGTGGCGGAACCACCGGCATCGCCGATACGGCAACGGGCCTCCGGTTCACGCAGGTCGACGATTGCACGCCAGGAGTTGAAGCACTGCTTGCAACGTGCACAATCACACAGGTCGACTTCGGCATCGGCCCAGCCTCGATTCTCATCTCGATGGACTCTGAGCTGGCGGTCGGCGACACCGTTACCACGACGGCAACCGTCGTTGACGTACAGGGAACCGAGTCCCGGGTCTTCGAGCAATACGAGTGTGCGGGCGAAACGGTCACCATTGGCCGAAACCTCGGAAACGACTAAGCCGAGCTTCGGCTCGCCGGCCGAACTCAATCGTTCGCGACAAGCCCGTACGCGCCGAGCGCCTGCCGAGCGGCGACTACGCCTTTGGTGACCTCGGCTTGCCAGCCGGCGTCACGAGCGCCATCCACGTTGATCTGGTTGTCGTCGAGAAACAACACCTCGCCCGGTGCGTGTCCAAGATCTTCGATCACCGCGTCGAAGATCGAACGGTCGGGCTTTGCCAGCCCGATCAGATACGACAGGTAGCGACGTTCAAACAGCCCGTTCATCAGCTCGGCGTCCTTCTGGTTCTCCCAGTGCAGTTGGTTGGTGTTGCTAAGCACACCGAGCTTCACATTGCCTCGCAACGACTCCACCAGCTCGACCGCGCCCGGCATCAACCCCTTGGGCCATGCGGCAAACCGCTCGATCAATTCGGCGGGCGTCATCGGCACGTCGAGTTCGGACACCAACCGTTCGCCGAACGTC
>CALLGK010000004.1 GCA_938009905.1 uncultured Acidimicrobiales bacterium | reverse complement strand
GCCCATCGCGTCAAGAGCGTTGTTCACCGATTGCTTGGCCAGGGTCAGACCAAACATTGGTCGCTTGGCGATGTGGGCGGCCATGGCCAGCGTTTCCGATTCAAGATCGTCACGGGCCACCACCTTGTTGACCATGCCGTGCCGCAGCGCCTCGTCGGCGGTGATGGCCCGGCCGGTGAACAGCATTTCTTTGGCGAGTCGGGCACCTGCTTCGTATGGATGTGTGAAGTACTCGTGACCGTTGACGCCGAACGCCACTACTGGGTCAGAGAACGTCGCTTCTTCTGAGCAGACGATGAGGTCCATTGGCCACACCAGCATCAGGCCACCGGCGATCACCTTGCCTTGGACCGAAGCGATGGTTGGCTTTGGCAGGTTGCGCCAGCGCCAGCACAGTCCGACGTACATCTCGGCCTCGCGGGCCATGTAGCCCTCTGCCCCATCAGCTTCGAAGTGGCATTGCGTGCCGATCGTCGGCAACGACGACATGTCTGGGTCGAGATCGGACAGGTCGTGGCCAGACGAGAAGTGCTTGCCGTCGGCTGCCAGCACGATGCAGCGGACTTCTTCGTCCTGACACGCAACGTCGAAGGCTTCGTTGACCTCGGTGAGCATCAGATAGTTCTGAGCGTTCGCTGCCTCGGGTCGAGCCAGCATGACCCGACCCACTCCGGGAGCTGGCTTGTCGTAGCGAACGTGGTTCCACTCGGTGTCCGTCATGTTGGTCTCTCCCTGTAGGTGCCGGGGCTCCGGTCTACCTCGCAGGGGCCAGCGGGTCGAGTTTGCTCTCGGGCCCCCTGCTGAGCCCCGAGCGTCGTTGGCCGGGGCCCAACATTGGGCGAGAGTTGGCGGCGGGCTCGATAAACGTCGCCCGCCGCACGAACTGGTGCGGATTTAGCCGGTCGACTCCTCGTCGGCCGGCGCCTCTTCAGCCGGTGCTTCCTCGGCTGGTGCTTCTTCAGCTGGCGCTTCCTCCGCTGGCGCCTCTTCTGTCGGTGCTTCCTCCACCGGTGCTTCCTCCACCGGCGCCTCGTCGACTGGTGCGTCAGGCGTTGGTGTCTCTCCGGTGTCGACACCGTCGTCGACGATGATGTTCTCCGGATCTGATGATCCCGCTTCGCCACTGCAGGCCGCCGTCCCGCCGGTGAGGGCGAGTGCCAGAGCGAGGGCGATCGGTTTTCGCTTGCTTACGTGGGCTTTCATTTTCTTGGACCTCCGAACACCGTTGCCGCGCATCGGTGTTGTTAGGCCCGCGCATCAACATCGTGGCCCAACGAGGTCCCAAAGGGGCATCGCCCCCTGTTGACAGCTCTAGACCAGCGGCCACGGGTAGCGATGGCCACCCGTTTCGTCGTCGGGGAAGACCTTCTCGTCGAGCACGGCTTTCGCTCGCGTCGCCATGGCGTCGATCTCGAACTCGTCGAGTAGGTCGGCGAGTTCTGGGTAGCTGCCTGCCTCGACGAACTGTTCGACACACGTCAGGATCGAGTCGGGAATCGGCTCGCCGACGAAGTCCCACAGCACGGTTCGCAGCTTCCACTGTGCATGGAACGACAGCCCATGGTCGATGCCATAGATATGGCCGTCTGCGCCGAGCAGGCAATGGCCGGACTTGCGATCGGTGTTGTTTGCGATCAGATCGAGCACGCAGATCTGATAGAGATCGTCGAACCCAACCCCAGCCTCGTGCAGCGTGAAGTAGTGCTGCTCGAAGTCGGCGTTCACAAACGCCTGAACTGAGCCAAGCCCGAGCGGACCGTCGACCAGCGCTGTCGGTGGCACCACGTCCCAGCCGAGCATGTCGGCCACTCGAAACATTGCGACTTCGCGCTTGTAGAGATCTGGCGGAAAGTCCCAGAGCGGCCGCTCGCCTCGACCTGGCTTGTAAATGCCCTGCTGCACCTTGCCGTTGTCGTCGGTGACCGACACGAGCAAGGTGGTGTTCGAGCTGTAGGGCATGCGCCCCTCAATCTCGTACTCGCCGTTTTCGAAGTGCGAGACGATCTCGGCTCGCGGCAGGTCGAACGCGCTCTCCGAATCGGCCATCGCTACTAGTTCAGGCGAGGGCAGATGTGTCCGCCCGGCGTCTCAGGCTGACCGCACAAACGACAGGGGGGCCGGCCCTTTTCCATGAGCGCATCGGAGGTCGTGATGAACTGCGCCGCCTGGTCGACCGTGAGGTGAACCCGTAGCGACGCACCAACCGACACGTCGGCGAACAGGTCGTCTTCGTCGATCGGCTCGTCGTCAACCTCTTCGATGACGAGCACCACTTCGGAGTCTTCTTCACTCACGCCAACCGCGATCTGCCCAACGACCCATTCGGCTTCCACCGGCTCGCGCAGCGGGAGCGGCTCAAGGCCGGTCGCGGGGGCTGGCATGTCTTCGAGGATCGTCCGCAGGTACGTGGCAATGGCCTGCACCTGCTGCTTTTCGAGCTTGACAGACACCAGACGTTCGCCATCGCTCGCTTGCATGTAGAACGTGCGGGCCCCAGGCTCGCCAATCGCTCCAGCGGTGAAGTGATACACCTCGCGAAACTCGAAGGACTCCGACATCGGGCTAGCTCGGAACGAGGGTCGACAGATCGTCGCCCGTTGAGTTGACGCCCAACACGATTGGGCCGCCCGGCGTATAGAGAATGGCGGTGATCGAACACTGCCCGATCACGATGCGCTGGAACTGATCGAGGTGGGTGCCGAGCGCGCTGGCCGCGGCAGCCTTGATGGTGTCGGCGTGGGATGTGCAGACGATCGTCTCGCCTGGGTGCTTGGCCACCAGTTCGTGGATCGTGTCGACCATGCGAGTTTGCATCTCGGCAAATGACTCGCCCCCAGGAAAGCGGAAGCCGCTGGGGTATTGCTGCACGGTCTTCCACTCGGGAAGCTTGTTGAGCTCGGTGAGCTTGCGGCCGGTCCACTGGCCGAAGTCGGCCTCGATCAAGCCCTTGTGGGTGCGAACCCGAAGCTTGAGCGCCTTCGCGATCGGAGCAGCTGTTTCTTGTGTTCGCTCCATCGGCGACGCGTACACAGCGGCGACCTTGCCTTCACCGAGCGCAGCGATACGTTCTGCGGCTCGCTCCGCTTGCTTGATTCCCTCGGGCGCCAGGTGCAGATTCTTGGCTCGGCCAGGCAGAACTTTGCCGGTCGTTGGTGTCTTGCCATGACGAACCAACAGCACAAGCGTTGGCTTGACGTCGGTTGACGAGGCCCCTCGCTTTGATCGAGCAGAGCTCTTCTTGGCCGTCTTCTTCGCTGTTCGCTTGCCGGTCCCAGGTGCCATTGCCATTCACGCTATCTACCGTCGGAGCGATGCCCGCCGACGAACCCCCAACCAGCAGAGACGCAGCAGCCAGCCAGGCCGCTCGGCTTGCCGTCGTGGCTGGCGAGGTTGCGGCCTGTCGTGCTTGCCCCCGGCTTGTCGAATGGCGCGAGCAGATCGCGCGAGAGAAGCGAGCTGCCTACAAGGACTTCGACTACTGGGGTCGTGGTGTTCCTGCCTTTGGTGATCCGGCAGCGAAGCTGATCGTGATCGGCCTAGCTCCCGCGGCTCACGGGGCAAATCGCACCGGCCGGATGTTCACCGGGGACCGCTCCGGCGACTGGCTGTACCGAGCCCTCTATCGAGCAGGCTTCGCCAATCAGCCAGAAAGCGTCGACATCGACGACGGGATGGTGCTCACCAACGCGCTCATCACCTCGCCGGTGAAGTGCGCCCCGCCGGCCAACAAGCCAACGACTGTCGAGCGAGATACGTGCACGCCCTTCCTCGATCGGGAGCTCGAGATTGTCGAGCCGAAGGTGTTCGTTGCGCTCGGCGGCTTCGCCTACCAAGCCCTCGCCGCGTACCTCGGCATCAAGCCGCGGCCCAAGTTCGGCCACGGTGTCGAGGTGCCCGTCGAACAGGGCCCAAACGCCGGAGCAACCGTGCTGTGCAGCTTCCATGTGAGCCAGCAAAACACGTTCACGGGGCGGCTCACTGAAGAGATGCTCGACAGCGTTTTCGCACGGGCGGCCGAGCTCGCCGGGTGAACCACAGTTCGGAGCGAACTTGATGGGCCAAATTGACCCTCAGGTTTCTGGCATCCCATGCCGTTGCTCAAGATCATGGATGCCCGTCCTAACCCGCTCCCAGATCCTGAAGATCTGGCTATCGACGACCTCGAAGTCGCCGATTCCCAGATCATTCGGCTGCCCACGGTGGCCGGTCTTTTGTACGAGACCAAGGCTGTCGAACAAGCCGCCTCTCCCGATCTGTGGGCTGCCCTCGCCGATGCGGTGATGAGTGCAGACACCTTTGATGACGGTGATGCGACGGACGAGCCCGACGGCAACCTCGCCGACGTGATCGACCTCAACCTCTGGCGAAACTGAGCCACTACGATCGGCAGCGTGACCGATCGACCAACACGACAACGCCGCCGTGTCGTCGCCATCGTCGTTGGCCTTCTGACCGTTGTTCTCGGCGCATGTTCTGAGCCGATACAGACCGAGTACACAGCGCAGGAGTCAGAGAACTTCTTCGCGGCATGCACCGTGCCGGTCGAAGACTCGATCTTGCAGGGCCGCCTGTGCCAATGCGTGTTCGAACGGGCTCAGACCCAGATCACCTACGAGCGCTTCGCCGAGATCGATGCCGCCCTCGTGGCTGACCCTCTTGCCGACCTGCCGCCCGAGCTCACCGAGATCGTGGCCCAGTGCGTGATCGACGAAGCCGATCTGTGACATTGGCTCTGCTGTCGCAGAGCGCACTGTGACATTGGCTCTGCTGTCGCAGAGCGCTACTGGCGATAGACATCCGCGCTCGTGCTTCGCTCGTCCCTCGCTCCGCCTTTCAATCTGTGGGTCGGCTGTCGCCGACCTCGCCGTGCTGATCTCAGGTTCTTCTGTGCGCTGGTCTGCCGCTAGGTTTCATACATGACCGTGGTCGATGATGCAGCCAAGCCGGCAAAGAAAGAGCGCTGGACCTTCCAATGGAAGGAGCTCTACGACGAAGTCATCACCTCGGGCCTCTGCACAGGTTGTGCGGGCTGTGTGATCGCCTGCCCCCACGACGTGATCGGCTACAAGCACGAGCCGGGTCAGTACAAGCCGTTCCACCTTGAGGAAGATCTCGGGCTCGAAAACTGTGGTCATGGCGAGAAGGGCTGCACATCGTGCACCCGAGCCTGCCCTCGCTTCCGCGATTGGGAAAACGAGGCAGACGAGCACCTCTTTGGCCGCACCCGCGAAGCCGACGAGATGTCCGGCATCTACAAAGACATTCTGCTTGTGCGGGCCAAGGACGATCACGTCTACGAGACCGGCCAAGACGGCGGGCTCGTGTCGGCGATTCTCATTTGGTGCCTCGAAAACAACATCATCGACGGGGCGCTTGTGTCGATGCTCGAAGGCGGCGGCTCTGGTTGGAAGGCCGTGCCGGGCGTGGCCACCAACAAAGAAGAGGTCTTGGCCGGCGCCGGATCTCGTTACACCTACTCGGCCAACACCATGGCGTACGACGAGGCCCGCGAGAAGGGTCTCGAGAGCCTGGCTCTCGTTGGGATGAGCTGCCAGACCTCCATCGCTCCTGTGATGTGGAACCGCAAGGTCGGCAAAGTCTCAAAGCCCATCAAGCTCAACATCGGTCTGCTGTGTTCAAAGAGCTTCGACGACTCGATGTTCGATGAGCTCTTCTGGCTGAAGTATGGCCTGGCCAAAGACGAGATCGTCAAGATGAACATCAAGGGCGTCTTCCAGGTCTGGATGAAGAACGGCGACTACCACGAGATAAATCTCAAGGAGTGCCACGCCTGGACGCGGGAGGGCTGCAACCACTGCCCAGACTTCGCAGCAGAGCATGCCGACATCTCGACCGGCGGCATCGGCAACGAGACCGATTGGACCCTCACCGTGGTTCGCACCGATCTCGGTCGGGCCATCATCGAGGCGATGATCAAAGACGGCGTCGTCGAGACTCGACCTGGCGACGACGATCCTGCAGCGATTGCCCTGATGCACAAGCTGGCCGCAAAGAGCCGGGCCCGCTGGCCTGGATGGGCCAACGAAAGCGTGGCCGTCGGGCTTCCCACGAAGAAGAAGTAGGCAGGGGAGCGACGCGCTCCGACCCTGCCGCAGTTCGTTGATTCAGTTCGCTCGTCAGCTTGTTGGCCGGGTGAGCGCGTCGCGCTTGTGCGCGCACTCGTCTCGCTTCCAGCAGTCGCCGAAGTGGTCGTTGACTACGCCCATGGCCTGCATGGCTGCATACGCCGTTGTTGGGCCAACGAACTTGAAGCCGCGCTTCTTCAGATCCTTCGAAAGCGCCGTCGACTCGTCGGTCTTCGCCGGGATCTCTGACCATTCGGTCGGCACTCGATCCTTCGGCTCGTATGACCAGATCAGTCCGGCGAGCGTCTCGCCTCCCTCGTGGAGCCTCACGAGGGCCTGCGCGTTGTTGATCGTTGCTTCGATCTTGCCTCGGTGACGAATGATGCGAGCGTCGCCGAGGAGTCGCTCGACATCGGGCTCTTCGAACTGGGCCACCTTGGTGTGATCGAAGTTGTCGAAGACGTCGCGGAAGGCGTCTCGCTTGCGCAGGATCGTGATCCACGAAAGGCCTGACTGGAAGCCCTCAAGACACATCTTCTCGAACAGGGTTCGTTCATCGGTAGTGGGTTGACCCCACTCGGTGTCGTGATAGTGGGTGTAGTCGTCAGACGACGAGCCCCAGCTGCATCGCAGGTTGCCGTCGTCTCCTTCGACCAATGGGACATCTGCCATCCGCCAAGGCTATGCCGTTCACGCCGTTCGCTAACCGCCTGCCCTACCCGGTTCTGGAGGCCGTAGACCACGTTTTGGTGCTCTACAGCCTCCAGTTCGGGATTTCCTTAGGCCTTGGGGGGCTTGGGTTCCTTTGGCAGGCCGAGCACCCGCTCGCCGACGATGTTGCGCTGGATCTCGGCCGTGCCGCCCCAGATCGTTTCGCTGCGGCTGAAAAAGTACGACGCCTGCAGCGCGTTGACCGGGTAGCTCGCCTTGCCTCGACGTCGGCTGGGATTCGAGCTGTTCTCGTCAAACTCGCCGTCGAGGATTTGGCTGTGCATGCCGGCTACCTCGGTCCACAGCTCCATGACGTCGCGGTGGTATTCCGACCAGAACATCTTGTTGGTGGCACCGATGGCGGCAACGCCCGGGTCCTTCTTCTTGTTGAGCGTTGCCGACAGTGCACGCAGGCCGTTGATCCGCATGATCTGCACCTTGGAGTGGGCCGCGGCAAGCTTTTGGCGGATGACGGGATCGTCGATCCTGCCGTACTTGCGTGCGTCGTCGATGATGGCGTCGAGTTCGATCTCGAAGCGACGATGTGAGGTGGTGGCACTGGTGCCGCGCTCGAATCCGAGCGTGGTCATCGCAACCTTCCACCCGTTGTTCACGCCACCGACGACGTTGTCCTTCGGGCACTTGGCGTCGCTGAAGAACACCTCGTTGAACTCACCGGAGCCGTCGACCTGGGCGATTGGGCGAATCTCGACGCCGGGCTGGTCCATCGGGACGAGCAGGTACGTGATGCCGGCGTGCTTCGGCACGTCGAAGTCGGTGCGAGCCAAGAGGAAGACGTAGTCGGCTCCTTGGGCTTGCGTGGTCCACACCTTCTGGCCGTTGATGACCCACTCGTCACCATCGAGTTCGGCCTTGCACATCAGCGAAGCAAGGTCAGATCCGGAGCCTGGCTCGGAGAAGCCCTGACACCACGAGGTCTGTCCGGCGAGGATGCCCGGCAGGAACTCCTTCTTCTGCTCTTCGGTGCCCCACTGCAGAATCGTCGGACCAACGAGCGTGTCGCCAAAGAAGTCGCCGCGCATCGGCGCGCCAACCTTGGCGAACTCTTCGTTCAACACCACCGACTGCATCGTCGACAGTCCCTTGCCGCCGTATTCGGTTGGCCATGAGGCGCAGATCCACCCGCCAGCAAAGAGCTTCTTTGGCCACTCGACGTTGAACGCGTCGCGTTGTTCGTCGTCCATCTCGAAGTCGTCGTCTGTCCAGCCTTCCGGCAGATTCTCGTCGAGCCAGGCCCGAATCTCGACGCGAAAATCTTCAGCTTCTTGGGGGTAGTCCAGATCCATACCCTCCATCTTGACCGACCGGTCAAGTTTTTCAAAGGGTCAGGTACAAAACGTCACGCGCTCGCCGACTTCCAACCCCAAAACCCCGCGCAAAACCCCGTTCTGGAGGCCGTAGAGCACCGAAACGTGGTCTACGGCCTCCAGAACCGGGGAGCGAACCGGGTAGCTCAGTCAGTGGGGAGTTGGTCGGGCATGATTGCGGTGCCGCTTTGGCGCTGTTCGTCGATCAGGTCTCGATCGCAGACCCAACACAGATACTCGGGGCGAGTGCTCAGAATCGAGAGCTGTGTGCCTCGACTCTTTTCGACAATGGCGACAGGAACGGCGTAGAGATCGCCGGCTCCGCATCGAGGGCATCGACGTTGCGGATCGCGGTCCCATTCCGTAGAGCACGCTCCGCACACAATGTGGATGAGCTCGTCGACGCGAGTGCCCTCGAGGTCGTCGTCTTCACCGCAACTCGGGCAGACGATGGCGTCTGGTGAGTTGGCCGGTTCCGCAGCGGCACGATCGCTAGCCATCTCGTCAGGGTAGAAGACAGTGGCGATGGACTTCGAAGTTGGCTTTCTGTGGTCGGTTGACCACAAGAAAGCTGCTGATGGCGCTACGGTCAGATCCCGTTATGTCGGCTCAACCTTCCTCTGCGGCGCCGACGCCACGGCCACAAACAGCATCGCCCGCTCAGCGTCACCGCCGTCGTCTTCGGCGGTCATGGTTCGAACGGTTGATCGTTGCGACGGGCGTGACGTCGACCGTCATGGCGATGATGGCGGCTGGCGTTTTGGCATGGGGTCTCGACAAGTACGAGGCGATTCCCCGCATCCCCTTCACCGAGGGTTCGGTCGAATCGGTCGCCGAGCCTGGCGAGCCAGCCAACTGGCTTCTTGTGGGCACCGACACGCGTGACGGCATCGACGAGAGCGATCCGAACGCCGACAAGTTCTTGGGGGACGGCCCCATCGGCGGTGTTCGCACCGACACCATGATCATCGCCAGGGTCGACCCAGAAACCCGCACGGTCGACCTGCTTTCGATCCCGCGCGATCTCTACGTGCCAATCGCTGGCACCGATCGAGAGTCACGCATCAATACCGCATTCAACGGCGAGGGTGGGGCCCAGCGTCTCGTCGACACGATCGAGAGCAACCTCGGCATCGAGATCAACCACTACGCCGAGATCAACTTCGTCGGCTTCCAAGACGTTGTCGACACCCTCGGCGGCGTCCCAATCTGGTTCGATCGCCCAATGCGCGACACCGGCTCTGGCCTCGACGTTGCCGCCGGCTGCCACGTCCTCGGCGGTTCTCAGGCCCTTGCGTTCGCCCGCAGCCGCAACCTCGAGTTCTTCGAGAACGGCCGCTGGCAACTTGATGGCACCGGCGACCTTGGCCGCACCAGCCGTCAGCAGTACTTCCTCAGCCGGGTCGCCGCCGTTGCCGCCTCCAAGCTCGACGTCACGTCGATCGGCACGGTCAACTCGATTCTCGACGTTGGCGGCGACAACCTCGCCCTCGACCAAGCCGTGAGTGCGCAGGATCTGCTCGATCTCGCCACCATCTTCGCCTCGGTCGAAGAGGGACAGATCACCGGCCACGCCCTTCCGGTCTACGACTTCCGAGCCCCGAACAATGCGGCAGTTCTCGGCCTGGTCGAAGAAGAAGCCACCCCGATCCTCAACATCTTCCGCGGCATCGAGCCTGAGGTCGACGAGGCCGGCACCGCTGTGCCAACGACCACTGGCGTTCCGTCGTTCCAGATGCGGGTGCTCAACGGCAGCCGAGTGGCTGGTCAGGCCGGCGAAGTGACGTCCGAGCTCGGTACTCGCGGCTTTCAGATCAGCGAGAAGAGCAACGCCGAGACCACTGCTCGCACCAAGATCGTCTACGGCCCAGGTCTTGAGGCGGCCGCTGAAAGCGTCGCCCTTCATCTCGAGGTCGAGCCAGTCTTCGAACTCGACACCGCGGCAACAGACGTGGCGCTGATCACGGGCACCGACTTCGACGGGCTGCGAGACGAGCCTCTGCCCGCCGGCAGCGTTGCCGCTCCAACCACGACCGCACCACCAACCACGGCTCCTCCGGCTGTCGATGAGGCGCCAACGACCACCGCACCCATCGTTGGTGTCGTGCCCGGGCCGAGTCCAGAGGGCACCGAGTGCGCCTGAGGTGTTTGCTGGTCTTGTCGGTCTGATTATCGACGTATCGATGTGAGTGTCAGGTTGCGGACGGATCACTGAACACGGTTGATCACTCAGTTTGTCGGGGCCTCGGCCGATCATGAGACCAGATGCGACGCGGAATTTCTGCGTCGTCATGGAATGAGGTCTTGTCATGCTCGACGGAGAAGCCGTCGTTGATGTGTCTGAGTACACGAGTGCCCTGAAGCGTTGGTGGCCGCTTATTGCCGTCGCGTCCATCATCGGCTTGGTGCTTGGCTCGCTGCTGATCGGGCTCCAGAGCTCAAGCTACGAGGCCGTTGCCACCGTTGAAGTTCGTCCACTCGTCACCCAGGGTGACGATCCGAACCTCGACGTCAATCGCCAGGTGAACACCACCACGGAGCGAGCCATCGCCGGCTCCCAGCGGGTTGCCGAGCGGGCCCTTGCCCTGCTTGAAGCGGCCGAAACCGTCGGCACAGACGACCTCGACGACCCTGAGGTCGAAGCTCTGGCCGCGACCCTTGTGGTCGACACCAAAGTGGCCAGAACCGTTGTCGAAAATGTCGACATCAGCATTCCGGCTGACTCCCAGATTCTCGAGATCAGCGTCGCTGCCGACTCGGCATCACGTTCGCAGGATCTCGCCCAGTCGATGGCGCACGCCTACCTCGACTTCCGTCGTGACGAAGGCCTCGCCGGCACAGAGCTGGCTCGCCAGCAGCTGCTCGCTCGTGAGCAAGAGCTCATTCTCGAACTCGATGCCCTCTCTCGTGAGATCGCCTCGGCCAACTCAGAAGCCGAGCGCCAGTCACTGAGCTACCGCGACGTGTCAAAGCGCGAAGAGCTGGCCGGCATTGGCTCCCGTCTCGCCAATATCAGCGCCATCAGCATCAACGCTGGTGAGGTGCTCGACGACGCCGAACTTCCAGACGGCCGTGCCGGCTTGCCGTTCCTCGCCGGACCCATGAGCGGCCTTTTGCTTGGTGCCCTTGCCGGCCTCGGCGTTGCGTTCATGCTCGACCGTCGGGACGACCGCTTCCGCAGCGCACCGTCCGAACTCACTCAGATGGAGCTTGCTCCGATGGGGTCGGTTCCCGTTGGGCGAGGCATCTTCCGTCTCGGCACCGATCAAGCCATCGCCGAGCTCAACTCCGAAGCGGGCGAGGCCTATCGCCGAGTGCAGGGCAGCCTGTTGTTCAACCTCGATCAGTCGGACAAGACCGTTGTGCTGGTCACCGGCACAAACAATCCGCACTCGACCACCACGGTTGCCGCCAACTTGGCGACGGCTGCGGCTCGAGCCGGTCGCCGCACGCTCCTCATTGGTGCCGACCTCCGCCGGCCAAGCCTTCACGACCGCTTCGGACTCGACAATGTACGAGGCCTGAGCGATGTGTTGAGCGGAAATATCGCGGTCGACGGTGCCCTTCAGCAGCCACCTGAGCTGCCGAATCTGCGAATTATCCCGGCCGGTTCACCGGTGCAGCAGCCGGCCCGCCTTCTGCAGAGCGTTGCCCTTGGGCGATTCCTCTCGCAGGTGAAAGACGGCTATGACTTGGTGGTTGTGGAAGCGCCACCTGTTCTGTCCGTTGCCGATGCCGCCGACCTCGGTCGCTTGTGCGAGGGCGTTGTCCTCGTTGTCGAGCCCGGCCGTACGAGCCGCTCCGATGTGGCAGACTCGGTCGAGCAACTTCGCCGTGTCGGTGCCGACGTCGTCGGTTCGATCGTGGCGGAGAGCACACCGGTCTGATGGCTGGAGCGGTCGAGGATCTCGACCGAGAAGAGCCGGTCGGGTTCCGGCCCAACTACACGCGCCCCGAGGCAGCTTCACCGCTGCCGATGTGGCCGATCACCGGCATGATCACCTTGATGCCGCTGTGGTTCATCCTGGGGCTCGCGGGCTTCACCTGGGTGCTCTTTCCACTGCCGATGTTGGCAAGCCTTGTCCGTCGTCGCGGCCTCGTCGTGCCAAAGGGCTTCGGCTGGTGGGTCATCTTCTTGGTGGCGGGCGCGGCCTCGGTGTTCAGCATCGACTCGGTCGCCAGACTGGCGGGTTGGACGCTGCGCTACGGCTACTACATCGGCGCCACCATCACCCTGATCTACATCCTCAACGGCCGAGCCGGCTTGCCGTCACATCGCATCATCCGATCGTTCACCTGGCTCTGGATGGCCACCGTGGTCGGCGGCTATCTGGCATTCATCGTTGGCGACCTGTCGTTCTTGGCCCCGGCTGGCTACTTCGTGCCAGCAGTGCTGCGAGAAAACGACCTGATCAACGCCCTCGTCACCCCAAGTTTCGCTGACATCCAAGACATCATCGGCTTCCCCATTCCTCGCCCAAAGGCGCCGTTCCCCTACACCAACAGCTGGGGATCAATGCTTGGCCTGCTCACTCCGTTTGGCCTTATGGCTATGCACGAGCCTCGGGTCGGCTTCTCGAAAACGCTCATCAAGGTGATGCTCGGCGCATCTGTCGTGCCAGCTGTCATTTCGCTCAACCGTGGACTGTGGCTCAGCCTCGGCCTCGGTCTGATCTACGCCGCCTTCCGGTTCGGCGTTGCTGGTGGAAGCCGGGCCGTTCGTAACTCGATCGTGGTCGCAGTGTTTCTTGTGGTTTCTGTCGTGGCCACGCCGCTCAACGGCATCGTGGCCGGTCGTCTCGACAACGGCCACTCCGATGGCGACCGCACCGAGCTCATCCTTGATGCGATCGAAGGAGCCGCCGAACGCCCCGTGTTTGGTTGGGGGGCACCCCGACCGAACGATCGCAACCTGCCGTCGGTCGGTACGCACGGCCAGATCTGGTTCGTGTTGTTCTCACACGGATTCATCGGTGCTGTTGGCTACTTGGGTGCCATCTTCAGCCTCACCTGGCGTACCCGCCGCCAGCCGACGGTTGCTGGCATGTGGGCTCACGTTGTTCTGATCGTTGGGATCGTGCAGCTTCCCTATTACCTCCACGTTCCTCACCAGCTCTTCACGATGCTGGCAGCCGCCGCACTCGCGATCCGGCTGCAGAACGACGTGGTGTGATGCGGCGCGCTCTTGCAGCCGCGCTCGTTGGTGGCCTGCTCGCCTCGGCGTGTGTCTCAGACGCTGAGCAGTCGGGGTCTTCGTTGGATGTCGACCCCACCACCTCGACCCTCGTGAGCGATGGCGTCGGCACCACCGGTGTTGATGGTGGTCTTGACGATGAGAACCCCGACGACGAGCCGACCCCCTCCACGTTTCCGGTGCGCGATGGGGTGCTGCTCGGTGTTGCCGTGCCAGAAGGCCGAGCCGCCCTCGTGCGTGATCTCGAAGTGGAAACCGGCGTGAGCTTCCCGGTGATCCGGGTGTTTGCTCGCTGGGATTCAGCGTTCCCCAACCCCGATCAGCAGGCCCTGCTTGACGCTGGCCGTCGCCTCCACCTCTCAGTTCGCCCCGTTGCGAGCGGTCAGCCGATCTTGTGGCGCGACATTGCCGACGCCCAGCCTGGCGATCCGCTCCACGACGAGTTGGTGGCCTGGGCTGATCGCATGGTTGCCGTCGGTCCCGGTCTCTACGTCACGATCAACCACGAGCCCGAAACCAACGAGTCAGCTGCGAACGGCAACGCCGAGGACTACGTGGCGATGTGGCGCACATTTGTTGAGGTGCTCAGAGCTCAAGGCGGCGACGACATCACGGTCGTGTGGACGATGACGTCTGGTTCGTTCAGCGATGGGCGGGCCGACGAGTGGTACCCCGGAGACGACGTTGTCGACGTGATCGGAGCCGACGTCTACAACTGGTACACCTGTCAGGGTTCAGATCGATCCTGGGTCGATCTTGAGTCGCTGCTCATCGACCCGTTGGCGTTCGCCAGGGACCGCGACAAGCCATTGGCCCTTCCCGAGTTTGGTTCGTCGGAAGATCGCAACGAGCCAGAACGCAAGGCGAGCTGGCTGCGAGATGCGGCGGCAACCCTCGACCGTGAAGACATCGCAGACGACATCGAGTTTGCGGCGTGGTTCAACGTGACGGCGCCGGGTGGCACGTGGCCAGAGTGTGTATGGAGCCACGACTCAACGGCGGCTTCTGCTGAAGCCTTTGCCGAATTCGCTCAAATCCTCACCCGCTGACGACCCCGTGGCGGAATAGCTGGTTAGACCGGCAGCAGCTCTCGGATCGCCAGCTTCTCGCGAGTGGCCAAGGCCAGGCCAATGGTAAGCACGCCGCCAACCACGCCAACGATGATGAGGCCCACAAAGCTCTGCGGTGTCACAAGTGCAATGGGCACCACCGCAGCGATCGCGATCGCTCCGGCGACGACAGCTCGCATGCTTGGCGCAACGAGGAAACGGTCTGCTCGTTCGGTCGTTTCGGATCGGACGAACCACGCGTTGATGAGGTTCTGCATCGCCACGCTGACCGACCAGGCAATGGCGGCGCCAGCGAGTCCGAGCGACGGTGTCAGCACGATTAGCAGTACCACGTCTGTCACGATCGCAACGGCAATCCCGACGAGCGCCAGGCTGCTGCGGCCAAGCATCAGAAGCGTTAGCTCGATCGGGCCAGACAGTGCGCTGAACATCATGCCGATGGCGAGCAGACCGAGGATCGATGCGTCGTCGACGTACTCGGGGCTCATGAGGCGAGCCAGCGGTTCGGGTTTGAGGCTGACCGCTATGAAGTAGGGCCAAGCAATGAGCACAAGCCAGCCGGTGGCTTTCTGAAGTGTCTGTCGAGCCTTGTGCCAGTTCTCGCTTGCGATGGCTCGACGAAGACCGGGCGACACCGCCTGAGCCACGGAGTACATCAGGAAGTTGCCGGCGGTGATAAAGCGAGTGAGGGCGCCGTACACGCCAGCCGCGTTCAGCCCAACAAAGGCGCCAACCAGCACCACATCGAATCGCTCGAGGGCGATTTGGAGTGCGGTCGAGAAGGCTCGAGGACGCGTATAAGCCCAGAACTCCGACGAGCTTGTTGCCGTACCGTCGGTCGTGGCCCAACCGCCCAGACGGCCCACGTACCCAAAGGCCAACACGGCGCCGATGAAGACGGGGACGGTCCACGCCAAGCCAACAGCCCAGATCGACGGGTCGCCGCGGAGGAGCAGGACACCCAGGGCCAACAGTTGAAGACCTGGTCGAACAACTTGGCTCACCAGCACGGTCGGCACATGTGACCCGAGGCTTCTGGTGGCTCCGAGCACCGAGACCGTCAACGCCCACGGGACCACGGCGACGGCCAAGATGCGAAGCATGCTCGTGACGTCGTCTGCTCGCTCGGCGGCAACAAGGTTGGCTACGGGACTTGCGATCAGGAACAGCGCTGCGGCGGCAACGGTTGAGGCGATGACGACCGGTCGGAGCGCCATCGTGATGAGCGAGCGGGGTCCGGCCCCCTCGTCGCCAAGATGTACTGGCATGAAGTAGACGAGACCCGTCATGGTGCCGAGGCTGGCGCTGTTGCCGAGGATCGTGATGATGGCAGTAGCGATGAAGAACACGCCGGCGAAGGCAGCCGACTCGCGAGACACGAGGTAGGCGATGGCGAAGTTGGCGATCGTCGTGACAACAGCCCCGACGATGGCGAGGCTGGATGCGGCACCCGCCGACTGGCCGGGCGCGATCGTCTTGTTGTGGGTCACAGCCACATCATTCTCATCGGTTTCAAGGGTGACACCGTGAATGGACCGCTACCGCTAGGCGTACCGACCCAGGCGTAGGTCGATCGCCTCGCTATTGAAACTCGCTATAGAGACAGGCGGCGCTTGAGCGCGTCGGTTGCTACCTGATCGAGCGGACCCAAGTTGCTCGGCGTCCATCCCTCGCCGGAGAGTCGCGTTTCGCGCGTGATCAGCTCGGCAAGGTAGAGATCTCGGTAGGCCTCGAGGTTGGCGTTGGCCATGGCAGCGCCCCGAACGGGTCGCAAGATCGCCGGCGCTTCGGCCAGCACTGTCTCGACTGCAACCTGCTCGTTGTTGGGAGCGGCTCGACGCACCTGTTCGAATGCCCCGTGGAGCAAGTCAAACCCCACGGGGCGGTTGAGGCCCGCAAACTCCCAATCCCACACCATCACCTCGGTTGGAGACGTTGCCATGTTCCACGGCGTCAGATCACCGTGCCAGATACCCGCTTCGAGCTCGACCCCGTCATGTCGGGCCACAAGCTGCGCCACATCAATGGGGAGCGGCTTTGATGAGGACCGCATGTCGGCAATCGTGCCGAGGTCGGCCACCGGTAGGCGTTGGGTGTCTCTGCATCGGGCGAGTGCAAGCACGACATCAGATCCCAATGGTGGGGGTGCTTTCGCCGACGGTGTGACCGAGAGGGGAGAGGTAACAACCACGTCGGTGTCGTCGGTTGAAAGCTCGGCGATGACCGTTGGTGCCGTGAGTGGCGCTGGAAGTCGGCCAGCCACATTCTTGAGTCGCGCGGCTTCGTTGGTGACGAGCTCGCGTGTCAGCGTCGACCAGCCGACCTTCACAAACCCAACGACCGAACCGTTGGGTCGAAGCAGCTGGATCACGGGCTTGCGATTCCGGCGTGGCGGGCCAATCGCGACCGACGCAATGACGTCTGGTTCGCCGAGGGTGTCAGCCAATTGCTGCACCAGCCGAAACGGAGCCCGTTCAACCACCTCGCCGCCAGCAAAGCGGGCTAGTCCAGCCCGACCAACCAACTCCGCAACCAACCCGGTGACCTTCTCTTTGGGGGTTCGAGCGTCGTGATGGCGGCGCAACGCCGCCGCCGTTACCGCTGTTGGTTCTAACGGCAGCAGTAAATGGGGCTCAGAGGCGCTTGGACGGGCCAGATAGCGGGATTTTTGCCCATCGATCGTCCCCAAAAGGACTCGATCCAGCCATATGTACTCATCAGCGCCTGCGTCGGGCGCCTCATCACGCTGGGTCACCGTGCCTCCGGCACTAAAGCTTCCGCTGGAAACGCCGATTCTTACCGATAATGGGCACGAATCGAATGATGGGCCGGGCGACCTCTGTTGCAATCGGGATGGCGTTGGTCTGTGCCGCGTGCACAGACGGAGATGCCGCGGCAAACGACAACGGCGTGGTGGGTTCGTCGACGGCTGGTCAGTCGCAGACAACCGAGGCCGTCGAGCTCTTGCCATACGACGAGCCGATTACGGTGCCAGATGGCCCTGACGCGGACGACGACGCCGTTGATGACGCTGATGCCATTGAAGGCGACGGTGCGAATGGCGATTCGTCGACAACCGTGCCAAACGGCGAAGACAACTCCAATCCTGATGATGACAGTGACACGGACGCAACGCTGAGTTCGATCGTTCCCCCGGACGAGGACGACACAACGACGACCTCAACGACGACCGGCTCGAACACCACGAACCCGCCACTGAATAGTGACGAAGAGCAGCCTCTGCAAGAAGAGACGACGGCTCTTGTGTGCGCAACGGTTGAGCTCGGATATCTCCAGCAGCTCGGTGGAAACGATGGGTCGGAACGTCTACGCGAAGGCGCCGCTATGGCAATTGCGAGCGAAGTGAGCGAATATGTAGAGACGGGTCAGGGGCTTGTCGATGCGCTCGATGCGAGTTCAGGTATTGACAGTGCGGCGGATGCGCTCCTCTCCCAATGCGAAACTGACGGATTTGAGCGTTTGGCATGAGCGACGTGGCGAACACCCAAGGGGCCTTTTTCGACTCTGCTGAGCGGCGTCGGGTGCTTTTCGTGTGCTCGGCCGGCGGTCACCTCAGCCAGCTTCTCCAGCTCCGCCCGTGGTGGGACAATCACGACCGCAAGTGGGTCACTTTTGACCTGTCGGACGCCAGATCGAAGCTCGACGGCGAAGACATGGTTGCCGCCCATTATCCCACTACCCGCAGTTTTTCGAACACAATCCGTAACTTTCGGCTCGCTCAAAGCGTCATCAAAGAGTGGGAACCAGACATTGTGATCTCGAACGGAGCTGGCGTTGCTGTGCCGTTCTTTGCCGTGGCGAAGCGAGCAGGTGTGCCGACGGTGTATCTCGAGGTTTACGACCGTGTTGATTCACGAACGATGACCGGTCGATTGGTACGTCCCTTCACGACGAAGTTCTGCGTGCAGTGGCCCGAACAGCAGAAGCTGTACCCGGGTAGCGAACTGACTGGCCTGGTGTACTGATGGGTCTGGTGTACTGATGGCGTCCGCACTCCCTCATTCAGTGACGCGTCCGCTGATCGTGGTGTCGGTCGGAACCGACCATCACCGGTTCGATCGGTTGGTCCGCTGGACCGAGCACTATGCAACCCAGCACCCCGAGCTCAGGTTCGTGGTGCAGCGCGGCACCTCCAACACGCCTCGGGCTCTGGAAAGTCACGAACTGATTCCCCACGATGAGCTCCGCGGACTGTTCGCTGAAGCCTCTGTCGTGATTTGTCACGGCGGTCCGTCAACCGTGATGGATGCCCGATCCGTGGGTCGCAAGCCCATCGTAGTTCCCCGCGACCCCGAGCTTGATGAACATGTCGACGGACACCAGATGCGATTCGCCCGCCACCTGAGCGACCACCGGATGGCCGTTGTCGTGTGGTCAGAGGCCGAGTTCTTCACGGCGCTCGACGAAGCCATCGACAACCCGGCCAGCATGACGATTCCCATCGAGGCGAAGACGGTGCCGGTTGGTGTGGCCAACTTCGGCCGGGTGCTCGACAACATGTTGGACATCGAAACGCCAATCGACCGAGTTGCGGCGCCGCCTCTCACGGTGCACCGCGGCTTCAAGAGCTAATGGCGTCGTCCAACAACGATCGCGCCGTGTCAACGGTGATCGCGACGCACAACCGACCAAAACTGGTGCGGCGGGCCATCGAAGGTGTGCTCAGCCAGAAGCACGATGCGGACATCGAGATCGTGTTGGTGTTCGACAACTCCGAGCCCGACCGCTCACTCGAGCAGAACGACACCGTCGACGGATTCGAGCGTCGCGTTGTGGTCATCACAAACGACCACAGCCAAGGTCTTGCTGGCGCCCGCAACACGGGTGTCGCCAAGGCATCGCATCCGTGGATCGCGTTCTGCGACGACGACGACGAATGGCTTCCGGGCAAGCTCGCCGGCCAGTTCGATGCTCTCGACGCCAACCCGGATGCACGGGTGGCCACCACCGGCATCTTCATTCACTACGACGGTGAAGACATCGAGCGGATTCCCGATCCGGCCAAGCTCACGTTCAGCGGGTTTCTCAACGACCGAATGACCGACGTTCACCCGTCGGCCACGCTTGCCTCGGCGGCACTCATTGCCGAGATTGGCGATGTCGATGAGACCATCCCCGGTGGCTACGGCGAAGACTACGACTGGCTCCTACGAGCTGCTCGTCTGTCGCCGTTCGCCGTCGCCGAAGCTCCACTTATCCGAGTGCACTGGCACGGCGGTTCCTACTTCTTCGAGAAGTGGAAGACCATCGACGACGCACTGCAGTTTCTCGTCGACAAGTACCCCGAGTTCAACGATCACCCCGAGGGGCTCGCTCGCATTCGAGGACAGCAGGCCGTCGCCCAGGCCGCGATGAAAGACCGCGGTCGGGCCCTTCGAACCGTGCGCGAGATCATCAAGCTCAAGCCAACCGAAAAGCGGTGGCCCGTGGCCCTGCTGGTCGCGGCAGGCGTGCCTGCCGGCCAGGTGCTGAAGGCCGCTCACCGACTCGGCAAGGGCATCTAACTATCCGCCTGGGCGCGACATGCGCCGACGTGACGGAACCTACGAGGTGTAGCCGGCGCGTGCTGCGGAAATAGCGGTGAGCATCACGCGCTCGCTTGTTCCGCTGGCGAAGCCAGGACCAATAAGATCGCGCCATGCGGCGGACGTACGAACGGGCTCGCCGTGCGGGGCCACGCCGGGCGTGATGGTGGTGGTATTGGTGCTGAACATGGTCTCGCCTCCGGGCGCATCCATACGGATCTAGGGCCGCAAAGTCTGCGTCCGGGGCCACCCTTTTCCTCTATGCCAGTGGTCACCGTCAGTGGTCACACGAAACGCACGCGAGATCGTTCGACTTGGCCACGGTTGGCGGTCTATTCGAGGGCGTCTGCGGCGTGCTCAAAGCCCGAGCTGTCAACGATCCAGCCGAGGGAATCGTGTGCGGTAAACCGCCACCAAAGTCCGTCTTGGTCAAGGCGAAGCTGTTGGCCGCCACCGGTCACCGTGTTGGCGGCCACCCGACTCTTGGCGCCGAGGGCAAAGCGGCCCTGATACAGCTGGTCGGCGCTCGGAGTCCAGCTGGTGCGGGCCACGTCGACGGCTCGTCGTCCGCCATGACGCCACGCAATGGCCCATGCCGCCAGGTCTTCGGTGCTGCACAGCAGCGACTCGCTGAGTTCGTTGAGCTGATCGATGTCGGCTGGCGCTGCGGCCACGCGGCGGGCCGCGTCTTGTTCGCTGTCGAGCGTGAGGCCAAGATCGCCATTGCCCCCAAGGGTGGCTCTGGCCCGGCGGCTCGCATCGTCGGCGAGCCGGCGCAGATCGATCAGGTCGAGGCCAGCATCGACAGGGGGCTGGCTGATCACCTGCGAGATGGCGGTGCCGGCGCCAACAACCACCATCGGAAGCGGGGCTGGCGTGCACTGGTAGATGCTTGCACCGTCGACCCCTCCCACCTCGGCGGCCGGCGACGGGTTGGCATCGTCAGAGGCCGCTGCGCCGGCGAGCTTCTGTCGTTCGGTGCGCAGGTCCCGCAGGAGATCGTTGCGGCTGCGTCCACGCAGCAAGAACAGCGAGAACGGGTCGCTGTCGATGAGGTCGGCTACCAGGTAGCACAGCGCCGCAACGTGCTTGCATGGCTCGCCCCAGTCGGGGCACGAGCAATCGCCGAGCAAGTCGCCAACTCGTGGCAGCACGTGAATGCCGGCGTCGACCAGCTCGGCTTCGAGCTCGATGGGAAGTTCGCCTGCGTTGAGTGCAGCTGCATGCTTCGCTCGGGCCGCGACCCGCTCGACGACGACCTGCCATTGATCGTCGGGAATCTCTCGGATGGAGAGGTCGGCGGCGTACTCCTCTGTGCCGGCAACCCGCGCTCGCACGAGCCCCGGCAACACTTCGTCGATGAACACCTTGCCTTGGCGGGCATAGGTGCGCCCCCGGCTGAGGCGAGCGGCGTCGGCCAGTGCGCCCTGTTCGAGCGCCTCGAGCCACGCTGTTCCCCACCAGGTGGTTCCGAACGTTCGAGCCATCAGTTTGTCCCCTCGCTGAGGTTGACCAGATCGGCGAGCTCTGCGTCGTCGAGGTTGCCGATCCATCCTTCGCCTGAGCCGACCACCTTGTCAGCCAGCGCACGCTTGGCCTTGAGTAGTTCGGCCACTCGGTCTTCGACCGTTCCCTCG
>CALLGK010000003.1 GCA_938009905.1 uncultured Acidimicrobiales bacterium | reverse complement strand
CACGGCGAGCAGCACCGTGGATGCGGGAAAGAGCGCAACAAGCGCACCGATGACTGCGAGGTCGCCACCCCGACTGGCCCAAAGGAAGAGACCGTTCGCGGTCATGTCGAGTGCTCCAGCGATGGTGGCAATGCCAACAATCGAGGGCGCTGGTTTTCCGGGCCGGGCAACAAGAACAGCAATGACCAACACCGTCACCGATGTGATGCGGGCTGCGAGCAGAGGGATGGCGCCTGCGCCATCTGGCGTCTGAGCTAGGAACACAAAGAACAGGCCGAATCCAAGTCCGGCACCAACACCAAGCGCGAGCGGACGACGGGACGCACCGGCCAAGCCGATGTCGCCCCCCGCTACGAGCCAGATCGCCACGGGGGCTAGCGCGAGGCCGACGATGGCAAGCGACCCCGGTCGTTCACCAAGCGCGAGCCCAACCGTTACCGGAACGACGGCAGAAACCACAGCACTCAACGGACTCACCAGCCGGTTGGGTCCGTCGGCCAGGCCTTGGTAAAGCAGCACGAGTCCCGCGAGACCACCTAACCCGCCGATGGCACCCCACACAACCGCCTTGGTCGACCACCAGCCGTCGACCACAATCACAAGCAGCGCTGCCACCACAACACCGGTGATGTTGGAGATCAACGTGACCGCCACGACGGCGGCCTTACGAGTGGAGAGCCCGCCGAGAAAGTCAGCAATGCCAAAGGTGAAGGCTGACGCCAAGGCAAGGAGTGCGGGCACCGGTGAGTTATATCTCAGCGAACTGGCGTCGCACCGATACATCCCCGGGGGCCGGGGCATACTGTCGGCGTGGTTGTCGACTGGTTGCGAACTTGCCGAGTCGGTATTGCCGTGGTTGCTTCAGCCCTTGCCATGCTGGTGTTGGCGACGCCGGCAGCCGCGCACACAGCCTTCGAGTCCTCATCACCAGTCGACGGTGCCACGATCGACGAGCCCGTAACGCAGATCAGCCTCACGTTCACGGCCGTGGCGATGCCGGCTGGAGAGGGCTTCGTGATTCTCGATCCAGCTGGCAACGTCAGAGAACCTGATGAGGTGTCGAGCGTCGACGACCTGACGTGGATTCTGCGATTTGACGAGCCGCTGACCGGTGGTGCCGTCGGAGTGCGGTGGACCGTTGCCGCGCCAGACACTCACCCAATCGAGGGCAGCTTCAGCTTCGTCGTCACAGCGCCTGCGACGGGTTCCCCCTCCGACAGCACAAACACCGGTGAAGAGAACATCGGTGAAGAGAACATCGGTGAACAGAACTCTGCCGCTACCACCCACACACCGCCAGCCCCGGAAGCGGAACCCGTCGACCTTGGCTCGTTCCTCGAGACGGAGGGCGTGGCGCCGCGCGGGGCGGTGCCGATCGGCGCCGCAGGGCGAATCGTCAGCATTGCGGGCGCCGTGCTCACCATCGGCGGCATGGCCTTCGTTGCGTACGGGCTCCGCGGCCACCCTGCAGACATCCGAGCCGTGTTGTTTTGGGTTCGCCGAGGCGGTGTCCTCGTTGTGATCGGTGCCGCGATCGAGGCCATCGTTCAGGTCGGGACGCTTGCCGGGTCCTGGGCCGGACTTGTCTCGTTCACTCGACTTGCTGATGTGGCCTTATCATCAGCCGGGGCAGCACTTGCGATGCGGGTGGCGGGAGGAACGTTCGTCGCCACCCGAACCAACCTGGCGACGCAGGCCGCCAAAAATGCGGCCGATCCAGTTCTGGCGGCTCGGAAGCTCGCGACGGTTGGGGCTGCTCATGACCCGGCACAACACACGCGGCCTGACGACGAGCCGTTTGTCTACAGCCGCGATCACTCATGGGATGGATCGAGTTCTGTTGCTGCCATCGCCGGAGCTGCGCTCATAGCTGTGTCGTTCGCGTTCGATGGCCACACCGTGTCAGAAGGACCGCGTGTTGTGCACGGTGCGATCAACCTCATTCACGTGATCACAGCCACAACGTGGGCCGGCGGAGTAGCGATGCTCACGTACGTCATCGGACGACGACACCGCCGACGGGTTGATACCAGAGCACTACAACTGGCGATGCGATTCTCGGTGATCGCGACGCTCACGCTCATCTGTGCATCGGTCGCCGGGGTGGCGATGTCGGTCATCGTGCTCGATTCCCTATCGGACATCTGGACGACATCGTGGGGACAGCTGCTCTCGGTGAAGGTCGCCCTCGTCGGCATTGCCAGCGTTGCTGGCGCGTACAACCACCTGGTTGTCGTTCCGGCCCTTGACCGAGCGCCTGATGATGCCGAGACGAGAGATCGGTTCCGCGGTGTCCTTGCGATCGAAGCCGTTGTGCTTATCGCGGTCACGGTTGTGACGGCACTCCTCGTTGCAGCGTCTTCGACGTAGCTGGGTTGGCTCGCCGATCACGTCGCCGTTGCGGGGTCTGCGCTCATGAACTGCCGCTTCACTTTGCGCCAGTCTTCATCGGATTGGTCGCGGCGCCAGTAGGGCGAGATCGACGCCGCCAATGGGGCGATCTGGCGTTCTTCAACGAGGTATCGGCGAATGGCTCGCACCTCAGCCGCTTCGCCATGAACGAATACGTCGAACGTCCCAGCGGGGAAGGATGTGCTCTCAAGAGCGTTGAGGAGTTCGATGCCAGGCTGTGCCGCTCCGTCGCGATACAGCCATGTAACCGTGACTGATGCGGTTGATGGAAATTCGATCTCGCAACCGGGTCGCTCCACCAGGGCGAAGACTTCAGCTCGAGCACTCGGAGGCAGGCACTCCAAGCTGGCACCGATCGCGCCGAAGGCACTCTCGTCACCGACCAGCAAGTGCCAATCTGCGTCAGGGGCAGGGCGATAAGAACCGCCCGGCCCTTCGAACTGAAGGCGATCACCCGGCTTGGCTCGCTGGGCCCAGCTTCCAGCAAACCCAGCATCGCCGTGCACGACGAAGTCGATGGCGAGCATCAGGCTGTCTGGTTCCCAACGCCGGATAGTGAACCGCCGGGGTCGAGGTCGATGCTCGACAGCCAGCCCATCGAGATCGCTGGCTTCGAACGGGACCTGCACCGGCGAACCTGCCGGCACGAATCGGGCGTTGACATAGGCGTCGGTTGCATCCGTCGCCTGAAATTGGTCGAGCGTTCCCCCGGTGAGAACGACTCGCACCAAGTCGGGACTGAGCGTTTGGACGCTCGCTACTTCTGCGTACATGGGGTTCCTTTGTGTGCGTTGACCTGTCCGGCGTCTGAGGGACTCAAACAGGGCCAATGGCGTGGTTGGAGTTGACGACGAGGGTGTTGCCGTCTGGATCGGTTGCGATAAAGCGGTCGTGTGGGTGACCGCGGGTGATCTCGCTCGTCTCGGCACCGGCGGACCTGAGCACGTTCTTGGTCTCGTCGATGTCATCAACGATCAGATCGAGGGCGGTGCTGCCCGGCTCACCGGGTTGAACGATGAGATGGGTCCCACCACGAAGTTCGAGAATCGCAAAACGCTCTGTCTGGAAGACAAGGCGCATTCCAATCGATACGTAGAACGAGGTGAGCGCACCAACGTCTGAGGCGGCGAGGCCGAGGTGGCCGATGCCGAAGCGAGGTCGAGCGTCGACCGCTTTGGGGTGAAGGGTTTGAGGGGAAGAAACTGCGTCTATCAAGAGACACTCCTGTACTTCGTTAAGGATAGTTAACACATTGAACGCGCAGGGCTTCTCACCTATTCCCGACCGATCACAATTCTCGTGTCGGGGCTGACGATCTCTCGTCGAGGTCGCTCTCGCTGCCCGCTACCTGGTGACAGGTGTCGGGATCGCGGACGAATCGGCGGCGCTCAACTCGGCGCGTGATGCAGAGATGACTTGCACCGCAGTGCGGAGGAAGAGAACGGCAATGCCGAGGCCAACAACAACGTCGGGAATGCCGGTACCCAGGAGTGCGACCAGCGCTGCAGCGACGAGAACACCGCTGTTGGCGATCAGATCGTTGCGGGAGCACAGCCAGGTCGATTGCATGTTGAGATCGTCGCTGCGATGGCTCCACAACAAGAAGAAGCAATATGCATTGCCGGCCAGCGCGACGGCGCCCATCCAGCCCATTGCGCCAGCATCAACATCAAAGCCCGTCACCAACTTGCTCAACGCTTGGCCGAGTACGAGAAGGCCAAAACCAAGTTGCGCGAGACCCTTGCTGAGTGATGCTCGGGCTCGCCAACGGGGGCCTCGATGCAACACCCAGATGCTGAACGCGTAGACGAGCGCATCGCCGAGCATGTCGAGCGAATCACCGAGCAGTGCCGTTGACCGTGCCACCCATCCAACACCGAACTCGACCACGAACAGCACAGCGTTTATCGCAAGCACGATCCACAGCACCCGACGTTGACGATCACGCAGCTCCGCGAGTTCGCCGCTCTTGTTCTCACAGCACGAGTCAGCCATGGCAGGCGCCCTGTCCCAATCGTCGATCGTTCCACTGATCGTAACGACGTTCACCAGACCCACGAGCATTGGATGGTGTCCCTCACAACCATCAAAATTTGTTGCTCAACAAACAACGGCTTGTTAGGGCCAGAACTTCTGACCTACGTTGCCGAAGATGGCAGATGACATCGACTGGGACTCCTTCCCGTTGTCTCGCAAGGGCAACCGATTTCAAGACTTCACCGAGGGCCAGGTCTTCAACCACCACTGGGGCCGCACCATCACCGATGGCGACAACGCCATCTTTTCGACGGCGACGTGCAACTGGAACCCCATGCACCTCAACGTCGAGTACGCAAAGGCCCACGGTCACGACGACGTTGTCGTCAATCCAATGTTGGTGTTGTGCACGGTGGTTGGCCTGTCGGTGGAAGATCTCAGCGAAACCGGTGGTCCCTTCCTCGGCATGGAAGACGTCACCTTTCATCGCACGGTCCATCCCGGCGACACCATCACGGCCGCATCGACGGTGGTCGAGTCCCGAGAATCCGACAGCCGGCCAAACGTCGGCATCGTCACCTGGCACACCGAAGCCCATAACCAACGAGGCGAGCTCGTTGTCGACTATCGCCGGACCAACCTCGTCGCGAAGCGTCGAGAGAACGAGGAGAGCGCCTGATGCCGCGTCAGATGATCGACCCCCGGCCGCCTATCCCTGCGGCGTACCGCACGGACGAGCGGATGGCCATGCAGGAGATGGCCCGCGACTTCGCCATGAACAAGGTGCTGCCCGCGGCCAACGAGCTCGACCCTGAACACGGCTTGATTCCAGACGAGCTCCGGAAAGAGATGGGTGAGCTCGGCTTCTTTGGCATCACGATTCCCGAAGAGCACGGCGGCTTGGGGCTTGGCGTCTTTGAGTACGCGCTGATCACTGAAGAGCTCGCCCGCGCCTGGATGAGCGTGGCCAGCATCATCGCCCGCTCGCAGCTCGCCTCCGGTCTCGACCCA
>CALLGK010000002.1 GCA_938009905.1 uncultured Acidimicrobiales bacterium | reverse complement strand
GTCTCCGCCGGTAACCGACAGGTCGACACCGATACCGGTGGTTCCCCACTGGTAGGGCGCGGTGTACTCGGCGTTTGGATCGAACGGCAGACCTGATGCGAACTCTGGCAACAGGTTGCTCAAGTTCGGGATGGCGTCCTTCTGCAACGGCTGAATGTCACCGGACTCGATGAGAATCGACACCATGTAGTCCGAAGGCACGATGAAGTCGTAACCCGAGCCACCTGCCGAAATGATCGGCTGCATGGCTTCGTTCGAGTCGTAGTTATCTTCGGTGACCGACACGCCGAACTCGGCTTCGAAATCGGTCTTCAACTCCGGATCCATGTATTCGGTCCAGTTGTAGATGGCAAGGTCGCCATCGGTTGCGCCAGGCTCGCATTCGGCTGCGGCCGCACCTTCCGAGCCTCCGTCGGAGCCTCCGCAGGCGCTGGCGACAAGCCCAAACGCTGCAAGCAGCGCAAGTAGTCGCATCCAGGATCGTGTGGTCATGAGGGAACCCCCGAGGGAATCTGTTGGAATGAATTTTGGTAGGGAACAAGAAGAACGGGCAGCGCTCCGGCGGAGCGTGAGCCGCAGCTGACACAGGCAGTTCGGGTCACGTTACTGAACCGCCGCGGGCGCGCTGGGCGAGAAGGGAAAGAAGGACGAGCAGCACAGAGGCGGCCAACATCACAACGGACACTGCGTTGATGAGTGGCGAGACGCCGCGCCGAATCAGGCCAAAGACGTAGACGGGCAACGTTGTCGATCCCGGCCCGGCCGCAAACTGCGTGATGACGACGTCGTCGAGCGACAGCGTGAGTGCCAGCAACCCACCGCCGATCACACCGGGCATGATCAGCGGCAACGTGACATGTCGGAACGCTTGCCACTGCGATGCGTAGAGATCTTGCGCCGCCTCTTCCAGCGTCTGCGTCATGCCAGCCAGGCGGGCCCGAACAACGATCGACACGAAGCTGATGCTGAACGCAATGTGGCTGAGAGCCACCGTCGAGATGCCCTTGCCGAGCGACAATCCGAACGACGTGTTGACCACGTCGATCGACCACGTGAAGAACAGCAGCATCATGACCGCCATGGTGACGTCTGGGACGATCACCGGCAGATACAGCAGTGCGTCGAAAATACGATTGCCTCTGAAGCGGTAGCGCTCGAGGGCCAACGCCGCCATCGTGCCAAGCACCACAGACACAACCGTCGAGATCAAGGCCACACGGATCGAGACCGACAGCGCCGACTGCACCTCGTCGTTCCGGCCAAAGGCCCGATACCAGTCGAGCGTGAACCCGCCCCAGCGACCAACCAGATCATCGTCGCTGAACGAGTAGAAGATCAGAAGCAGAATCGGGGCGTAAAAGAAGAGGTACACGAGCGCTGCGTTGAGGCTCAGCGCTGAGCGGGTTCCCCCGCGTAGTTGACGCACTCCCCCGCTCACAGGTTCTTCCCGCCTGATCGGAAGTAGGTGAGGGCTGCAACCAGCATGACGATCATGAGGACCGTGGATACCGACGCCCCAACCGGCCAGTTACGAGCCGTGAGGAACTGTGTGACGATGTAGCTGCCAAGCAGCGTCGTTTTCGCCCCACCGAGAATCTCGGGTGTCACGTAGGCACCGAGGCTCGGCACGAACACCAGGATGCAGCCCGCAATGATGCCGGGCATCGAAAGCGGAAGCGTCACTTTGCGGAACGTTTGGAACCCGGAGGCTCCGAGATCACGTCCGGCCTCGATGAGGCTCCAATCGAGCCGTTCGATCGAGGCGTAGAGCGGCAGGATCATGAACGGCAGGAAGCCGTACACAAGGCCCAGCACCACCGCCGTTGGCGTAAACAGAATGGTGGTCTGCCCTAATCCGAGCGCCTCGGTGAGCTGTGAGACCGGCCCGTCGTTACCAAGGAGCACGCGCCAGGCGTAGTTACGGACGAGAAAGTTCGACCAGAACGGAATCATCACGAAGACCAACATGATGTTGCGCACCGTCGGTGACCTCGTGGCCAAGAAGTAGGCGAACGGGTAGGCGACCACCAAGCAAATGACCGTGGTGATGAGAGCGAGCCACAGTGAGCGAAACAGGATGTCGCGAACGATTGGCTCGCCGAGCTTTTCGTAGGCCTCGATGTTCCAGCCCGAAAGATCGGTGCCACCCGTGCGGGTGCGGGTGGCGAACGAATACACCACCACGATGATGAGCGGCAGGGCGAAGAACAGAACGATATAGATGTAGGCAGGCAGCGCCAGCAACAGTCCTCGGCGGCGCTTGTTCTTCTCGTTCGCCAGCTCGAGCAGCGGCGTCACAACGTCGCCCGTTTCGTCGAGTTGCTTCGGTTGCTCCTGCACCGCCGTCATCAGTCGGCCACAACCCAGTCTGAGGTGCGGTCCCACCACACGCTGACCTCGTCGCCAGCTTCGAACCGCTGACCTCCAGCCGTGGCGCCGCCCCGCACCTCGAGGTCGATCCAACCGATCTTTACGGAGTAGTCGACCGCATGGCCCAGGTAGGTCACGGAGGCAACAGCGCCTTCCAAGCTGGTGGCCGAGTGCTCATCAGGCACGCTGCCGCGCGGCCCAATGCTGATGGCCTCTGGCCGCAAGCTCATGGCCACAGACGTGCCGGGCTCGTGTGGACTTGGGGCCCGCAGGCGGGTGCCGTTGGTGAGGATGATGTGGTCGTCATCTTCAACAGTTGCGTCAATGAGGTTGGTCTGTCCGATGAAGTCAGCAACGAACCGGTTTGTCGGTCGTTCGTAGATCTCTTCCGGTGATCCCACCTGCAAGAGCTGGCCGTCGTGCATCACGGCGATGCGATCGCTCATGGCCATGGCTTCTTCTTGGTCGTGGGTAACGAACACGAAGCTGACGCCCAGTTCGCGTTGCAACGACTTCAACTCGGTCTGCATCTCTTGGCGCAGCTTGAGGTCGAGTGCGCCAAGGGGTTCGTCGAGCAGCAGCACCTTCGGTTCGTTGACCAAGGCTCGAGCGAGGGCCACTCGCTGCTGCTGACCGCCGGAGAGCTGTGACGGCTTGCGGCCTTCCATGCCGCCGAGCTGCACCAGGTCGATCATCTTCATCGACTTGGCTCGCGCGTCGGTCTTGTCGACCTTCTTCATGCGAAGCCCAAAACTGACGTTGTCGAGCACCGACATATGCGGGAACAGGGCGTAGTTCTGAAAGACGGTGTTCACCGGCCGCTTGTTTGGCGGCAGGGTGCCAACTTCCTCGCCGAAGATGCGAATGCTCCCCTCGGTGGGAAACTCGAGCCCCGCGATCATGCGGAGTGTGGTGGTCTTGCCGCAGCCCGACGGGCCAAGAAGGGCGAAGAACTCACCATCGGCGATTTCGAGATCAACACTGTCGACGGCGACGACATCGTCGAAGCGCTTGGTGACCCCTCGAATCTCAACTGCAGCCGTCAACGGCTTCCCCTGTGCTTTGCGATGACCCCCCAAACGTCATGGTTGCAGCTCGGTCAGGCAACAACAACCGATGTTCACATTGTGGTGAATCGAACGGTGGCTGTGTCTGGACGGCGAAGACCCGCAAGAAAACGAATAGCCCGGCCAGTGGCCGCATCGTAGGGTGCAGCCAGCGCCGACAATCCGGGCGACCGAAACCCACAAGGACACGCGAAGCGATGGCTGAACACCTCACATGGACGGTCGGACCGGTTCGAATCACTCGAGTCGAAGAGCGCATCACCGGGGTGCCCTGGGCGGGGCTTGTGCCTGCAGGCGCTGATCACCTTGAGTCGTGCCGGCCGTGGATCGACCCGTATGTGAGCGGGTCGGGCAACAGCCTGTTGCTCTCGGTGCACAGCTTCGTGGTGGAAACACCCGAAACACTCATCGTGGTCGACACCTGTGTTGGCTCAGCTGAGGGCGCACAGCTCGCTGGCGACCCCGCGTTTGGCGACCGCCTGGCGAGGGTGGTCGGCGGGTTCGACAACGTGGACGTGGTGGTGTGCACGCACCTGCACTTCGATCACGTCGGCTGGAACACCGTTGAACGAGATGGACAGCTGGTGCCGACGTTTCCGGCCGCCCGCTACTTGGTAACGGCCGACGAGCTCGACGCCGACCGGGATGAAGAAGACACCGCCTCGTACGAGCGAGCCATCGCTCCCCTCGAAGCCGTCGGATGTCTTGATGCCGTCGAATCGACGCACAGAATCGACCCGTGGGTCACGCTCGAATCAACGCCCGGGCACACACCGGGGCACGTGTCTGTCCGCATCACAGCAGACGATGAGGTGGCGTTGATCCTGGGCGACCTGGTCCACACCCCGCTGCAATTCGCATTCCCCGAGGCGCCGTCGAACCCCGACTACGACCCGGCGCAGGCCACCGACACTCGTCGTCGAATCGTGAGTGAGCACGGCAACGAACCAACGCTTTTGCTTGGCACACACTTCGCTCCGCCAACAGCCGGCCACGTCGAAATCGACGAAAACGGCAACGCCCGTTTCGTTTAACCCGGAACTGGAGGCCGTAGAGCACCGTTTTGTGCTCTACGGCCTCCAGAACGGGTGAGAGTGAGGGTTAGGAGCGAGTGAGGAGGTCGGCGCACTGCTGCGCTGCGACCTTGGCGTGTCCGGCCAACACGTCGGCGGTGGCGCTACTGATGGGGTGCGGCATCGTCACAAACGGATAGCCGTCCGCGCCAAGCACCGTGGCCATCAACTCCGCAGCTGAAACAAACTGCTCGGTGATGATCGACACGGACGGAACGCCAATCCGTTCGCCGGCCACGCTGTCGTGCAAACTGCACGACGAACAGCTGCCTCAATCGCCGATGCCAGCAACAAGGGCATGCCAGCTTTGCGCCGCGTTCATGATGTCTGGCTCGGCCGGAGCGCTGTAGTTGCCCTTGATGACTCGGACCACTTCCGCCACACCATGTTGTTCGCGAAGCTCGCGCTCGAGGGCATCGAAGAACGTTGCGGTGTTCTGCTTGCCGTTGCTGACGATGCCGAGCGTCAGGCCCTGCAACGATGCCGGTCGATCAGCAGCCGCCAGCTCGTCTGCGGCCTCTGAGTAGGTGGGGTCAAGAATCTCAAACATGGAGGCCTCAGCAATCGACGCAGGCGCCAACTGCGGTGGTGACGGCGTGTGAGCGAGTGCCCAGCCAGGGCGGAATGACGGCCCCAAACCCGCCGGCTGGTCCACCAGCGGCGATTACCAGAAGATGGTCAGGGTCTGGCAGGGCGAGGTATTCGCGATCGGGTTGGTCGCCAACAATCGCCCCCTTGCCTGAGTCGGCCCACGCCGAACGCTTCACTCTGGCGTGTTCGAACACGTAGGTCCGAATGTCGGCCTTCGACCAGCTCGCCTCGTCAAAGTGTTGTCGTAGCTGGGGTGGAATCACGATGGCGTAGTTGCCAGACCAGATCGAGTAGTTGGTCATGTTGGCCTTGATCTCGGCCACAAACGTGTCGAGGATCTCTTCCGGCTTGGTCGTCCACTCGTTCATGAGCTGACGTGGAGCCATCGCCGCCATGGCCGTGACGGCAGACGCGTGCGGGTCGCCGATTCGTTCCGCAGCCAGCGACAGCCACGGCGTGCTCTCTTCGTCTTCGGCAATGCAGTAGCTGAGCTTGCCGGGGTGGCCGAAGGTCGATCTATCGATCTCGCCCGGCCGGATCTCGAGCAAGTTGCCAAGCACGAGCCGCACCGCACGACCGATGCACGTTGAGGCTCGATCGCTTGGACCGAGCGCGTTGAAGGTTCCACTCATACCGATCTCGTTGCGGATCGGACCGTTGACGACGAGCAGAATGCCGCACCCACCGGTGCTGGCGGTTGGACCGTGCAACTTGAAGGGCTCGCTGAGCATCGCGGTAAGCGCCGTGACCACAACCGGAAAGTGAGAGGGCAGGCAGCCGGCCATCACCGCGTTGATGGCAACCTTCTCGGCCGTCAGCGCTCGTTGCCGCACCGGCTCGATGCCCACGAGGTGATCCGGCTTGAGCAGCGCCCACTCCAAACAGGCGGCAACCGCCTCGGCCGTTGGCGGTACGACAGGCAAACCGTCGCTCCATCCGTTGGCGTGGACGAACTCCTGAAACGCCGCCGGATCATCGAACTCCAGCCGACGCGAGCTGAACTCTGTCGTTGAGGTCATGGCTGATTCATAGCTGCTGGGGCAACTCCTCGCACTATTGCCGGTCGTAGGATCGGGACATGGCCAGCCCTGTCGATCACATCGCCACACCATTTGCGTGGCGCGAGATCGGTGATGGTCCGCCGGTGCTCTTTCTGCACGGGCTTGGTGGCACTCGACGGGCCTGGGGGCCACAGCTTCGAGGGCTTCACGATCGCTTTCGCTGCATCGCCTGGGACATGCCGGGCTACGGCGACGCCGAACTGATCGAGCCACTGACTTACGAAGCAATCGCTCACCATCTTGTTGGGTTCCTCGACCATCTCGAGATCGACCGAGCCCACCTCGTCGGCCTGTCGTTTGGTGGCATGCACGCCATGCACACCGCCCTTCGCCACCCCGACCGAGTCGATCGACTGGTGTTGGCCGACACCAGCCCCGCGTTTGGCATCGACGGCACAAAGGTCGACGAGTGGATCAGTGCTCGCCTGGCACCGCTCGATGCTGGAGCCAGCCTGGGTGATGCTGCAGAAGCCATCGTCGACGCCATTACCGCGATGCCACTCGCCTCCGACATCCGGGCCGAGGTAGTCGGCGCCTTCGGCGATATTTCGGCTGAGGGCTTCCGAGCAGCGGTGCACTGCCTCCCAACGAACGACGTGCGCGACCAGCTTTCGAGGCTCGATCACCCATCGCTCGTGCTGGTGGGTGAGCTCGATGAAGAGACGCCGGTTGCGTATTCTCAGCTCATCGCCGACACACTTCCCAACAGCGAACTGCACATTCTTCCCGGTGTCGGGCATCTCTCTCCGAGCGAAGCCCCCGACACCTTCAACGCCCTGGTTGGCGAGTTCTTGAGCCGGCCTCATGAGGTCCTATGACTGACATCCGCACACCAGAGCGCATGAAGATTGTCGACAAGATGGCCGAACTCGGTCCGCTGTTTGCCAAGCGGGCTGATGCGATTGACCGCGACGCCGTCTTTCCCTACGAGAACTGGGAAGACCTGAAAGCGGCCGGGTTGCTCGGCATTGCGATCCCCGAGAGCCACGGTGGGTTGGGTGGCGACTTTGTTGCCTACGCCCTGGCGTCTGAGGAACTTGGACGGCACTGCGCGACCACCGCGCTCACCTTCAATATGCACGTCGCCACCACGTTGCTCGTTGGCGAGATCGCAGGCTCGCTCGACCTCGACTCCGATGATCAGGCCTTCCTCCAAGCCAGGCGAGAGCTGCTCTGGAAGGGGATCATCGACGAGCACCACATTCACTCCCAGCCCTTCTCCGAAGGTGTGAGTGCTGGCGCGACGTCTGGGTATTCGACCATCGCCAAGCCGATCGACGGTGGCTACCTCGTGTCTGGTCGCAAGATCTTCGCCTCGCTCTCTGGCGCGTCGACGTTCCACAACGTGCTGTGCCTCGTCGGGGGCGACGACCGTCTCCGACTGCTCGGGGTTCCACACGACGGTGAGGGAGTCGAGATTCAGGGCGAGTGGGACCCGCTCGGCATGCGCGGCACCGACTCTCGAAACCTGGTCATGAACAACGCCTTCGTGCCGGCCGAACACGAGTGGCTCCCGCCCGGCGCCTTCAACCAAACCGCAGAGCGGTGGCCGTATTTCTACATGACGCTGTCGTTCTCGTACCTCGGCTTGATGCGCGGCATTCTCGACTTCACCGAGAACTACCTGAAGACGGGTGGCCGCCGCGATCACGCCATCAAACAGCAGGGCTGGGCCGAGATGAACATCCGTTACGAGCAGGCCCAGGCCCTCTGCTACAGCGCTCTCGCCGACACGTGCATCGACCCAACACCGGCTCAGCTCACCAAGGCCCAGGCCTCGATGGTCACCACGATGGAGGGCGCTCCCGAGATTGCGTCGACGGCCATCCGCATCTGCGGCGGTCGGTCAATGCTCCGCCCGAGCTTCATCGAGCGGGCGTATCGTGACGCTCGCTGCGGCGCCACGATGCTGCCCTGGAGTGTCGAGGTGTGTCTCGAACGATTGGGTCAAGCTCGTCTCTACGAAGAAGGCGAAGGCAACGCATAGTGGCTGCGGCAACCGAATGGCGTTGGGTGAACCGCTACGCCGAACAGTTCAAGGCGTGCAAGCTCGAAGCCGGCGACGTCGCTGTGTTGTTGTCTGAGGCCGCAAGCAGTGACCTCATCGTCGAGACCGCACGGCTAGCGCTCGAAATGTTGGGAGCCGCCGTCGCCGATGTTCGTATGCCGACGCCGGTCAACCCCGGCCCGGTTCCGATCCGGTCAACCGGTGCGTCCCAGGCGCTCGCCGGGCACCGAGCGGCCATCGCCGCCTGTTCTACTGCCGACTTCGTTGTTGACTGCACCGCCGAGGGGCTGCTGCATGCTCCCGAACTCGGTCAGATTCTCGAAGGTGGTGCCCGAGTGCTCATGATCTCGGCCGAGCATCCTGAGAATGTCGAACGCTGGCCACTCGACCTCGGCCTCGAAGCGAAGGTCAACCACGGCGTTGCCATGCTCGAAGCCGCAGCCGAGATGACCATCACGTCGCCAGCCGGCACCGATCTGACGGTCTCGCTCGACGGGGCGTTTCGAGCCGGCTCATACGGGTGGTGCACCGAACCAGGCACGATCGCACACTGGCCAGGCGGGCTCGTGTTGGCGTTCCCCGCTGCCAACTCGGTCAACGGCACCGTCGTGCTTGCTCCCGGCGACATCAACCTCACCTTCAAGGACTACATCCGAGAGCCCATCACGCTCCGGTTCGAGAACGACTACGTCGTCGAGATCACCGGCGCTGGTTCTCATGGCAACCACGACGCCGACCTCATGCGGTCGTATCTCGAGTCGTTTGACGAGAAGGATGCGTACGCCATCAGCCACATCGGCTGGGGCATGAACCCCGCCGCCCGGTGGGAGTCGCTCGCCATGTGGGATCGAGCCGATATCAACGGCACAGAGCTGCGGGCCTTTGCCGGAAACGTCCTGATCTCGACCGGAGCCAACGAAGTCGCAGGGCGCTTTTGTCGGGGTCATTTCGACCTTCCGATGCGTCATTGCACCGTGGCGCTCGACGGCGCTGTCGTGGTCGATCAGGGCACGCTTCGGAGCGATCTGGCCTAGCGGCTGCGGCGATCTGGCCGACGGCCTGCGGACCGTCACAAAACCTCCCCAAAACCTCTCAAAAATTGCTTGGTTTCGCCGATCGGGACCGTTGATGAGGTTCCGGAGGTCGGTGATGAACAAGCGAGCGTTCACAAAAGCCAGCGCTGTCGTCTTCGCCGCGCTGACATCTCTCGTATTTTTCGCATCGCCCGCGACCGCTGAATCGATCAATGTCACCGTCGGTGACTGCGAGGCTGACGGCACCCGTCAGGTGATCTTCGAGGTCGACTCGTTCTCACCCGAGGTGCAGTGGATTGTTGACGGCAAGGCGTGGGGCCGCCCCACCAAAGCCGATGGTCAGACCGCCTTTGTGAAGGGCGATGACCTCGCGCACACGGTGGAGGCTGTCACCGTCCCGGAAGGGAATCTGATCGGCAAGCTCGAGATCGTCGTCCCGAGCTGCGGTGCCAATCAAGTCACAACGACCACCGCAACGTCTGCGCCAACCACTGAGGCAACGACCACAACTCGAAATGCAGATCTCTTCCCCGCATGGGTGACCGGCATCGCCGCTGACGATCCCGATGGTGGGCTCGTTGTGCGAAGCGGTCCGGGCACCGACACCGCTCAGCTCGGCACGCTTGAGAACGGCACGGGCGTGATCGCCCTCGGCAACCCTCGAGAAGAGCAGTGGGTCGAGATTCTCTCCCCCGTCAAGGGCTGGGTATCGAGCGCGTATCTAAGCAACGAAGCACCGACCAACTCGGGCACTACCGCACCGACGACGCCGACGACGGAACCCGACACCGCAACAACGGGATCTGAGGGCGCGACCGAGTCGACCACGTCGCTCGTCGAGACAGACGACGACCCGTTCGCCAACGACACGACCGATGACGGCACAGCCGTTGACGATACTTCTGTCGACCAGGACCGCGATGGCGGCACCGATGCCGCCGCACCTCCAAGTTCTTTGCCAGCGACGGCGAACGAAGCCCAATCTGACGGAGGCGGTCTCCCAATCGGCCTGCTGCTCGGCGGCGTTGGCCTTGTCGCCCTCGCCGGTGTCGGGTTCTTCGTTGCGAAGTCCCGCAACAGCGGCGACGACGGAGCAGGCGACGCCGCATCTGGGGCTGCCGCCGCCAAGACGACAGGCGAAGCAGCCGCCGCTGCAGCTCCGGCAACGGTAGGGGCCGCGGCCTCTGCGTCTGCAAAGCCACAGAATGCAACGGCCGCGCTCAATGCTGCGACACGCACACGACTCCCCGACCTGCCAGAGTCGTCGGAGCCTGCGTTTACACCGAAGACCCCGGCCCGTGGATCGACCACGCCAAAGCGTCGCAAGTCAACGTCAGCTCCCGCGGCCGACTCAGCCGCGACGAGTACCGGCGACGAAGCGTGGGATCCAAGCAAGTTGGCCGCAGCTGTTGCCGCCGCCAAGGTGCGCCCCGATCCCGAAGGTCTGCGAAGCGACACGCCAGCCGGTGATGCGTCGGCAGACGAGACGCCGACCGCTGTGGATGCTGCCCCGAACGCCGCTACTACCACCGAAACGGCACCCAGTCCTGCACCGGCCGCAGAGGCACCAAAGCGTCCAAGCGGCATGCCGAAGCGCAAGCGCACGACTGACTAACTCGTCGTTCCGCTGGCAGGCGGAAGATCGCAGGACAAGACTGAGGCCATGAGCGCCTCACCTGTCCTGCCCGGAAAGCTCGGCGATCCCGAGATGTTGATGAACACCGACCCGAGATCGGATCCCCGCATGGTTGCGGCGATGTCGCCTCTTGGTCTCGATGGTGCGCCAGAGCCAGCACCCGTCGACATCGATTCGCCCCAAGAAGCACTCCAGGAATATGCGATGGCGGCCGAGGAGGGGTTTGCCGCCCTCGGCGGCGTGCTCTCAATGAACGCTCCCCCGATCACCAACGTCGAACGCCGCACCGAAGTGATCAAGGGCATCGACGGCAACGACATCAGCCTCTACATCCACACGCCGACCGATGTCGATGGTCCCGTGCCCGGCATCGTGCACACCCACGGCGGCGGCATGTCAATCCTCGAAGCATCCAACGCGGGCTACGTGCGTTGGCGCGACGAGCTGGCATCTGTCGGCTTGGTCGTTGTTGGTGTCGAGTTCCGCAATGCCGCCGGCAAGCTCGGACCGCATCCGTTTCCCGCTGGACTCCACGATTCGTTCAGCGGCTTGATGTGGGCCGACGAGAACCGTGACGCACTCGGCATCTCGAAGATCGTCATCTCGGGCGAGTCGGGCGGCGGCAACCTGTCAATCGCCACAACGCTGAAGGCGAAAGAGGACGGCGTGCTCGACATGGTCGACGGCGTGTTCGCGCAGTGTCCGTACATCTCGGGGCTCTACGCCGAGAAAGATCCGGCGCTGCCCTCGCTCTATGAGAACGACGACTACTTCTTGAACTGCTCGATGATGGGTTCGATGGTTCGGATGTACAGCCCAGATGGCACGGCCGACACCAATCCGCTGGCGTGGCCGTATCACGCCGAGGTCGCCGATCTACAAGGACTGCCACCACACGTCATCTCCGTCAACGAACTCGACCCACTGCGCGACGAAGGCTTGGCCTACTTCCGCAAGCTGCTCGCGGCTGGCGTACCGGCCTCGAGTCGTACCGTCAACGGCACCTGCCACGCTGGTGATTGTCTGTTCCGCGACGCCATGCCAGACGTCTACGCATCAACGATCAGCGCCATCAAGTCCTTCGCCGACTCCCTCTAGCCCGCACCCAGCCTCCCGATCCTTCCCCTTCTGGAGGCCGTAGAGCACGTTTCGGTGCCTTACGGCCTCCAGAACGGAACTCGGTTTTCGTTTTGGAGGCTGGAGAGCACGTTTTGGTGGTCTACGGCCTCCAGAACGAGAAGCGCTGACGCCGCGCTTTCCCCGGCCGAGGGGTCAGGTCTCAAGCGTTACCATCAGCATCGCTGACCCGTTCGAACCCTCACCAAGGTCGTCCTGCATGAAGAACCCGCCGTTTACCTATCACCGTCCCACGACGGTCGATGAGGCATTGGCCCTCCTCGCCGAGTTTGGCGACGACGGCAAAGTGCTGGCCGGGGGGCAGAGCTTGCTCCCCGTCATGGCGCTACGCCTTGGATCGCCAGAACACATCATCGACATCGGTTCCATCGACGAACTGGCCACGATCACCGTGGGCGATGGTGTGACCATCGGGGCGATGGTGCGCCACGCCGAGGCCGAAAAGTCGGCCGACATCGCGTCGCAAGCCCCGCTCATCGCCGCCGCCATGCCCTACGTGGGCCATCGCGCTATCCGCAGTCGCGGCACCGTCGTCGGCAGCATCGCCCATGCGGATGGGGCAGCCGAGATGCCGGCCGTGTGCTTGGCCACCGGGGCAACCATGAGCATCGCATCGGCGGATGGCACTCGAGAGGTGGCAGCAGCCGACTTCTTCCAGGGCTTCTTCACCACGGCGCTCGAGGCCAACGAACTGCTCACCGCCGTCCACTTCCCGGCCTGGAGCCCGACCGCAGGCGGATCAGTTGTTGAGATCGCTCGACGCCACGGCGACTACGCCATGTGTGGCTTGGCCTGCTCCATCGATGTGCCAAACGGGACGATCACCGAAGCCGCCCTGTCGTTCTTCAGCGTCGCCGGCCAACCGATTCGAGTGGCAGAGGCCGAACAAGCGCTCATCGGCAAGCCGGCAACCGAGTCATCGTTTGCCGACGCCGCCACCGTTGTTGCCGAGCACCTCGATCCAACAGGCGACATCCACGCCACCGCCAACTATCGCCGCCAACTGGCAACCGTCCTCACCAGAAGGGGCCTCGCAGAGGCCGCCTCCCGCATCGGAGTTCCCGCATGAGCTCGTCTTCCTCGTCCCAATCCCCTGCCTCCCGATCCGTGAGCGTCGATCCAGACGCAACACTCGACGTCAGCGTCACCATCAACGGCGACACCCACCAACTCGTCATCGAACCGAGGCGCTCGCTCGCCGACGTCATTCGTGAAGACGTTGGCCTCACCGGCACACACCTCGGTTGCGAACATGGCGTGTGCGGCGCATGCACCGTGATGGTCAATGGAGAACCCTCCCGAGCTTGCTTGATGCTGGCTGTCCAAGCCGACGGCGCCGACATCACCACGATCGAAGGACTCGCAAACGACGACGGCTCGATGCATCCGATCCAGCAAGCGATGCACGAGGCGATGAGCTTCCAATGCGCCTTCTGCTCCCCCGGCTTCCTGATGAGCACCGTGGCTTTGCTTCGCGACAATCCCTCGCCGAGCACAGACGAGATCCGCGAAGAGCTCAGCGGCAACCTGTGCCGCTGCACCGGCTACCAATCGATCGTCGATGGCGTCGAAACCGCTGTCAGCCTCATCAACTCAGGAGGGGCGGCATGACCGACACCCAAGATCGACAGCGCTCCGGCCTGGGCTTCGTTGGCCAACGAGTGAAGCGAGTCGAAGACGAGCGATTCCTCAGGGGCGCAGGCACCTACGTGGCTGACGTGCAGCCCGATGGCGTCCTCCACGCGGCCTTTCTGCGCAGCCCGTATCCCCACGCCACGATCAACTCAATCAACGTCAACAAGGCGAGTCGGCTCGACGGTGTGGCCAAGGTCTTCACCGGCGCCGAACTGAACGACGTCACCAACCCGTTCCTTCCGTTCTTCATGCTCGAGGGCCTCTACACCCCGCTCTACAAGTGCATGTCCGACGACAAGGTGCGCCACGTCGGCGACGTGGTTGCGCTTGTGGTGGCCGAGTCTCGCTACATCGCAGAAGACGCCCTCGAACTCATCGACGTCGACTACACCGAGCTTCCTTCGATCGCGTCAATCGACGACGCCCTCACCCCAGGGCGCGTCCAGCTCTGGGACAAGGCCAACGGCAACGTGCTCGGCGACATCGATGCGTCCTACGGCAACGTCGACGAGATCTTCGCCAAGGCCGACCACGTCATCACCCGCACGCTCGACTGTCCTCGACAGACGAATCAGCCGATGGAAACGCGCGGCACGGTGGTGGAGGTCGACCCGCAGACGGGCCACCTCGACATCCACAACACCTCGCAAGCTCCTCACATGCTCAAGTGGGCCACCGCAGCGCTGCTCGTGAACGAGGGTGGGTTCAAGAACCTTGGCAAGTTTGTGAAGAACGCGGAGCGCCGCTCGGCGTTCCTTGGCGCCGCGAAGAGCTTCGTGACAACCAACAAGGAGAAGCTCAAAGCGTCCGATCCGGCCGGACAGAAGTCGCAGTTCGAAAAAGACAAGTCGATGGTGAAGCACCAGATGCGCATGGCATCTGGTCTGCTTGCGGCAGACGACTACCCGACGGTGAAGGCTGTCGACATCGGCGGCGCCTTTGGCTCAAAGGGCCCGGTAACCCGAGAAGACATCGCAGTTGCCGCTGCGGCCAAGCAACTCGGCCGGTCGGTGCAATGGATCGAAGACCGCGTCGAGAACCTGCAAGATGGCGGCCAAGCGCGAGAAGAGCGCTTCGACGTCTCGATCGCTGTCGATGCAGACGGCACGCTTCGCGGCATGAAGGTTGACGCCTACCTCGACCAGGGCGCCTACCCGGCCTTCCCCATCAGCAGCGCCATCATCCCGCAGCTGTGGAAGCTCTATATGCCCGGGCCCTACAACTTCGAGGCGTTCGAACTCAACACCAAGGTGCTCGCCACCAACAAGGGCCGAGTTGTTCCGTATCGCGGACCATGGGCCAACGAGACGTTCATGCGTGAGCGCATGCTCGACATCGTCGCCGGCGAGCTTGGCATGTCGCCCGCCGACCTTCGGGCCAAAAACGTGATGCGAGAAGGCTCAATGCCAGACGCCTTCATCACCGGCCCCTCCATCGACGAAACGATGTCGGTAGCCAAGACCCTCGACCGGGCACTCGAGATGATCGACTTCGACCAGCTCGAAGAGGACAAGGCAGCCGCCGAGGCTCGCGGCCACAAGCTCGGGCTTGGCATTGCCAGCTACCACGAGGCTGCGCCCGGCCCACCGAACTTCTTCAGCTCGGCCCAACCCGGCAGCGACATGTTCCTGTACGAAGACGGTCGGGCCGAAGTTGAGGCCGACGGCAGCATCAAGATGTACACGTCGCAGAGCCCACACGGTCAAAGCCATCAGACCACCTACATGCAGGTGGCAGCCGACGAGCTTGGCGTGCCAATGGAAGACGTTGAGATCGTGTGGGGCAACACCGATCGCACGCAGTTCAGCTTCCTTGGCACCGGCGGCAGTCGTGGTGGACCGCTTGGCGCTGGCGTGATGCGAATGACAGCTCGCGAAGTTCGCAACCAGGTTGTTGAGGTTGCCGCAGACATGCTCGAGGCTGCCTCGGGTGACATCGAGATTGTCGACGGCAACATTCACGTCGCCGGCGTGCCAGCCAAGGGCATCACATATGCCGATGTGGCCGCCAAGGTGGCAACCGACAAGCGCATCTCATCCGGCGCCGTGTTCAGCGAAGAGATGAAGTACGAGGGCGTTGGCAACGGCGGCTGGTCGGTGGCAACCCACGTGGCGTGGGTCGACATCGATCTCGAAACCGGCATGGTCGAGATTCCCCGCTACCTGGTGGTCGAAGACTGCGGCCCCATCATCAATCCCGGCGTAGTCGACGGTCAGGTGCGAGGCGGCGTGGCGCAAGGCATCGGCGCGGTGTTCTACGAAAAGCACCACTACGACGACAACGCCAACCTGCTCTCAGCGACCTACATGGACTACCTGATTCCGACGGCGATGGAGATTCCCGAGATCGACATCGAGCACATGGAGACGCTCACATCTGGCGAGAATGACGCTCGTGGCACCGGTGAAGGCGGCATGATCGGCGCCCCAGCGGCCCTCACCAACGCCGTGTCGGATGCCCTCGGCGTCGAGGTTCACGAGCAGTACCTTCCGCCCTATCGCTTGCTCGAACTCGCCGGCGTCATCACCCCCGACTAACCCGCACACCCCAGCACCTCCCCTCTTTTCTTCCTTTTTGGAGGCCGGAGGGCACGTTTTGGTGCTCTACGGCCTCCAGAACGGGAAATGTGCTGAGCGGGAGAGTTCTGAGCGGGAGAATTTCTGAGAGGGAGTGTCCTCGAGCGGGGATGTGGCGCGTCGGACACGGTGTCAGACAACAATGGAGCGCAGGCTCCGCAGCCCAGGAGGCACCGCAATGCAGTACATGCTCGTTCTCACCAGTCCGCCCACCGAGCCGACACCCGACACCTTTCAGGCGTGGGCCCTCTACACAAGGGCACTGGCCGATGCTGGGGCGCTCATCGACGGAGCCGGGCTGCAGCCACCAGAAACGGCGACGCTCGTGCAGGTGCGGGGCGGCGAACGCGTGCTCACCGACGGCCCCTTTACCGAGGCCAAAGAACACCTCGTCGGCTACTACCTCATTGATGTGCCAGACCTCGATGCGGCTATCGAGTGGGCGGCGAAGATCCCCAACGTCTCTGTCGGGTCGGTCGAGATTCGGCCCGCAGTCCCCGGCACCCAGTCCGGCGACATGCTCGCGGCGATGGCCGCCAACGAATCTGGCGGGGCCTGAGCACTGCCCGCTGACGTGACGCAGGCAATCGAGGCCGCATGGCGAAGCGACCGGGCAGCGATCGTTGGATCGCTCGCTCGGCGCTTCGGCGATCTCGACCTTGCGGAAGAAGCCGTGCAGGAAGCCTTCCTGGCGGCGGAGACATCGTGGGGCGACACGCCACCAGACCGACCGGGGGCCTGGCTCCAAACGACCGCCTTTCGCAAGGCAGTGGGCATCCTCCGCAAGCGCCGGCCAGCAGAACAACTCGACGACGACGCCGTCAAAGAAGCGCTCGATCCAGACACTGGAGAACGACCGCAGGGCTGGGATGGCGACGACGATCTCTTCGCCCTTCTCGTGACGTGCTGCCACCCCTCACTCAGCGCCGAGGCGAGCATCGCCCTCACGTTGCGCCACGTTGCCGGACTGCACGACGACCAAATCGCCTCGCTGTTCTTGGCCAAGCCAGCCACGATCACCAAGCGGCTCGTTCGAGCCCGCAGAAAGATCGTTGATGCCGCCATCTCGTTCGAGCCGCCGACTGGCGACCCGCTCGTCGACCGCATGCACAACGTGCGCCGCGTCATCTACCTCATGTTCACCGAGGGCTACTTGCCGACGGCCAAAGCCGAGCTTCATACCGAGCTCTGCGACGAGGCGATTTGGCTCGGCCGCCAACTCCTCAGGGCCCACCCAAGCGAGTGCGAAACGCTCGGACTTGTCGCCCTCATGTTGCTTCAGAACTCTCGAGCGCAGGCCCGAATCGACGAAGACGGGGCGCTCGTGCGATTCGATGAGCAAGACAGAGCCCTCTGGGACCGAGACGCCATCAACGAGGCCAGAACGCTGCTGTCGAGAACCGGACATCAAGCTCTCGGCAAGTATCAAGTTGAGGCGGCGATTGCCCTCTGCCACGTGGCAGGCGACGAGCCGGATTGGGCCCGCATCGCCGACCTCTACGTCTTGCTGGCCCAGATCGATTCGTCGATCGCGGTAGCCGTCAACCGCGCCCTCGCCGTCGGCCGGGCAGACGGAGCGCCCGCGGGCCTCGCCCTCCTCGACGAGCTCAGCAACGACCCAACAGCAACCCGGTACGTCTCGTGGCACGCCTGCCGGGGCGACCTCTTGGGCCAACTCGGTGACCACGCAGCAAGCCGGTCAGCCTGGCTCGAAGCGGCCGAACTCACCGACAATCCGACGGAACGCACGGCGCTCCTCAAACGAGCAAACGACGCCCACACCCCACCCTCGACCTAGCACCTCTTCACACGTAGGAGACCAACATGACCGAGCCCTTTGCCGGTTGGCCCAAGCACACGTTCGCCTGGCTGGGCGAACTCGAAGCCAACAACAACAAGCCGTGGTTCACGGAGAATCGCGGCCCGTACGACGAGATCAACGCCTCGTCAAAGGCCTTCGTCGTGGAGCTGACCGAACGACTCGCCGCCAGCGGCATCAACGGCGAGGGCAAGGTTTGGCGCATTCATCGCGACCAACGCTTCTCAAAAGGCGAGCCCTACAAGACCACCCATGATCTCGGGCTCTTCGACGAGATGGGAGCCCTTCACGGACTTCGCATCGAACCTCACGGCGTCACGATCGCCTACGGCCAGCAAGTCATGGGCAAGCAACAGCTCGCCGATTTCCGCGAGACGATCGTCGACCCAACGGCTGCCAAGGCCTTGGCCACAGCCATTGGCAAGGTCGAGAAGAAGGGCTTCTCACTGAACGAACCAGATCTCAAGCGACCGCTGAAGGATCTGCCAGACGATCATCCGCACCCAAACCTGTCTCGCCACAAGGCGTTCTTCATGACGAAGTTCATCGACGGCAGTCCATCGTGGATGTTCTCGGCGAAGGCCGTCGATCGGGTCGTCAAAGAGCTGGACGCGACAGCGCCCCTTCGGGACTGGCTCGACGGCTAGGGATGGTTCGATCAGCGCTCCAGATCTAGTCTCGCCTCATGAGCGACGACCAGATCAGAGAGTTGGCCAACATCTTGATCGAGGCTCGCGAGAGCGTTCGAGCACTTGCTCCGCTGCCAGACGAACTCGTTCCGGCTGACGCGGCGGAAGCCAACCGAGTCGACGATCTGGTTGCCGAGCAGTCGGGATGGCCCGTGCTCGGTTGGAAGATTGGATGCACGTCGAAGCACGCGCAAGAGCTGCTTGGTAGTGACGGGCCGTTTGCTGGCCGGGTCTACACGCTGCTCGAATCGGGAACGCAGGTTGGCCCCGACGTCTTGGCTGTCGATCCGCATCTCGAAGGTGAGTTCGCCTTCACGATGGCAACCGATCTCGCACCGACGGGCGGTCCGCTGGACCCGGCCGATGTGTTGGCAGCCGTCGGTGCCGTTCGGCCCGCGATCGAAATGGTTGGTGGACGCTTTGCCGACTTCTTCGGCACGCCGCTCAATCTGCTCATCGCAGACGGTGGAGCAAACACACTGCTCGTGGCAGGGCCGGAATCACCGATGCCGAGCGCCGATGAGCTTGTCGCCACCCAGGCAACGATGACCGTTGGTGACGATCAGACCGGAGCGGGGACAGGGGCCGACGTGCTGGATGGACCGTTCAGCGCGCTCTGTTGGTTGGTCGACCATCTGAGCGGTCGAGGCATCGCCCTCAAGGCTGGACAGGTGATCACGACAGGAACAGCGACCCAGGTGTCGCCGCTGCCTTCAGGGGCAACGGCCACCGCCACGCTCTCTGGCATCGGGTCGGTGAGCGTCTCTCGGGCTTAGAACCGACCGCCGTCCACCATGAACTGCTGGGCGGTGCAGGCTGCTCCATCGTCGGCCGCGAGGAACAAAACCATCTGGGCGAACTCTCGCGGATAGATGCGACGCTTGATGGCCTGGTCGTTTAACGTGCCGGCTTCGCCTTCTTCGCTCCACCACTTGGTGAGCTGGCGCTCGGTGGCCACCCACCCGGGCAGCACGGTGTTGACTCGCACGCCGTGGGGACCGAAGGTGCGCGCCATCGTGCGGGTGATGCCCTCGACGCCAGACTTGGCAATCGCATACCCGGGGAAGAAGTCTTCCTGCATCATGTAGCTGCTCGACCCAATGTTGATGATCGACCCGTTCTGGGCCTCGATCATGTTTGGGGCCGCCGCCTGAAGCGCAAAGAAGTAGTGGCGGAGGTTGGTGTTGAGCCGGTCGTCCCAATAGTCGGGCGTGATCTCTTCCCAGGTGTGGCGATCATCGCTTGCCGCGTTGTTCACCAGCACCGTGATGCTGCTGAAGTCTTCGATCACTGCTTCGATCGCCGCTTGCGTCGCCTCAATGTCAACCAAATCGACCTGATGGAAGATCGGGAGGTGGCGAGGGTCGAGCTCCGCGCACCGGGCCACCGTGGCGGCACCGGCTTCGGCATTGATGTCGAGGAAGGCCACGAGACTGCCCTGCTTCGCAAACTCTTCAACGATGCCGGCACCAACACCCGAACCTCCACCGGTTACCAGCACGGTGCGATCAACAAGTGACGGGTACGACGCGTAGTCGGTCTCGGGGGCAGCGGTCGGATCGACGGGCATCAGGATTCCTCGGAGCACTAGATACGAAATAGCGGGAGCGCGCTAGCGGACGGGCTCCCAGGCCTTATGCGTCTCGCACCAGCGCTCGTCGTGGAAGTGATCGCCATGCTTGCGGCGACGGGTTTCGCCGTGGACCGGCTTGGCCGCCTTCTTTGTGACTCGGCTCGTGTTCTTGGGTCGACTCATACGAAGGTTCTACCAGCGGCCGCTCGCCGGCGCGCACCTCGGTTGCTCTTCCCCTCGACCGTCATTCGTCTTGCATTGAAACAAGGAGCTAGCGCAACGATTGGAGCCCAGACATTGCGAGCTTCTGATACATCTCGTTGATCTCTTCTGGTGGCACTGGTCGATCTTCCCGTAGCCACCAGGTGAGCACCGACATCATGGCGCCAGCCATGAATTGAGCCACGACATTCGGAGGTGTCCCTCCGATGCCACCGCGGTCCGAGGAACCTTGCTGGGCGAGATGCTCCTCGATATCCGCGACAATGTGGCGACGGCCAAGCTCGAGCAAGAAGTCCCCACCGCCCCCGTCAAACATGGCTCGGTACATGTCTCGATTCTCTTGACCGTGGCGAAAGAAGCTCAGGCTATGAACGACGTGGTCTTCGTCGTGAGCGTCGGCTGCGTGGTCATGCATGTCTTGACCAAGCAACTGCAGACCCTGTTCGAAGAGGTCGTTCTTGTCGAGGAAGTGGGCGTAGAAGGTTGATCGGCCCACGTCGGCGCGGTCGATGATGTCTTGCACCGTGATCTTGTCGTACCGCTTCTCGAGAATGAGCTCCATCAACGCGCGATGAAGTTGCTGCCGGGTGCGCTGCACCCGCCGATCGACCTTTTGGGGTTGCGCGTCGTTGGGTTGGTGCATTGGCGAGTCTCCGTCTTCGGGATCGTGAGGGATGCCCGTAAGCACCGGCATGGCGTTGTTGCACAATGTGCCGAGATTGTTCGATAACGAACAAAAGCGGACCTTTGGTTATTGATCGCTGCTCGGGCCGATCGTACGTTGGCTATCGAACACTTTGTTCGATAACTGAACGGGTGTCTACCCCCGTTTCCAGCACAACGAGGTCGCAACGATGAACGTCGCAAGCCGTATTCACGGACACTTCCACCAGCCAGAAGGGACCTCTGAGCACGCACACGGTGACGAAAAGCCGCCGTTCTGGGTTCGCCGCTACGACCGTCTCGTGAAGCTCGTTTCCCTTGGCCGAGTGGGCAAGCTGCATCGCGGCACACTCGGCATTGTCGGGTTCGAGGCCGGCAACGATCTGCTCGACATCGGATGCGGCACAGGCGAGCTCGTGCTGCATGCGGCGAGCCGTGCGAAGGGCCGCGGCACCGTGGTTGGCCTCGACGTCGAAGTCGCCATGATTGCTCAGGCTCAGAAGAAGGCAGCCAGCACCGGAGCGACAGTCTTGTTCGCTGAAGCAAGCATCACCGCCGTGCCGTATCCGGACGAGTCGTTCGACGTCATCACCAGCAGCTTGATGTTTCACCACCTCACGCCGGAAGAACAGACAGCTGGGTTGGCCGAACTGCACCGCGTGCTTCGCCCCAATGGACGCCTTGCCGTGGTTGACATCAACAGTGCCCGCCCAAGTTTGGTCTCGCGCTTTCCGGGCCATCGCCATCTTGAGGCTGCCGACCCGGTGCAGGAGTTCTTCGCACAGCAAATGAGGGACGCCGGATTTGAGAGCGTGACGGCCGGCGCTCACCCGTTTCGGGCACTCAGCTACGCCGTTGGAACGAAGCCATGATCCGACTGCTTGCGCGACTGCATGGGGTCGACAGGTCCTCCCGGGTTCGTGACCAGCACGGCCTCGAACCCGGGGTCGCTATTACCAGAAGCAGCGCCGTTCTTGGGCTCATCACCTCTGGGATCGTGATCGCCCACATGGTTGCGCTCGGAGCGAGCGGGTTCGTGCTGTTTCTTCGCTTCGGCACCGGGTACACGACACGAGAGACCACGATGCTCGGCGGCATGGCCGTCATCGCCGTCCTGTCGTTCGGGTTTGCGGCTCGCCGCGCTCACCGGCAGCCGAACCCGACGGCCGAGACTGAACGAGGCCACTCGTGAAACACGGCGCCGCGCACACCCACGACCACAGCGATTTGGCGAACGACCAGGCCTTCGCCAACAACCGAGAAGGCGTTCGCACGGTGTGGCTCGCGCTCATTGCGCTCGCCGTCACCTCCTTTTTGCAGGTGTTGATCGTGTTGCTGAGTGGCAGCGTGTCGCTCTTGGCCGACACGGCCCACAACATCGGCGACGCGGCGAACTCCATCCCGTTGCTCGTTGCCTTTTACGTTGCGCGGCGGGCAGCAACGGCTCGCTTCACCTACGGCTACGGCCGGGGCGAAGACGTGGCTGGCATCCTGATCGTGCTCTCAATCCTCGTAAGCGCGGGCATTGTCTTCTGGGAGTCAAGTCAGCGTCTGTTCGATCCAGAACCGATGCGAAACGTCGGCTGGGTCGCGGGCGCCGGCATCGTCGGCTTTCTCGGAAACACCGCCGTGGCCAGGATGCAGATACGAGTGGGCAAACGCATCGGTTCGGCCGCGTTGGTGAGTGACGGCCTGCATGCAAGGGCCGACGGGTTGACGTCGTTGGCGGTGCTTCTCGCCGCTGGCGGCGCCTGGCTCGGCTACCCCATCGTGGACCCGGTCGTTGGGCTCCTCATCGGCGCCGCGATTCTCGCCATCAGTTGGGATGCGGCCAAGCGCATCGGCGGACGCCTCATGGACTCGGTCGACCCGCAGCTCACCGACCTGGTTGCAACAGTGGTGACGTCTGCTCCCGCTGTGACATCAGTCGACAAGCTCCGGCTTCGATGGGTTGGCCACCAACTCCACGGCGACATCCAGCTGAAACTGGAGACAGGAGCCCACGCACCTGTTGCGCTCCAAGACGTTCGCCATCAACTCGAACACGACGTGCCACAGCTTGTTGACGTGGTGATCGAGACGAGGTGACGCTTCCCCAGAAACGTCATTGGAATTAGCGTGGCGGTCATGGCGAAACCGGTGACCTACGACGACATCGTGGCGATGTGTGCTGACTGGCCCGGCGTGACTGCCGACAATTGGTACGGCTCCGCCGGCCTCAAGGTTGGCGGCAAAGGCTTCGCCCGAATGTGGTCGGCGCGCGAATACAAGCGTGATGATGTTCACGACACCGAAGTGCTGGTGCTCATGTGCGACGCAGACGAGAAGCCTGCGCTGATCGAGTCGTCAGGCGGTGCGCTCTTTGAGACACCGCACTATCACGGCTACGGCGGGATGCTCGCACGTCTCAACGACATCGATCCCGAAGATCTCATCGGGTATCTCGAGGACTCCTACCGCATCAAAGCAACCAGCAAGCTTCTCAAAGCATTCGACGCCGAATAGCGGCCTCCCCAAATCGGATGCTGATTGACGGGTCTGCGCCGTCGACACGACACTTGCCCGGTGCCAGCCCCCAACATCCTCTTTGTCCAGGTCGATCAGCTTGCGGCGTCGTTCCTGCCTGCGTACGGCAACTCGGTCGCCAAGACGCCACACCTCAATGAGCTAGCTGAGCAGTCCGTCGTATTCGACTCGGCTTACACGAACTTCGCTCTGTGTGCGCCTTCGCGATTCTCAATGTTGTCTGGCCGCCTCGCCTCGGAGATCGGAGCCTTTGACAACGCAGCAGAGTTTCCGAGCGCCATCCCAACGTACGCCCACTACTTGAAGGCCGCCGGCTACCACACGTGCCTGGTCGGCAAGATGCATTTCGTGGGAGCAGACCAGCTGCACGGATTCGACGAACGACTCACGCTCGACATCTATCCGGCCAGCTTCCAATGGACCGGTGACTGGACCGAGCCGACCGAGGAGCACAGCAACGACGAACGGTCGTTCACCCTCGCCGGGCCGGTCACTCGCAACGTGCAGATGGACTACGACGAAGAGGTGCTCCACCGGGCCAAACGAAAGCTCTACGACCTCGCTAGAGGCGTCGATGTCGACAGCGATCAGCGCTGGCACATGACGGTGTCATTCACGCATCCCCACGATCCGTACCAGTGCAGCCACGAACATTGGAATCGCTACGACCATGACGATATCGACATGCCGCTTGTTGGCCCTCTCGACAACGCAGATCCCTACAGCCTTCGACTTCAGCGGCAATACGGGTTGGCCAACTTCCAGCCATCCGTTGAACAGACCCGCACCGCCAGGCACGGCTACTACGGCTCGGTCAGCTACGTCGACGACCTCGTGGGTTCGCTGCTCGGCACCCTTCGAGACTGCAAGCTTGATCGTTCCACGGTCGTGGTGTTTTCGACCGACCACGGAGACATGCTCGGCGAGCGCGGCCTTTGGTACAAGCGAAGCTTCTTCGAGGCCTCATCGCGAATCCCGCTGATGGTCTCCTGGCCAGAACGATTCTCGCCGGGGCGAGTTGCGTCAAATGCGTCGCTTGTTGATCTGCTCCCAACATTCATCGAGCTTTCAGACAGCGGGGTCGAACCAGTCGATCCCCTCGACGGCGAATCGCTCGTGCCACGACTCGACGACCCCAACGCAACGAGCAGCGATCTCATCTTCGGCGAGAACCTCAGCGAAGGGGCGACGGCCCCGATCCTGATGGCGAAGCGGGGCTCAACCAAGTACGTGTGGAGCGGTTGCGACCCAGCCCAGCTCTTTGATTTGGCACGCGATCCGAACGAACTGACCAACCTCGTCGAGGATCCGACGTTCGCCGACACACGCAACGAGCTCGACGCCATCGTGCACAACCGGTGGGATGCCGAACAGCTGGCCGCCGACATCACGGCAAGCCAGCGACGTCGAGGCTTCATGCGCGAGCTCTACAGCGGAGGGTTGGCGCCCGAGTGGCGCACTCCCCCGGCCGACCAAGCCAGTCGGCATGTGTTGCCAGAAGGCACGTCCTACAACGATTGGGTCTACGACAACATCGTCGAGTGACGAGGCCGGCTGATCGGTCGCCGCTTGATCAACCTCGGCCCACGAATGGCATGCCGTTCGCCATCACCGTGATGTCGAACACGTTGGCATCGGGCGGCAGAGAGGCCATGTAGACCACCGCGTCAGCGACATGGCGCACGTCCATGGTGGCCTCGGCTTTGATCGAGCCGTCGGCCTGCAGAGTGCCGGCCGCCATCTGCTCGACCATGGCCGACTGGGCGTTGCCGATGTTGATCTGCCCGCACGAGATGCCGAGCGATCGCCCGTCGAGCGATAGCGACTTCGTCAGTCCTGTAATCGCGTGCTTCGTGGCGGTGTAGGGAGCCGAGAATGGGCGAGGCGTTGTGGCCGACACCGAGCCATTGTTGATGATTCGTCCTCCGGAAGGATCCTGCTGGCGCATCTGGGCAAAGGCGGCTCTGGCGCACAGGAACGAACCCGTGAGGTTGACCGCGACCACGTCGTTCCACACGTCGACGTCGAGCTCGTCGACCGGCACGGCCGGCGCCGCAATGCCAGCGTTGTTGAACAGCAGGTCGATGCGACCAAAGCGTTCGACCGTTGCGGCGAAGAGCCGCTCGACGGCTTCTGGATCGGACACGTCCGCCGGTACGGCGAGCGTGTCGCCGCCGATCTGTGCTGCGGCTGTGTCGAGCGCGTCGGCGTTGCGGCCCGCGATCGCCACCTGCCATCCATCGTCGGCCAGGGCTTGGGCGCAGGCCAGGCCGATGCCACGACCCCCACCGGTGACCAGGGCAACCCGATCGTCTTGTCCAAGCGGCGATGTAGTCATGTGAGCTCCTTGAACCAGCCGAGGCCAGCCTCGACCGTTGATGTGGGGTTGTACTCGGCGCCCACCCAACCCGCATAACCAATGTCGTCGAGCACGGCGGAGATCTGTCGGTAGTCGACGTCGCCCGTGTTGGGTTCACTGCGGCCCGGGACCGATGCGATCTGAACGTGACCAAGGTAAGCAGCGCACGAGCGCAGTCGGGTTGCTACATCGCCCTGCTCTGACTCCACGTGGAAGCAGTCGAAGAGCAGCTTGAGGTTCGGAGCACCAACAGCCTCAATGATCGAACACGCTTGGTCGACCGTGCGGAGAAAGTAGCCGGGTGCAGCTCCGGAACTGAGGGGCTCGATCACAACGGTCAATTCCCCGTCGCCCGCCCGTTCGCACGCATACGTGAGGTTGGCGACAAAGGTGTTGCGTGCTGCAGGGCCTTCGGCCAGACCGGCGAGCACGTGCACGTAGTTGACACCGGTTGCGGTGCCGTAGGAGATCGCTTGATCGATCAACTGCTTTGCCTCGTCTTCGCGACCGGGACGGGCACCCACGCCAAACTCGGCCGGTCCGCCCGCACCAAACCCGACGTTCAGCCCGACCAAGGTGAGATTCAGTTCGTCGAGCAGTGCTGCGGTCTCGCTCGCCTCGTGACCAAACGGATGGTGAACCTCGACGGCTTGAAACCCCGCGGCTGCGGCTCGCCGCATCGCGTCTGGCAGCGCGAGTTCCTTCCAGAGGAATCCAAGGTTCGATGAGACTCGCACGGCCTAGGTGCTCTGCGGATACGCCGCAACGAACAACGTCATCTGCACAGCGTCGTCGTCTTCGCCTTCGCTCGCGTCGTCCGCACTCTCGAACTCCTCACTCACGAAGTCCTCGACGACCGCCGACAGCCGGACAACCAGCTCCTTGCGACGCTCGGTCGACAGACGCATATCACCTAACGAGATAATCGAGCTGTCGTCGTCACGGTCTTGGAGAAAAGTGCCGAGCTCGACTTCTCGCTGAAGTCCGACCTTGGCAAA
>CALLGK010000001.1 GCA_938009905.1 uncultured Acidimicrobiales bacterium | reverse complement strand
CCTGCTGACGTTGCCCTCAGCTACGGCCTGTCTGGCGCCAACGTGCGCGCCTCTGGCGTCGACTGGGACCTCCGTCGCGACAACCCCGTTGGCCTCGCTTACGACAAGGTCGACTGGAAGGTGTGGACGCACCCAGACGGCGACTCGTTCGCCCGCTACTGGGTACGCCTCCAAGAGGTGCGCGAGAGCGTCAAGATCGTCGAGCAATTGCTCGACTCGATCCCCAGCGGCCCGATCATGGCGAAGGTGCCCCGCATCATCAAGGTGCCGGAGGGCGAGGCCTACGTCGAGACCGAAAACCCCCTTGGCGTCATGGGTTACTACGTCGTCAGCAAGGGCGGCCTCAACCCGTTCCGGGTCAAGATTCGCTCGGCGAGCTTCTCGAACATGTCGATCACTCCGTGGCTCCTCAAGGGCTCCTATGTGCCTGACGTGATCACCATCCTCGCGAGCCTCTACTTCATCCTCGGAGACATCGACCGCTGATGACTGAACTTTTCGCTACCGACTATTTCTGGGAGACCTGGCCCTGGTGGGCCGACACCATCTTCCGGCTGATTTTCGCCATCGTTGCCGTGCTTTTGCCTGCCGGTGCAACGGTGTATCTCTACCTGTTCAAGATGGTCTCGTTCATGCAGAGTCGTCTTGGCCCTATGGAAGCAGGGCCATACGGCTCGATGCAGCTTGTGGCTGAGCTCGGCAAGAACCTGCAGAAGGAAGACATCTTCCCGGCTAGAGCCGACCGCACCGTTTTTGCGCTCGCACCGTACGTCGTGCTGGCCAGCACGTTCTTGCTTGCCGTGGTGGTGCCCTTCGGTCCGGAGGCCACGTTTGTCAATCTCGATACCGGCGTCTACTTCGCTCTCGCGGTCAGCTCAGTGTCGGTGGTCGGCATCTTGATGGCCGGTTGGGCCAGTGCCTCGAAGTACTCGCTGCTTGGTGGCTTGCGTGCTGCTGGCCAGCTCATCGCCTATGAGCTTCCGCTGATTCTGGCGGTCGTCGGTGTGGTCATCCAGGCTGGCACTCTCAACCTCCAAAACATTGTCACGGCCCAGAACCAGCAAGAGATCTTCGGCTGGGGCGCTATCGGCAACCCCTACATCATCACCCAGCTGCTCGGCTTCATCATCTTCCTGATTGCGGTACAGGCCGAGCTGACCCAGGTGCCGTTCGATATGCCGATTGCGGAGTCCGAGCTGGTCTCCGGCTACATGACCGAATACTCCGGCTTTCGCTTCCTGATGTTCTTCATCGGCGAGTTCGCAACGGCCAATATCTTCGCCTTCCTTGGCGCCACGCTGTTCCTTGGCGGGTGGGCGGTTCCACCGTTCGTCACCGACCTGTTCAACATTGCGTGGGACAGCCCAATCATGAACCTGGTCGGGCCATTCGTGATGCTCACGAAGATGCTGCTGCTCACGTTCATCTTCTACTGGGTGCGCTTCACCTTCCCCCGATTCCGTGAAGACCAGCTCCAGAAGTTCGCTTGGAAGGTGCTGATCCCGCTGTCGCTGATCAACATTGCACTCACCGCTGTCTTCAAGGTGGCGTTCTGATGCACAACTTTGCCGTTTCGAGACGTGCGATTGGTGCCAACACCAGCCAGACTGTGCGCCGCATGTGTCGGGTGTTCGAGTTCTGTGGAGGTGACCGCTGATGGGTCTTGTACCTGGCTTGATCACCGGCCTCGGTGTCACGTTCAAAGAGATCGTGAAGACCGCGACCAAGGGCGCTGAAACCGTTCAGTACCCCCACGTCAAAGAAGACCCACCACCTCGTGCCCGTGGCGTCATTGCGCTCCACGAAGAAAACTGCACGTCGTGCATGCTGTGCGCTCGCGAGTGCCCCGATTGGTGTATCTACATTGAGGGCCACAAAGACCTTGCTCCGCCTCGACGAGCCGGCGGTAAGCCACGAACGGTCAACAAGCTCGACCGGTTCGACATCGACTACGGCCTCTGCATGTACTGCGGAATCTGTGTTGAGGTCTGCCCCTTCGAGGCCCTCTTCTGGAGCCCCGAATACGAATACTCCGAACCTCGCATTGCCGACCTCCTCCACGACAAGTCTCGACTTGGCCAGTGGATGGAAACCGTGCCCGAGTTCGAGGCATACGAAGGTGGCTCTGAGGCCAAGGCAAAGAAGGTGCCTCGCCCGTGATGAGCCTGCTTCTGTTCGCCCAAGAGATCGAGCCGCTCACAAACACTGAGCAGTGGGTCATCAACACGTTCTTCTACGTGATTGCGCTGGTCACCGTCGTGGCCGCGCTCAAGATGGTGACGACCAACAACGTCGTCCACGCCGCCTTGTATCTCTTGATCGTGCTTGCGGCCGTTGCTGCGGTGTACATCATTCTTGGCGCTGAGTTCGCGGCTGCCACGCAGGTGCTGGTCTACATCGGCGCCATCTTGGTGCTGCTGCTGTTCGGTGTGATGCTCACCAGAGCCAAGATCGGCTCCGAAGACGATCTCAACTACGACCAGCGCTGGATCGGCGGACTGGTCAGCGTCGTGCTGTTTGCCGTCATGGGTTACTCGCTGTGGGAGGGCTTCGAAGACACCAAGCTCGACCCAGCGTTCCAGCCGCAGCGCACCGGCGACGTCGCCGAATCGATCTTCACGCAATACATCGTGCCGTTTGAGGCCGTGTCTGTTCTTCTGCTCGCCGCCCTCATCGGGGCTGTTGTTGTGGCTCGAAGGGACTAGGAGGCGACATGTATCTGAACCAGTTCCTCTTCCTCTCGGCCGTGCTGTTCTGCATTGGTGTTTACGGCGTTCTCACTCGTAAGAACGGCGTGCTCGTTCTGATGTCGATTGAGCTGATCCTTAACGCCGTCAACATCAACCTCGTTGCCTTCGGCGCCTTCAACGCCGACCTCGGCGGCCAGGTCTTTGCTCTGTTCATCATCGCCGTGGCTGCTGCCGAGGTGGGCGTCGGATTGGCCATTGTGCTGCTGATCTATCGCAACCGTCGCAGTATTGATGTCACCGAAGCCGATCTGATGAAGGGCTGACGGGAACCACGATGTTGTCTCTCTTCGCGGCTGACGCAGTCTCTGCTCCAGCCATCTTCGATTGGGTCTGGCTGATCCCCGCCATCATGGCTGGGTCGTTCCTGACCATTCTCTTGGGCTCCAAGCGCCTCAAGGTGCCTGCCCATTTCATTGGCATCCCTGCCGTCATCGCCTGCTTGGTGTTGGCGCTTGTCACCGCCTTCAGCTGGATCGGCTACTCGAGCGACGTCGCCCACAGCGGCGAGGTCAAGTCTGAAGAGAGCTTTGGCGGCACAGCCGAAACCGCAGGCGCTCCCGTTCCCGGGTTTGTCGACGCTGGCGCCCCAACGGTGGCCTGTGTCGAAAGCAAGCACGGCGACGACTACGACGATGACGGCGATCACGACGCCTTTGGCGCTGGTGAACTGGCCTTCAGCGGCGAGCTCGAACTGGCCGTCGAAGAGGGAGAGGGTGGCGGAGGCACGCCGTGCCCCGTCATCAACGACGTCACCTGGTTCTCCAATGGTGGCGATCCAGAAGACGGTGGTTCAGACATCACGGTTGGCACCCTGGTCGATGGCCAGTCGGTGATGCTGCTGGTGGTTGTCACCTTCATCTCGACGCTGGTCCACATCTACTCAACCGACTACGTCAACGGCGACCGTCGCTACACGCACTACTTCGCCTTCCTGTCGCTGTTCACCGCATCCATGTTGTTCATGGTGCTGTCCTCAAGCACGATCCAGCTGATCGTCGGTTGGGAGCTGGTGGGCGTCTGTTCCTTTGCACTGATCGGACATTGGTGGGAAGAGAAACCCAACTCTGACGCCGCCCTCAAGGCCTTCCTCACCAACCGCGTCGGCGACATTGGTCTGCTGATCGGCATGATCATTCTGTATTTCGCGGCAGGCAAGACCTTCGACATCACCACCATCAACACCATGGCGGTCTCGGGCGAAATCTCGCAGAACACACTGCTGGTTGCTGGTCTCTGTCTGATGGCCGCTGTCATGTCAAAGTCCGGCCAGTTTGTGCTTCACACCTGGCTGCCAGACGCCATGGCAGGCCCAACGCCCGTGTCGGCCCTCATCCACGCTGCCACCATGGTTGTGGCTGGCGTCTACCTCATCGGTCGCCTCTACGCCGTCTTCTTCATTGGCTTCGGCATCTCGGGCGGCACGCTCAACGCCATGGCCCTCGTTGGTGGCATCACCTGCGTTGGCGCCGGCTTGTTGGCCTTCGTGCAGGCCGACATCAAGAAGGTGCTGGCCTACTCAACGGTCTCGCAGCTCGGCTACATGGTGCTCGCCCTCGGCGTTGGCGCTTACACCGCCGGCATGTTCCACCTCTTCACCCACGCCATCTTCAAGGCTTGCCTCTTCCTCGGAGCCGGTTCGGTCAGCCACGCCTGCCACCACAGCTTCGACATGAAGGCCGACATGGGCGGTTTGCGGAAGTTCATGCCGAAGACGTTCTGGACCTTCGTCATCGCATCTGGTGCATTGGCCGGCATCCCACCGTTGGCCGGCTTCTGGTCGAAAGACGAAATTCTCGTTGGCGCCGGCGTATGGGCTGGCACCGATGGCAACGGCACGTTCACGCTGCCGTTCATCTTCGGCATGATGGCCGCGGCGATGACCGCCGGCTACATGACTCGAGTGATCTGGCTCACCTTCTTCGGTGACTACCGAGGTCACGGCGTGCCGCACGAGTCCGGACCTCGCATCACCACGCCGCTCATCATCTTGGCCGTCGGCTCGGTCTTTGCCGGCTTCCTCAACATGCCAAAGCCCTTTGTCGAGAAGATCGGTTTGCCGTCGAGCTGGGGTCTCTGGTTCGAACACCAGGTCGAGCCAGCCGGCATCGGCAGCTTCCCGGCAATTGATCACGGCAAGCCGAGCTTCAGCCTCGCCATCGTCGCCACCTTGCTTGGTCTGGGCGCCGCCTTCCTCGTGTGGAACTACTACAAGGCGCTGTACGCCAAGGACCACAAGGCCACCGAGGTCACTGACGGTCTCATGTCGAAGATCCCACTCCTCAAGGCTGGGCACACGATGCTCACCGAGAAGTACTACCTCGATCATCTCTACACCGGCGCTATTGCCGGGGGCACAAAGGGACCGCTCGCACGAGCCGCCTACTGGTTCAACCAGAACGTGCTCGACAAGACCGTCGACACGGCAGGCAAGACCGCCGTGGCCACCGGTCGTTTCGTCTACAAATACATCGATCAGGGTGCCATTGATGGTGCCGTGAACGCTTCAGGAGCATCCGCCAGCGGCGGTGGCCAGGTTCTGCGCCGGCTCCAGACCGGTCGAGTTCGTCAGTACGCAACCTTGATGTTTGGCGCCGCTGCCCTTATGGCAGCAGTGTTCATCGTCGCCATCTGAGTAAAGGGCAACGCGCCACATGGAAAACGCATTTCTCCAGGACTGGGGCATCACGATCATGGTCTTCCTGCCATTGGTGGGCGCCCTGATCATGATGCTCATCCCGGCAGACCAGGAAGAGAACCACAAGACCATTGCGCTCGGTACGTCGCTGCTGACCGCGGCGATCGGGTTCTGGCTCTGTGTCGACTTCTGGAACCTCGGCGAGGCCGAGTGGGCCAACCTCCACTACGTCGTGGATCGCAACTGGATCTCGGTCATCAACGCCAAGTATCTGGTTGGTGTCGATGGCATCTCGATTCCGCTGATCGCCCTCACGCTGCTCGTCGTTCCGCTGGTGATCATCTACTCGTGGAACCACATCCCGAATCCTGGGAACCCGAAGGCGTTCCTCATTCTGATTCTCGTGCTCCACACGGGCATGCTCGGCAGCTTCGTCGCTCAAGACCTGGTCCTCTTCTTCGTGTTCTTCGAGGTCGTGCTCTTGCCGATGTACTTCATGATCGGTGTGTGGGGTGGCGAAGACCGGCTCTACGCCTCGATCAAGTTCTTCCTCTACACGCTGTTCGGCTCAGCCCTCATGCTGGTCAGCTTCCTGGCCCTCTACTGGTCAACAGGATCCGACACCTTCGTGATGGCCGAACTCGCTGAGCGGGTTCGAGTGGAAGACGTCAAGCTCGGCACCCAGGTGCTGATCTTCGGTGGCATGTTCATGGGCTTCGGCATCAAGGTGCCGATGTTCCCGTTCCACACCTGGCTGCCAGACGCACACACCCAGGCGCCAACCCAGGGCTCAGTGATTCTGGCTGCTGTCCTGCTCAAGCTGGGTACCTACGGCTTCATCCGCATCGCCATCCAGATTCTTCCCGAGGCCGCCATCGAGTGGGCCCCGTGGATCGGTCTCCTGGCCGTCATCGGCATCATCTACGGCGCACTCGGCTGCCTGGCGCAGACCGACATGAAGCGCCTGATCGCCTTCTCGTCTGTGGCCCACATGGGCTACGTGATGCTCGGCATCGCCACGCTCACCGACTTCGGCATGAACGCCGCCATCTTTGGCATGGTCGCTCACGGCCTCATCACCGGCATGCTCTTCTTCATCGCCGGTTCGGTGAAGGATCGCTTCCACACCCTCGAGATCAAGCGCCTCGGTGGTCTGCTGCTGCAGGCACCTCGAATGGGTTGGATCCTCGGCTTCTGCACCATGGCCTCGTTGGGCCTGCCTGGCCTCGCCGGGTTCTGGGGCGAGTTCCCCGCCATCCTGGCTGCCTACCAGCCAGCCGACGGCATCTCGGCTCCGCTCTTCCGGGTCTACATGGTGGTCGCCGCGATCGGCACCGTGCTTGCTGCCGGTTACCTCCTCTGGCTCCTCCAGCGCACCGCCTTCGGCACGCCCTCTGAAGAGTTCGAGAACGACCCAGAGATTCACGACATGGTCTTCACTGAGTACGTGGCCTGGGTGCCACTGCTTGTGCTGATCGTGTTGTTCGGCTTCGTGCCACACCTGATCTTCGATCTCACCGACGGGACCGTCTCCGGTTTCGCCGACGCTGTGACAGCGCTCGGGAAGTAGTCGAACATGTCCGGAACGATCGCCACGCTTTTGGCCACCGAAATCGAGCGGCCCTCGATCGACTGGCACGCGATCGCGCCCGAGCTCGTCTTGCTTGGCGGCGGTGCGCTTGTCACCGTGATTGATCTCATTTGGCTCGAGCGAGTTCGCAAGATCATGCCAACACTCACCAGCTTGGTGTTCTTGGCCGCGCTTGTTCCGGTGCTCACCCTCTGGGGCGACGCCGATGCGCTGCCTCGAGGCCTCTGGATCATCGATGGCACCGAGCCATCAGCTGGTGTGTGGGAAGGGGCGTACGTTGTCGACAACTACAGCCTCGTGCTCAAGGGCCTGTTCTTGTTGTCGGCCTACGTGATCGTCTTGTTGTCGACCAACTACATGAGCGAGGGCGACTACCACGACTCGGAGTACTACCAGCTCATCTCGGCGTCGGTACTCGGCATGCTTGTCATGTCATCGTCTCGTGACCTGATCAGCATCTTCGTGGCACTCGAGTTGGTCTCGATTCCCGCCTACCTCATGGCCGCTTGGCGCAAGCGAGATCTCAAGTCGAACGAAGCAGGCTTGAAATACATGCTGATGGGCGTCTTCGCGTCTGCGATTTTGCTCTACGGCATGTCACTGCTCTACGGCCTCGCCGGCAGCACGCTCCTGTCTGACATCGCCACCACCATCGACATCGGTGAATCGAAGCCGATCATCACGCTTGGCATCATCTTCACCATCATCGGATTCGGCTTCAAGGTGTCGGCTGTCCCATTCCACACCTGGGCCCCAGACACCTACGAAGGTGCCCCAACGCCGTTGACCGCCTTCCTTGCCGTGGCCTCAAAGGCGGCCGGTTTCGTTGGCCTGCTCAACGTCGCCATCGTGGCGTTCCCCACCCAGGCCGACGTGGTCGAGCCATTCATGTGGGTGCTGGCCGCCATCACGATGACCGTTGGCAACCTGATTGCGCTGCGCCAAACCAACCTGGTGCGGATGCTGGCGTACTCCGGTGTGGCTCAAGCGGGCTACATGCTGGCGCCGCTGGCGGTCTACAGCGGACTCGAAGACCGAGCAACGTCAGCCGTTGTCACGTACCTCGTGATCTATGCCGCCATGAACCTCGGTGCGTTCGCCGTCGTGATCATTGCCGCTCGCAAGACCCGTTCGGGCGAGATCACGAGCTATGGCGGCATGTTCAACTACGCCCCAGGCCTCACCGTGGCCATGACGCTCTTCTTGTTCTCGCTCGCCGGTATTCCGCCCGTTGGTGGCTGGTGGGCCAAGTTCGAGGTCTTCCGTGTGCTCACCGAGGGCAACCGGGCCAGCGGCATCGCCCTGGCCGTTGTCGCCGCCGTCAACTCCGTTGTTGCGGCGTTCTACTACCTCAACATTGCGAAGCAGATGTGGTTCATGCCGACGCCAGATGGCGACAACTCCCGCATCGCCATCCCACCGGCGCTCACCGCCGCTGTCGTGCTTACCGTCATCGCAACCATCGCCACCGGCGTGTTGCCAGGACTGGTGAGTGACATGACCGACTTCGTAAACGTCGCCGCCGGACAGTGACATTGGCTCCGCTGTCGCGGAGCGCTACTCGCGATCGGGTGTCAGCGGTCTAGCTACGCTCGTCCCTCGCTTCGCCTCACGACGCCGTGAGAGTTGTGAGCGTCAGCGAACAACTCGGTTAGTGAGCGCAGCGAACGGCGCTTGCTCCTATTCGCTTCGCTCAGAAGTCGCGGCGTTCGGGCAACGACTCACCCTCACTCACACTGGGTCTCTTGAGCTGAGCGCTCAAGAGAACCGGCGATCCGGTTACTACGTCGTGCATTAAGGGCGCGAGTTGTGAGCGCTAGCGAACAACTCGGTTAGTGAGCGCAGCGAACGGCGCTGACCCCACGGAGTGTGGTTGGGGCTGCGTGATGGTTTGTACCTGACCCCACCGAGACCCACAGTACGGTTGGCGGGTGAACGATCTGCAGGCGATTGGGGACCGGGACGGGTGGCGGTGTTGGCTTTGTGATGAGGTCGTTGATCCTGACTTGTCGACCAACGACGACCGGGGACCGAGCGTCGACAGCAGAATCACGAAGAAGAAGGCCAAGAACAAGTCGAAGGCTGGCAGCCCTGAATCGACGCGCGAGCGGCTGGCGCATCGGGCGTGCAACACCGGCAAGGGTGGTGTCGAGGCGGTCGTGCCGTGGGCTGACGACCTTTTCGTTGTTGATCCGGCCCCGATCTTGCCAACGATTGAACGGCTGGCCCGCAAGGGCGGTCGAGAGGCGATGGCCCGCTGCCCAGGGGCCGACGATGCGGAGCAGGCTGCTGCGTGGCTGATCGACCGGGTGTCACGGCTCTATCCCAGTCTTGATGTTGAGGCCGACATTGAGCCCGGCGGTGGCCAATTCGTGCTGGTGTTGCGAGCTCGCTAACGGCGCAAACACCCACGGCGAATGTGGTGCGACCTGACATTGCGCCATGGTTTGCGACGTTCGCAAGATTTTTCTGCGATCGTGTCCCCCGTGACAACGGTCCCATGCGTGTTCCCATCATGGCGACCGCGATCAGAGCGGCTTCGGCTGCCCCGATTGGCGATGGGGCGGTGCTGGAGCCCCATGTCATGACCCCAGAACGCCCGGACGGCCCCGTTCCTCTTGTTGCCGCGCTCGACTTCGAGTCGTACTACCGAGACGACTATCACCAGCTCGTGGGGCTCGCCCTTGTGCTGACCGGCTCGCGTGCCATGGCGGAAGACGTTTGCCAAGACGCCCTCACCGAGGCGCACAGACGGTGGGAGACCATCAGCCGCTACGACGACCCTGGCGCATGGGTTCGGCGGGTGATGGTGAATAAGTCGCGATCCCGGTTCCGCAAGCTGACGTCAGAGACGAAGGCCATGACGCGCATCGGCGGACGGCGGCTCGAGACGGTGGAGCCAACCGAACGCTCGCTTGAGGTGTGGGATCAGGTGCGCGGCCTTCCGAAACGACAGGCTCAGGCGGTGGCCCTCTTCTATTGGGAAGACCGGTCGATGGCGCAGATCGCAGAGATTCTCGACTGCAGCGAAGAGACGGTGAAGACCCACCTCAAGCGAGGTCGGGCCGCGTTGGCAAAGCGCCTCGATCCGCAACACCGCAACGACATGGCAACGGGTGGCGGCCCTTCCGACACGGCAAAGGGCGAAGACCAATGACCGACAATCCAGACGACCTCGAAGCGATCCTGTCGTCAGCCCGAGACGACGTGCACCGGGAGGTGTCTGGCGTGACGGTGCCAGACTTCTCGCCAAACCGTCGCACCGGCCCAGCCGTGGCCGGACTTGTCGCCGTGCTTGTACTCGTTGGTGGCGGGCTGTTTCTGTTCGGCCGCGACAACTCGACGGTGATCGAAACCGATGTTGCTGGCACCGAAGACGACACCTCGAGCGACACCTCCGATGATGACGTGGCCGATGATGCCTCGGACAATGACGCCTCATCGGATGAGGGCAGCCAAGACGTTGACCTCAGTGGGTTCGTCACCGCGATCGATGTGCGTGTTCCGTCTGATGTGGTGCGGCCGAACCGTGGCGAACCGGTGGTCGACCCGTCCTTCGGCACGACGAGCGAGCGGGTGACCGACGCCGCGGCGGAAGACTCTGTGACACCTGTGCAGGCGCCAGCGTCTGCCTTCAACAGCGACGGCTCGATGCTGCTGCTGTACAAGGCTGGGGGAAGCTACGAGCTGTACGACGTCGAGAGCCACGAGCTGATCAGCGAATTCGCCATCGATGCGAGCGATATCGAAGACGTGTTCTGGAGCCCAACAGATCCAGCCGTTGTGTTCTACGCCAACGACTCGCAGCTCCGACAGCTCGACGTCGAGACGCAGCGCGTCGACGTGATCGCTGAGTTCCCAGACTGCCTTGGCCTTCGCATGAACTCGTCACCGTCGTGGGACGGCAACACCTTTGCGCTGGCGTGCATCAATGCCGACTTCAACCCTGACAACCCAACCTTGATCGCGTATCGGCAAGATGACGACTCGCGTGTGCTGTATGCGGCCACGGGGCCAGGCCATCTTCTCGTCTCTGCGTCCGGCGACCGCTTCGCCTTTGCCGACGGCAACTCCGGAGACGTTTCGATCTTCAACGCCCAACTTGAACCGACAGGTCTCACCGTCGAGACCGGCGGAACCACTGCGATGACCCGCCAGAACGGCGTCGATGTGCTCGTGACGACGGGTTTTGGAGGGGTCGCGACCGGCTCGGTGATCGCCTTTGATCTCGACACTGGTGAACCCGACACCGTGATCGGCCTCGCAAGCGGCTATCCGTTCCCGCCGGGCGGCACCCGACTGGGCGTCACCGCGGCTCCGTTTGTCGTTGTTGGCGCCCCCGAGATCACGGACCGTTCCAACTGGGACGTCCTCGACGGCGAGGTCCTGCTCGTCGATCTTCGCGGCCCCGAGCCACTGGTCGTTCGCCTGGCTCACAACCGGCTCTCACCATCGGATGAGTACTTCCAATCAGCCTTTGTTGCGGTGAGCCCGGATGGTGCGCATGTGGCGTACTCCACCGACTGGGGGCTCGGGGACCGCAGCGACACCTATCTCGTCGACCTCCGCAACTAGCGAGTGGCCCGCGAGCGCGCCGCTAGTGTGCAGCGTTGATGGAGCGCTTCGACCACTACATGGAACGCTGTCTGTACGGCCCCGATGGGTTCTACAGCTCGGGTACAGGTAGTGCCGGTCGACGTGGCGACTTCATCACGAGCCCAGAAGTTGGCCCGCTGTTCGGCGTGTTGTTGGGTCGCTGGCTCGATCAGGTGTGGGAGGCCGCCGGACGTCCCGATCCGTTCGTGGTGATTGACGCTGGCACTGGGCCAGGAACACTGTTGCGCGGACTCGCGATGGCGGAGCCTGCGTGTGCTGAGGCTTGGCAACTTACTGGCGTCGATCGAGCTGTGGCCGACGTGCGCATTGACGGTGACATACGTATCCAACCCGAGCTGCCGGCCGACCTCGCCAACTCGGTGATCATCGCCAACGAGCTGCTCGACAACCTGCCGTTTCGTATCGTTCGCCGCTCCGACGGCGGCTTTGTCGAATCCTTCGTGAGCGACGGTGCATTCGTCGACCAAGCCTTGGACGAAGCCACGGTTCCGGCCGCAGCAGCCCTGGGCCTCCGCGGCGGCGACAGCGCCGGTCAGGTGAGCGAGTCCGTCCCGTTGCTGCACGATGCGGCGCAGTGGGTGCGTGACGTGCTTGCTCAGAAACCGCTTCGATTGCTGGCACTTGACTACGGCGATGCCTCAACCGCTGCGCTGGCGGCACGAGGCGGCTGGCTCCGCACGTACCGCTCTCATGCCAAGGGAAGCGATCCACTTATTGAGCCGGGGCTCTGGGACATCACCACCGATATCGCGGTTGATCAGCTCCCCGGCAGTCCAGCGGTTGTGTCACAAGCCGCCTTTTTGCATCAACTCGGCATCGACGAGCTTGTGCGCGAGGGTCGAGAGGTGTGGGAGGAACGAGCCGCTCGTCCCGACATGGAGGCCTTCCGAATGCGGAGTCGGATCAGCGAATCAGAGGCGCTGATCGATCCGACTGGGCTCGGGTCCTGGCTCGTGCTCGAGTGGGCGCCGTAGACGGGCGGACCCCCAATCAGGGGGGATTCCCTGACTGGTCGACTACTCTTTTTGTTTCCCTCTCTGTCTTGGATCTTCCTCATGTCCAATGTGTCGGCGGACCGTGCTGGCCTGAGCCGCTCGACCATCGCCCGAAAAGCCCTCGAGATGACCGACGAGGTCGGTCTTGCTGGACTCTCGATGCGCAAGCTCGGGGCATCCCTCGGGGTCGAGGCCATGTCGCTGTATCACTACGTTGCAAACAAGGACGATCTGCTCAACGCTGTCCTTGAACAGATCTATCTGGAGATCGAGCTCCCAGACGACATCGAACCAGAGGACTGGGAGACCTCGGTTCGCACCGGATTGCGTTCGTTTCATGACGTGTTGATTCGGCATCCCGCCGCCCTCGAATTGGTCTCGACACGGCCTGCGCCCTCCGTCGAGGCCTATCAGGTACTCACGTGGGGATTAACCCGCTTCATGGCGTGTGGTCTCGACCTCATGGCGGCCACGAAGGCGCTCCACCTCGGCATTTCCTTCGTGTTGGGTTTCACCTCAACCGAAACCGGGGTGTTGGCAGTGGTCAGGTCAGGCGAAGGGTTGAACCCTGGTGTCATGAGCGCTGAGCAGGGGGCCGAGGCCATACGTCTGATCAGCGAGCTCCAGTCCCAATCGGTGTTTGAATCTGGTCTCGACGGCATCGTGGCTGGCTTGCGCGAAACGTACGATCTGCCGTAGATCGCTCAGTCTGTGGCGTCCGTGTCCACTAACTCGCCGTTCTCAACGTCGAAGTAGGCGAGGTTCGGCGGCACATCGTTCTCGGGCTGCTGACCCAAGGCGAGCCACCAGGGATCTTCTGGCGCGTTGTGGACCAGGCGGTACAGGTCGCGCAGCTGCGCACTGTAGAACCCCCAACCAACACCACCGGCGGCTGGGGGATCGGCAATCCGCACACCCTGGTCTGATTCGGTCCAGGCGTCGTCGCCTGTCCAATCATCCGGTGGCACCAACTCTGCGACGGCCGCCTCGGCCTGTCGAAACTCGTCCGCTGACCGTACGTACGGTTCTAGATCCCTCGCCACGCCAACGAGTGACAGGGCGACGGCGCACAGCAACAGCGGTCGAACGGCGATCGAATCGACGCTGCGATACAGCATGTGAAGGGCAGCCCCCAGTAGCAGTGCGGTGCCGAGCGTCGGAAAGTAGTGAGCTCGATCGAGCACGCCCTCCGACTGAATGTTGAAGCCAGCGGCGGTGAAAGGGGCCAGGCCAGCGAGCGCAATGATCGTGCCGCCGAAGGCGAGTTTCGCATGATGCGATGCCTGACGTCCGTCCCGAGCCACCGTGACGAGCGCCCACAACGCGCAGCCAACCACGACGAGCACGCCAACGACGACGAAGGGGCGTGGCGCGATGCCATTGAGGTGTTTCGGTACGGCATCAAAGGGACGAGCGAAGAACGTCGTGGCTCCCGCCCGAGGCGATCGGGCCTTCAACACCAGCGCGGCGATGCCGAATAAGCCGAAAATCGCGGCGGGTAAGACGAATCGGCCTCGTCGGGTTCTCGATGTGAATGCCAGGGCCAGTGTGATGAACGGTGCGAGCGAGATCGTCGCCTCGTACGTCACGATCGACAGCAACGACATGACGCTCGTAGCAATCCAAGCCCAGGCTGAGTGATCTGGCGTGTCTGAGCCAGTAAGCCGCTCAGCCAGCATCTTCTTGATAGCGATTGCGGCGACAATGGCTGAGCCCAGAAGCAGGCACATCGCGACGTGGTTCGGCAGGGTTGACGTCCAGAATCGCAGTGACCCACGGTTTGGGAGCACGACGAAGGCTGTGATGGTTGCGAGCGCAATCGGACGGGGCACCGTGAGCGATAGCAGCCGCCAAAACAACCACGCCGCCGTCGCATTGCCAAGCGCCAACACGAGCAGGTGAACCGCCGGACGTTCGCCGATCAGGTTGAACTGCATCGCATGGATGAGCCCTTGCCCTGGGCGGTAGCCCATCTCGTGCACGAAGCCGCTCCAACCTTCGAACCGAGCCCGGGCCGCGAACTCGATGTCGTCGAGCAAGAGTTCGGGCTTCAGTAGGGCCGCAATGAGTGTGGGAATGGCCGTTGCAACGAAGACAACAACACCGATCACGGCGTCGCTGAGGACAGCTGCACCAGATACCGGCTGGTCAGCCGAAGAGTCGCCTGTGAAATGCGGGTCCGACATGGTTGCCGTCACCCCTCTTCGGTCGGCGCCGAATGCGACGAATTGAGCTACTTCAGTGGCCGCCGGGCAGCTTCTGAGGCGTCGAACGAGGTGCTTCGTCGCTGAAGGTGAACGAATCGGCTGGTATGGCTACGGTTTGGACGTCACTGCACTGGCGAGGTCGCATCAGCGATCTCGATGGCTCGAAGGGGAATGCACGATGTCTGAACCAGCGATTGAGGTCTACGAGGTTGAGGATCGCACGTTCCCGCCACCCGCCGATTTTGCCGCGCAGGCCAACACCGCTGATCAGTCGCTCTATGACGAGGCCAATGCTGACTACGAGGCCTTTTGGGCCCGGCAGGCTCGCGAGCTGTTGACGTGGGACCGCGACTTCGAGACGGTGCTCGACTGGCAGCTTCCCTTCGCCAAGTGGTTCGAAGAAGGTCAGCTGAACGTGTCAGCGAACTGCCTCGATCGCCATGTCGAGGCCGGCAAGGGCGACAAGGTCGCCTACCACTGGGAAGGCGAGCCGGGCGACAAGATCACCATCACCTACGCCGAGCTGCTGACCGAGGTGAAGAAGTTCGCCAACGTGCTGAAGGGCCTCGGGCTCGAGAAGGGTGACCGCGTCGCCATCTACATGCCGATGATCCTGGAACTGCCGATTGCGATGCTGGCGTGCACCCGCATCGGTGTTGCGCACTCCGTGATCTTCGGTGGCTTCTCCGCTGATGCCATCGTCGATCGCTGCATCGACGCCGAAGCGAAGCTCATCATTACCGCAGACGCCGGCTACCGCCGCGGCGCAGCAGCCGCCCTCAAGCCCACCGTCGACCAAGCCCTCGACATCGGCGCACCGTCGGTTGAAAACGTTGTGGTTGTTGATCGCTGCAAGACCGACCCCGCCATGACCGATGGTCGTGACCACTGGTGGCACGACCTCATGGCAGAAGCCAGCGACGACTGCCCGGCCGAGCCAATGGATGCTGAGCAGCTGCTCTACCTGCTCTACACGTCGGGAACCACGGCGAAGCCCAAGGGCATCATGCACACCACGGGTGGCTACCTCACCCAGGTGGCTTTCACCCACAAGTACGTGTTCGACCTGAAGCCAGACACCGACATCTATTGGTGTGCGGCCGACATCGGCTGGGTCACCGGCCACAGCTACATCGTGTACGGACCGCTCACCAACGGCTGCACCTCGGTCATGTACGAGGGAACCCCAGACACGCCAGGCAAAGATCGTCTCTGGGACATCGTCGAGCGCTACGGCGTGACCCAGCTCTACACCGCACCAACCGCCATCCGCATGTTCATGAAGTGGGGGGCGCAAGAGACCCAGAAGCACGACCTCACCTCGCTGCGAGTGCTTGGCACGGTTGGCGAGCCCATCAACCCCGAGGCGTGGATGTGGTACCACGAGCACATCGGTGGCGAGGCTCGCCCCATTGTCGACACGTGGTGGCAAACCGAGACCGGCGGCAACATGATCACTCCGCTCCCCGGCGTGACCACCACCAAGCCCGGTTCGGCATGTCACCCGATTCCCGGCGTGTTTGCTGAGCTGGTTGACGACAACGGCAACGTGGTCACCAATGGCGGTGGCTACCTGACCATTTCAAAGCCGTGGCCGTCGATGCTCCGGGGTATTTGGGGCGACGAGGAGCGCTACCGAGAGACCTACTGGAGCACCTACGAAGGGAAGTACTTCGCTGGTGATGGGGCCAAGCTCGACGACGACGGCTACCTCTGGCTGTTGGGTCGAGTCGACGACGTGATGAACGTGTCTGGCCACCGCATCTCGACGACCGAAGTCGAGTCTGCCCTTGTCGACCACCCCGCAGTTGCTGAGGCCGCAGTGGTCGGTGGCAACGACGAGCTCACTGGCCAGGCCATTTTCGGCTACGTGATTTTGGTTGGCGGCAACGAGGCCTCACAGGAGCTCGGCGACGAGATCCGAGAGCATGTGGGGGTCAAGCTCGGCAAGATTGCGCGGCCAAAGACCGTCATCATCGTGCCTGATCTTCCGAAGACCCGGTCGGGCAAGATCATGCGCCGTCTCCTGCGAGACGTGGCAGATGGACGCTCGCTCGGTGACACGACCACCCTCGCCGACCCGTCTGTCGTGGCCGAGATTGCCTCACGGGCTGCCGAGAGCGACGAGGACTGACACCTGGCTCGCTTTGGCTCCTCGCCCACCTGGTACTGGCGTGACGAGGTCAGAACCGCAACAACCGACGATGGTGATCCGCGGATCACGCTGTGTGTCGACATCGACGGGGTGTTGGCCGATGCCAGGCATCGCCAGCACTACCTGAACAGTCGTTGGCAAGACTGGGACAGCTTTTTCATGGCCGCGTCAGACGACGCGACCATCCAAAAGCAGGTTGATTTTCTCGATGAGGTTCCGGCCGAACACCTGATTGCCCTTGTCACCTCACGTCCCGACTGGGTTGATCAAATCACGATGGAGTGGCTCGATCGCCACGAGATTCGTTGGGATGTGCTGATCATGCGATCCACAGGCGACTACGGCCAAGCCGCGGTGATGAAAACCCAGGCAGTGGCCCAGCTTCGAGAGGCCGGCTTTGAGCCGACGTTGGCGATCGACGACCACCCTCGCAACATCAAGGCCTACAAGGCACTCGGTCTCGACACGGTGTATATCGAAAGCGGATATCACACCCGTTGATCTGACGCAGTGGCGGGGACAGACGGTGACGGCGTCGTGTCAGGCGCGGGTCGGAAGGTACTTGGGAAGCCTGATCGTGACCTTTGTTCCTGCGTTCGGGCCAGTCTCGATTTGCAGGCCGTATTCGTCCCCGAAGATCGATCGCAGCCTGGTGTCGACCGCGAGGATTCCTACGTGCGGTGTCGAGTCCGTCCCGCTCAAGGCCCGCTCGAGCTGCTCCGGGTCAATTCCGACACCGTCGTCTTCCACATGAATCGCAATCTCGGGCCCGGCGTTTTCGGCGATGATTCGCATTCGACCGGCACCGGGACGAACCTCCAATCCGTGGCTGATTGCGTTCTCGACGACCGGTTGGATGGTGAGGAACGGAATCCTGACGGGGAGTGCCTCGGGAGCGATGTTGAGCGTTACGTCGAAGCGTCCGCCGAATCGAGCTTGAGCGAGGCTGAGGTAGGCATCAACGAGGCGGAGTTCTTCTGACACGGTGGTGAGGTCTGTCTGGGTGCCAAAGCTGGCGCGGAGAAACTCAGCAAAGGTCACGATCAACGAGCGAGCTCTGACCGGATCGGTATTCACCAGGCCTGCAATAGCGGTGAGTGAGTTGTGCAGGAAGTGGGGCGACACCTGCGCGCGCAACGCACGAAGCTCGGCCTCGGCGGCATAGGCCCGCGATCGTTCGAGCTCAGCGAGCTGAAGTTGGGTGTCGATCAACGATGCAAGCTCGCGCATCTCGGCGATGTGACGTCGCTCGAGTTGGTCGATCAGCACATGAATCGTTCCGATAGCCAACTCGTCGTTGGCTAGCGCGACCGCAACGACCTCTGCTGGCCCATCGCTGAGCGAGATTTCATAGACGGTCGGCCGGTCAAGTCTTCCTCGGTCAATGATTGACGCGGTCTGTTCGAGCACGGGCTCGTCCCACGCAGCAGCACGGCCAGTTGTTGCGAGGATGCGACGATCGTCGGTGACGGCAACACTTCGCGCTCGGAGAATCGAACGGGTTGTTGCCGCGATTTGGGCCGCAGCCCGTTCGTCGAGGCCACTTCGCAAGGCACTCGACAGGCGGTTGAGGTCGGCCAGAACCTGAAGTGCAACGGCGTCGCCACCCCCACCCTTCCGACTGAAGATTGCCATCACGACAGCTCCGGTTGGGGTTCGACTTCTGGTACGTGAAGGAGGGCGAACTTGTAGCCGATGTCGGCCACTTTGTGGCTATCCCAGTGGGAGACGCCAACGGCGACGGCAAACGCCATCGGAACGGTCCACGCTGCAGGGATTGTGAAGATGGCAAGCGGCCAGCCTCCATCAACGAGGCCGAACAGTGCCACTAAGACCGCACCTGTGCTGAGGGATCCGCCCGTGAGTGCAGCTGCAAGTGCGCCCCGACTCGTAAGCCCTGGCCACCAGATACCCAACAGCAACAGTGGACCGATCGACGACGCGGCAATCGATGTCGACCAGCTGATCAAGACACTGATATCGATCTGTTCAACGAGTAGGCCCGCGCTCATGGAAATGATGGCTCCGCCCCATACGGCCCACCGAAATTGTGGAATGCCCGCAGACATCACGTCGTGGCTCACTGCTCCCGCCATGGCGATCAGTAAGCCAGAAGAGGTGGACAGGAAGGCAGCCACCGCGCCGGCCGTGACAACAGCGGTGAGCAGTTCGCCGCCAAGGCCTCCCACGAGCTCACCACCCACCAGCACGGTGATGGCATCGGTCGCACCGTTACTCAGCTCACCCGGCCGAATGACCCGTCCGACGGCAGCGAAGAGAGGCAACATGGCGTAGTACGGAGCGATCAGTGCAAGCACATACAGGTTGGTGCGTCGTGCCGCTCGACCCGTCGGGTTGGTGTAGAAGCGAACGACGATGTGAGGAAGCGAGGCGATGCCGAAGGCATTGGCGATGAAGGATGCAATCGAGAAGTAGGTGGGATGGCCCCCGGCGAGGTCTTTGTCGCCAAGTGGTTGCGCCCATGCGATGCCAGTCAGCGGTTCTAAGCCAGCCTGGTGAGGCACTAGAGATCCGGCCGTCCAGCGCACCTCAGTGCCTGCGGAGATGCGGTGTTGTCCGACCTCTATCAACATCGCTTGAGAGATGGGCGCGCCGTCGATGGTTCCCGATCCGGAGACTACTTGTTGCTCGCCAACCACGATGGTGGTGTCGTTGGGATACTCGACCGTTGTGTCTTCGGTGAAGGTCGGCGTTTTGTCGCTGATGATCGGCGCGATGTCGCCGCGTTGCCAGATCGTCGCAATCACAACGAAGGGAACGAGAATCCCGAGGAAGATGAAGAAGAACTGAAAGCCCTGGACGAACGTGATCCCGCGCATTCCGCCAGCACTCAGATTCAACGCAACGAGCATGCCGACCGCCACGACACCGACCCAGTAGGGCGTGCCCAACAACGAACGGACCACAACACCTGCCCCCTTGAGTTGGGCCAAGAAGAAAAACCAACTCGCGACAATCACCATGATGGCGACAACCGTTCGTAACCCCGGTGAGTCCAGGCGCCCTTCGATGAACTCCGGGATCGTGTATGAGCCGAAACGCCGCATTGGCGCCGCGAAGAACAACGAGAGCATCAAGAAGCCAACAGTCCAGCCCGCAACGGGCCAAAGCATGTCCGGACCAAACACCATGATGAGCGCTGGGATACCCAGGTAGCTCGCAGCGGACATCGCCTCGCCGCAGACGGCGAACGCATTCCACGCTGGATGCACTGAACGTGAAGCGACAAAGAAGTTCGATGTCGTTCGGGCGTAGCGAAGTCCGGCGGTGCCGAGACCAAGTGTGAGTGTGACGACAGTCAGCACTGCGACGATCGGGATCATGGACGGCGCTCTCGGTGGGCGCTGCTCCACTCATCCTCGATACGCAACGCTCGCCGTTCATGGAAGAACGCAAGACCGGCTGCGCCAAACAGCACGATCGGCCCGAGAACCAACCACGGAAGTGGAGGCAGGCTACCGATACGCGCCGTTCGCAGTGGTGGATGTACCACGATGGCGATCAGGAAGCTGCAGAGCGGCACAACCATCGCAGCAATGAAGCGGATCGACGTTTTTACCTGTTGATGAACAAGAGCGAGCACTTCGTCAGCGTCCGCCAAATGCCCGCGCACATGGCTGCCATGGCCCATCGGTCGATCGAACCGGCGAGCGGCTGCCGTTCGGGGATGAAGAACGACGGTTCGTTTCGACGGTTTTTGCTCAGCCACCTCGACCCAGATGTTCTTCGAGCAGGCGGGTATACCTGCGACTGACGGGCAATTCTCGTCCCTGGATCTCGATGGTTCGAGCCCCGGCCTTGGTGCGAACTGTTGTGACCTGATCCGTCCGGATGAGGTAGCTGCGGTGAATGCGAAGGAACCCTGATGCAGACCAGGCAGCGGTCAGCGACGAAATGGACTCTCGCACGAGGTGGGACTTGCCATCGAGGGTGTGCACTCTGATCAAGTCACCGGCAGCTTCGACGACCGACACGTCATCACGATTGATCGTGTACGAGTCGTTCCCAACCCGGCACGTGAGCGTGGCAACCGGGTCGGCCGGGACCATGTCGCGGCGCGCCTTCAGGATTCGACGGATGGTCTGTTCGAGGCGCGCCTCGTCAACAGGCTTGAGGAGGTAGTCACACGCCTCTAGGTCGAAGGCTTCGACGGCATATCGATCATGGGCGGTGACGAACGCGATCAATGGCGGCTCGCGGTAGTTGCGAAGCAACGCGCCGAGCTCAACACCGGTCAACCCAGGCATCTGGATGTCGAGAAAGAGGGCGTCGATGTCCGTCCTGCTGCCGAGCAAGCGAAGCGCCTCGGTACCACTCCGGGCCTGCAGGACTTCGCCGATCTCTTCGGCCTGGTCAAGCATCCATGTGAGATCGTTGAGCGCCAGATCCTCGTCGTCCACGGCAAGCACCACGAGGTCTCGCCTTGATTCGGTCACCAGGACATATGACAAGGCGGTTGAGGCGTCGTCAAGGGGATCATCGGAGGGCGGCGACTGAGCACGAGTTGCAACCACTTAGCGGTTGCGTTTTGCCGTTAAGCGGTTCGATGGGCGGCTCGTGGCGACCGCCGAAAGTAAGTTTGGCTACGAAGGGGTTTCTGACCGTTGTTCGCGTTGACGGTGTCCTGGACACCCCGTAGGTTGTGCCTGCTGTGAATTCTGACACATTCGTCAGGACGAACTGCATGGGGGAGCGTCAATGTCAGACAAGCAGGCTTCCGACGACCGTTCCGTTGAAGCACTCGTTGATCAAGCCGAAGAACAGGCCACAACCTCGAACGAGTCGGCTACGTCGCCGCTGTTTCAGCGGATGCATCCGCTCGGCTGGGTCGCGCTCGCTTTTGCGACGTTGGCCGTCGCGTTCTCCGCCATCGGCACACGCTTTTTGGTCGGCAACCTCGCCTGGTGGCATTGGGTCTTGCTGGCCATCACGATCATCGGGTCGACGCAGGCTGGCCTGCTCAACAGCATTCGAGCCGCTATCGAGGGGTTGTCGTCGATCGGCAAGAGCGTGGCGTGGGTGTTGGCCTGGGTCGTGTTTGTCGTGCAGTTCTTCAACGTGGTGACGCGCTACTCAAACAACTGGTTTGATGCCGACATCCTCTTTGGCGAGGCCACGAGCATCGCCTGGCAAAGCTTCGGACTGCTCTTTCTTCTGGGTGTTGGCTACGCGGTTCGAGACGGCGTCAACCCCCGCATCGACTTCTGGTGGGCCGACTTCTCGCAGAAGCGCAAGGCTTGGATCGACTTCATCTTTCACACGCTGTTGCTTGGCCCGTTCGTGGTGATGGCGCTTCGGCTCGTGATCCCATTCGCGAAGACGTCGCTCGGGCAAAAGCGCGATGGGACGTGGCCAAGCGGCTGGCGAGTGTGGGAGACCTGGGAGCAATCGGGCGACGCCGCGCAGCTCCCCGTCGGCCCGATCCAAGCGGCGCTGGTCATCGGTTTCACACTTTGGGGCCTCCAAGTGTTGGCGGAAGTCATCAAGACGGGCTTTGTGCTCGCAGGCCGAGACGATCTCGGCGCCGTCAAAGAAGCTGACGCTCCACTGAGGGTTGAGTGAACCAACCACCATGCTGACCTTCGCCATTCTCGGTCTCGAAACCGGGGTCTTTCTCTCGCTCCTGATGTTCGTGATCTTCATGATCATGATCTTGACGGGCTACAACGTCGCGTTCTCGTTCGCCTCGACGGGCCTCATGTTCGCCTTCATCGGCGACCTCACCGGAACGTTCAAAGTAAACACGCTTGGCGGACTGCCCCTTCGGTGGGCCTCCGCACTCGAAAACCCAGAGCTGCTCGCTGTCCCGCTCTTTGTGTTGATGGGAGCGATCCTCGAGCGATCTGGCTTAGCCGAGCGATTACTGAACGCCTTCGGGCTCTTGATGGGCTCGTTGCCCGGCGGTGTTGCCGCCGCGGTCATCGTGGTCGGCACCCTGCTGGCCGCCGCCACAGGCGTGGTTGCCGCAACGGTCATCGTGATGGGTCTGCTGTCGCTGCCAGCAATGGTCAAGCTCGGGTACGACCACAAGCTTGCGACCGGTGCGATCACGGCCTCGGGCACCTTGGCCCAGCTCTTGCCGCCAAGCATCGTGCTGATCCTGCTGGCGCAACAGCTCGGCGTCGGCATCCTCGGTCTGTTCGCCGGAGCGTTGATTCCCGGCCTGCTCTTGAGCGGTCTGTACATCCTCTATGCCCTCGGCATCAGTGCGGTGCGCCCCGGCGTTGGCCCGGTCATGCCCAAGGAGCAGCGCCAACTTGCTGGCAACCCCACCAGCCAAACCGCGTTGATCGTTGCGGCATCGCTGGCGCTCATCGTCTTCCTCGTCGTCACCCTCATCAGCCCTCGCACCGCCCTGATCGCTGCGGCGATCATGTTTGTGTTCGCCTTCAGCGTTGTGAACTTCGGCAACATGCTGGCGGCCGAAGTACTGGTGTCGATCGTGCCGGTTCTGGCCCTGATCGTTGGCGTGTTGGTCTCGATTTTCCAGGGCGTTGCGACGCCGTCGGAGTCTGGTGCGGTCGGTGTCTTCGGGGCGCTGCTGCTCTCGATTTTCAACTGGCTCTTCGACAAGTTGTTGCTCCGCGACGGTGCCGAACACATCAAGCCCGAGTGGCGCCTCACTCGCACTGCCCTCAAGGAGGCTGGAACGTCGACGGCCAACATCACGATCTTGGTGATGACGCTTCTCTTCTCGTCGACGTTCTTCAGCCTGATGTTCTTCCAGCTCGGCGGGTCTGATCAGACCTCCGAATGGCTCACCAGCATCAGCGGCAGCAAGGGCGTTTTCGTGCTGATCGCGATGGTCGCCGTGTTCTTGCTTGGCATCAACCTTGAGTTCCTCGAGATCACGTTCATCGTTGTGCCGATCTTTGTGCCCGCCATGGAACGCCTCGGGTTCACCAATGTCGAAAAAATCTGGTTTGCCGTCTTGATGGCCGTGAACCTCAACATGGCATTTATCTCGCCGCCGGTCGGATTCTCGCTGTTCTACTTACAGAGCGTGGCTCCGCCCGAAGTTAAAACCGCAGACATCCACAAAGGGGCCATTCCATTCATGGTCCTTCAGGGTGTCGCATTGGTGGTTCTCGGACTCATCCCCGGAATCACCGAATTCTCGTTCAACTTGTTTGCGCCGAATTGATGCGCGATCGAGAATTCGCACACGCCGTCCAATGACCAATTGAAATAAGGGAGACACCACCATGACCGTTGAAGAAGAACTGGTGCAGGCCGAAAAGGTCGACCGCCGATCCTTCCTGGGCAAGGCAGGACTCGGCGTTGCCGGGTTTGCTGCCGGCGCGAGCTTTCTCGCTGCATGTAGCGACTCAGGCGACGACACAGCCAGTGAAGGTGACGGCGGCGATGGCGATGGTGATGGCGGGAGCGACAGCACCGATAGCGACACCGTCGAACTGACGCAAGACACCGAGGTCGAGTGGGAGATGGGCACTAGCTGGCCCACCGGCCTAGTCACCCTCTTTGGCGCGGCCGAGCTGTTTGCAAGCGAAGTCGGTCGTCTCACCGGTGGCCGATTCAAGATCAATGCTCGTCCTGCAGGCGAGATCGTCGGTGGCCTCGAGGTGCTGCCGACCGTTCGTGACGGCGGCATGGAGATGGGCCACACCGCTTCGTACTACTACACCGGCTTGAGCCCGGTGCAGCAGTTCGGTACCGCCGTTCCGTTTGGTCTCAACCAACGTCAGCAGAACGCATGGCTCTACGAAGGTGGCGGTCTCGAAGCGCTCAATGAGTTCTACGCAGAAGAGCACGGCATCATCGCCTTCCCCGCTGGCGCTACCGGTTGCCAGATGGGCGGTTGGTTTACCAAGGAGATCAACTCCGTTGCCGACCTGCAGGGTCTCAAGATGCGCATTCCTGGCCTTGCTGGTCAGGTGCTCACCAACCTCGGTGGTGAGCAGGTCAGCGTGGCTGGTGGCGAAATCCTCACCTCGATCGAAACCGGTGCCATCGACGCAGCCGAGTTCGTCGGACCAACAGACGACCTCATCCTGGGTCTCGATCAGCTTGGTAGCGAGCTGTTCTACTACCACCCAGGTTGGTGGGAACCAGGCACAGCACTTGAGGTGCAGATCCCACTCGAACTGTGGAACGACCTGCCGGCCGAGTTCCAGGCCGCTGTCGAGAATGCGGCTGCTCACGCCAATATGCGCACGATGGCCAAGTACGACGTGCTCAACCCAGTCGACCTCCAGAAGGTGAAAGAGTTCGCAGAGATCCGCGAGTTCTCTCCAGAGCTCATGGCTGCCTTCAAGGAAGAGACCGAAAACGTCCTCGATGGCATCGCCGCCGAAGACGAGCGGTTTGCGGCCATTCTTGGTCCGTGGCGCGAGTTCCGCGACGGCATCTCCGAGTGGCACGGTCTGGCTGAGAAGTCCTATCTCAACCAGCAGACCGAGGTCTGATTCCACACACCGTTCATGTTCTCGGCGCGTTTCTGGTTCTCGGCGAACCAGAAACGCGCCGAGAACTGGTTTTGGTCAGCCTTTTCTGAGCTGCAACGAGATGTCTTCCATCGGGATCTCCGACACCTTGGGTGCGGTGTAGGTCGACGTCCCGACGTGCCAATTCGACGACACGATCGTGCCCCCGCTCGCTCGTTCCCAGCGGGTGTCGAGCGGCAGCACCTTCACCAAGTGGCTCGCCTTTTGCCGAATCCGGCTTGCCTTGGCCACCACGATGCGGCGATCGGTGAGGCCGAGCACTCGATACTCCGTTGTTGCGTTCACGGCGATCGCTGCGCCCGCTGCGCCAAGGGCCAGGCGAGACGGCCACGTATCAAACCCGGCAAGGTAGGCAACCACCACAAGCGCGGCGAACGACACGGCCGCATACGGCAGCATCAGACGATGTCGGGCCCACACGTACGCGGCTTGCCTCAGCTCTTCCGCGTCGCCACCCGTGGAGCGGACGATCTTCAGCATGGAGTTCCACAGCACGGCCCGGCGCATCGGTCGGAGCCTAACCAATGCCTTGATATGTGCTCGGCCGAGTTGCGCTGGTTCAATCGCCAGCGATTGACTGGAGGCTCGACGCACGGCAACGCACGGGTCCTGCAACGCCGGTTCAGAGAGGTTCGAAGTTCATGACAAGCGAGCACGAACCCGTCACGACAACTGGAGGCACGCATGCTTGAGAGCCTCCGCAAGCGAATCGGCAACCAACCGGAATCCTCGGGCGACCCGTTCGTCGATGCGTTGCGGGTCGCACTACCGGCTGATCGAGTGAAGTTCGACGGTGCCCATCGTGCGCTGCATAGCCACGACGCCTCGGTGTTTGACGGAGGGAACTCCGGCCCGGTCGTCTATCCCGAAACCACTGCTGAAGTGCAGTCTGTGGTACGGCTGGCCAACGAGCATGGGCGCAACGTGGTTCCTCGGGGCGCCGGAACTGGCCTGGCCGGGGGAGCGATACCGCTTGGCACACCCGTTGTCGTGGCTGTCACGCGCATGAACAAGATCGTCGAGATCGATCGGGCCAACATGGTCGCCTGGGTCGAGCCAGGCGTCGTCAACCTCGATCTCACCAACCAGCTGCGCCAACACGGGTTCCACTTCGCACCAGACCCGTCGAGTCAGCAGGCCTGCACCATTGGTGGCAACGTGGCCAACAACTCTGGTGGGCCGCACTGCCTCGCCTATGGCGTCACC